>JANOIJ010000377.1:0-49980 GCA_031407575.1 Gemmatimonadaceae bacterium | reverse complement strand
TCTACCTGGGCTCGATGCTCCCCGAGCTGCGGCGTGCCACACACTGGAAGGCGCTCGGATGGTCGATCCTCGAACGCCAGCTCCAACGACAGGTGTTCGCCGACGGCGTGTATTTCGAGCAGGCCACGTACTACCACCGCTACACCGTCGACATCTACCTCCACGCGCTGATCCTCGCGCGCGCGCAGGGCGACGGCGTCCCCGAGTCGATGTCCTCCCGCCTGGCGCTGGCCGTGGGCCACCTCGCGGACCTCACGCGTCCCGACGGCACCATTCCTGTCATCGGTGACGACGACGGGGGCCAGTTGGTACTCCTCGAACAACGCCCGCTCACCGACGTGCGCGCGGCGCTGACCACATCGGCGGTGGTGCTCGATCGCCCGGAATTCGCTTCCGTCGCCGGCGCCGTCACCGAAGAAGTGCTCTGGCTCCTCGGCCCCGAAGGCGTTCGGTCCGCCACCGCCGCTCTGACGACCGATCCGCCGTCGCATCTCTCGACATTGGCTGCCACTGGTGGGTACGCCATCATGCGCGACGGCTGGGGTCCGGACGCCAGCCACGCCGTCATCGATTGCGGGCCGCTGGGGTCGGGGAACAGCGGCCACGCGCATTCCGATGCCCTCTCCATCGAGCTCGCCGTGGCGGGATGCCCCGCGATCATCGATCCGGGCACATTCACGTACACCGGTTCGCGGCTCGACCGCGACTGGTTCCGGCACTCCGCCGCGCACAACAC
The DNA here is from genome assembly GCA_031407575.1 of Gemmatimonadaceae bacterium. GTDB lineage: Bacteria > Gemmatimonadota > Gemmatimonadetes > Gemmatimonadales > Gemmatimonadaceae > AG11. Next base: position 49,244 of record JANOIJ010000377.1, on the reverse strand, counting down.
CGTCACCGTGGACGGGCAGTCCGCGTCGGCGGCTGCTGGCCCGTTTTCGTGGGACCACCGCGCCGACGCCCGCGTGGACCGCTGGTGGACCGGTTCCCAGGTCGACTGGTTCTCCGGTAGCCACAGCGGGTTCGCGCGCCTCGTCGAGCCGGCAGAGCACCGCCGCGGTGTGCTGTTCGTGCGGGGCCAGTACTGGGTCATCATCGATAGCGTCGTCACGCGCGGCAGCCACGAGGTCATCGCGCACTACCACATGGCCGCCGGCGCGGAGGTCCGCTCGCTGTCTCCCGACACCGCCTCCATCGAGGTCCCCTGCACGTCTGGACGCAGGCGCCTATTCTTCAAGGCGCTGGGAGACGTGGTGACGCTCGACTGGGGCGAGGATTGGGTGTCGTCGGCTTACGGTCGCCGGATTCGTGCCCCCCTTGGCCGGATCTTCAGTCAGGGCACCGGGCGGCGCGACGTCTTGGCCGTCATCGTCCCGCTCGTGGGCGACGAGGCCGTGACGGTCACGGAAGTGCCCGCCAAAGAGGGACGTGCAGTGCGTCTCGATCGTCCTGATACGCACGACCTTCTGCTGTTTCGCGCGCAGGGAATTCTCCGCGCAGACCTGGCGGAGCTGAACGGGGACGCCGCGTTCGTGCGGAGGTCCACCCCGAACGGCCGCGTGGAATCGATGGCGCTGTTCGGCGCAGGTGCAACGCTCTCCGTGGGCAATCTTACCTTCCGGGCGGAGGGCGCCGCGGAGGCGACGCGCACGGCGGCGGGTTGGGCAATTGAAGGCGAGGGCCACGTGAGCACGCGTTCGTGACGCGAACGACGCGCGACACCCCTGTTCACCACTGACGTTTCGAGGTCTGGACGATGTGCGGCATCTGTGGAATTGCGCTCTCCTCGCGTTCGGGCGCTGACGTCCAGCGCTCGACGATCGAGCGCATGCGCGATGTGATGATCCATCGCGGCCCGGATGGCGAAGGCATGTTCGTGCGCGGCCGCATCGGCCTCGGTCACCGGCGCCTGAGCATCGTGGATCCCCGCGCTGGCCATCAACCCATGGCCAGCGACGACGGCGCCATCCAGATCGTGTACAACGGTGAGGTCTACAACCACCCGGAGATCATGCGCCGGCTGGTGGCCTCGGGTCATCGCTACCACACGCACTGCGACACCGAGACCGTCCTCAAGCTGTACGAGGAGCACGGTGCGAAGACGCCGGTGCAGCTGCGCGGTATGTTCGCGTTCGCCATCTGGGACCAAAGGCGCGAGACGCTGTTCATCGCGCGAGATCGCTTTGGCGTGAAGCCGCTGTACTACGCCGTCACTGACGACGGCTCGCTGTATTTCGCCTCCGAGATCAAGTCGATTCTCGCCAGCGGCGTGGTCTCCGCGACGTTTGATCACGCCTCCCTCCCCGAGTATCTCTCGAGTCACTCCACCTTCGGCGTCGAGACGATGTACGCCGGCATTCGCCGACTCGAGGCGGGTCACACGCTCACCTGGCGCGACGGCAAGATCACCATCGAGCAGTACTGGGACTTGAGCTTTGCACACGAGGGCGAGGACGTGCGCAGCGACGGAGCGATCATCGAGGAGTACGACGCGATGTTCCGCGAGGCCGTGAAGATGCGACTCATGGCCGACGTCCCGCTCGGCACTTTCCTCTCCGGCGGCATCGATTCGGCGGCCATCACCGCGGTGATGAGCCAGATCATCGACGAGCCTGTGCGCACGTTCTCGGTCGCATTCGCCGAGCGCGACGCGAATGAGCTGGCGTATGCGCGCCTGGTGGCGAAAGCATTCAAGACGGAGCATCGCGAGGTCGTCGTCTCCCCTGCGGAGTTCTGGCACGCACTGCCGCAGATGATCTGGCACGAGGACGAGCCCATCGCGCACCCATCGAGCATTCCGCTCAACTTCGTCTCGCGTCTCGCCGCAGAGCACGTGAAGGTAGTCCTCACCGGCGAGGGCAGCGACGAAGTGCTCGGCGGCTACAATCGCTACCGCGTGACGATGTACAACATGCGGTTCGGCTCGGCGTACGAGGATTTCGTGAGCGGCGGCGCGCGTTCACTGGTGCGGAAGACCATCGAGTCGCTGCCGCGCAGCTCGCGCGTGCGGCAGAAGCTGGCGCGCACGTTCCTCACATTGCCCGCCGACGTGACTGCGCTGTACATGGACAACTTTGCGGTCTTCTCGCGCCAGCGGCTCACGGAGTTGTGGTCGCCCGCGCTACGCGAGACACTCGGCGCATTGTCGCCGTACGCGGCGGCCGAGAAGTACTACGCAGGCAGCGACGCGCACTCGTTGCTCAACAAGCTGCTCTACGTGGACACCAAGACGTACCTGCACGAGCTGCTCATGAAGCAGGACCAGATGAGCATGGCGGCGTCCATCGAGAGCCGAGTGCCGTTCCTGGATCATCCGCTGGTGGAGTTCGCGGCGCGCATGCCGGAGCGCATGAAGGTGCGCGGCATGACGACCAAGTACGTGCTCCGGAAGATCATGGCCGGCGTGCTGCCTCAGGAAATCCTGACGCGGCGCAAGATGGGGTTCCCCGTGCCCGTGGGCGCGTGGCTGCGCGGACCGTATCGCCACGTGCTCGACGAGATGATCTTGAGCCCCCGCGCGCTCGCACGCGGCCTGTTCGACGAGATGGCGTTGCGCCGCCTCGTGGTGAGCCACACCTCCGGCGAAGCCAACCACTCCGAGCGGCTCTGGTCGCTCATCAACCTCGAGATCTGGCAGCGCATGCAGTTCGACGGTGAGCCGATTGAGGCGCTGCAGGGCGCTGTCGCCGCTCCGGCGCCTGCGTCGGTCAGCTGGTCGGCTTCTGGAACGGCGCCAACGCCGCTTTCGACTTCTCGGTAGGGAGTATTTCGACGAAGCCGTCTGCGCCGCCGACCGGCGCGCCGGTGTCCAGCTGCTGAAACAGCGTTGGGAAGTCGCGCCATCGCACGGTGGGATCATCTCCTTCGGCCCACTTCGACGAGGCATCCGGTGCGTCCGCGAGCGCACGACGTGAGACCCACAGGTGACCGCCGGCGGCCCATGCCCCTGCGGCGCGGGTGGCGACCTGCTGCCTCCACCGTGGAGCGCGTCTGTTGTTGGGGGTGACCAGCCCATAGATCCGCGGGGCGGTACTGCCTTTGAGCACTTCCGAGCCAGGACAGATCGCCGAATACGACGTGATCTCGTCGAGCTCGTGCGGCGTGATGATCACCGTCGGCTGTCCCTCCGTTCTCGGTACCGACTCGATACGGCTCGTGAGGGTCCTGCACAGTCGGTTCATGGACCAACGCGAAATGGCCGGAATGTTGACGGCCGCGAGCAAGAGGACAAGGGCCACACCTGCGACACGCTGTACGCGCCATTGCAGCGTCGCGAGGTATGCCGCGACGGCCAGGAAGAGCGCTGGAAACAGCGCCAGGTAGCGCTCGAGATCGCCGCCTTGCCACCTGAAGGCAAATCCAACGACTGGCAGTGCGGTCAGGCCGAAGAACAGCATGACGCGACGACCGGATTCTCGTCGGAGCAGCGCGAATGCAATGAAAGCGAGCAGCGCGTAGAGCAGTGCGAGCCGCAACAGGCCCGCGCGCGCGACGTCGGCAGCGGTCGTGCTGTTATAGGGATCGTGCAGGAGGTAACGCTTCGTCACCAATCCCAGCCGGTCCATGTTCAGGAGCGACCGGCCAAATCCGATGATCACCCGTGGCGTGCCGCCGATGCCAACGATGTTGTGGCTCGCGGCGGACATCCAGCGCTGAAAACCCTCGAGCGAGCGTACGTTGGCCATGTACGCCACTGGTGCGTACACCGCGAGGGTCATCGCCCCAGACAGCAGGCTGACTGCGATCGCGAGACGCCGGCGCCGGCCGCTATCCCCACGCAGTGCAAGCGCAGAAACGGCGGCCGCCGGAACCGCGAGCACCATTGGAAACCAGAAGAGCACGGAGAGCGCGAATGCGATGCTCGCCGCCACGATGGTGCGCCCATCGCCCGTCTGGTCGTCAGCGGCCATCGCCCGGAGCCCGAGCATGAGCATGGCCAGCGCCGGGATGTAGGACGACCCGGTCTGCGCATAGCCGAGGAATGCGCTCGCCGTCGCCAGCGCGAGCGCTGCTGCCGTGGCGGGCCAGAGCGGCACGTCGAGCCGTGCGAGCCACGACTGGAATGCCACGAGGGCGACGACGCCTCCGAGGACCGCGATGCCCGTCATCACGTGCACGAGCTGCTCGAACACCACCGCGTCCGAGGGGTCCATCGTGGGATGCAGCGCGCGGAACACGACGAGCGTCAGCGGGCGCCAGACGACATGACCGAACTCCCAGAGACTGGAATGGGGTCCGTGCAGTCGCGCGAGCACGTTGGCGGCGTACAAGCTCGTGTCGCCCTGTACGGGCGTCCGCGTGAGCAGCAGCATGCCAAGATACGACGCGATGACGACGGCAACGGCGATCCAGCGTCCACGCCTCTCCGATGATGCAGTCACTTCCGGCCCGGCACCATTCATGGCAATCGTGCTCTACTTTGGACGTCTCACTCGCGCGAGAGGCGTACCTTATCACGTCGCCATCCCATCGCCAAGTCCGATACCTGAATCGATGCCCAATCGTCATTTCCCGGCGAGGGTGGCATCAGTGCACGCGGAAAAAAGAGCGCGTCCACCGCTCGCACCGAATGGGTTACCGGTACATTTCTCTACGTCTCCCCTGAATTCGCCTCCCTTCACCATCGCAATGTCAAGTTCCGTCAGTGTTTTTGGCCTGGGGTACGTCGGGTGTGTCTCGGCGGCCTGCCTCGCGCGCGAAGGACATACCGTCGTCGGCGTGGACGTCAGCCGCAGCAAGGTCGACATGATCAACGCAGGCACCGCCACCATCGTCGAGAACGGCATCGGTGAGCTCGTCACCGAAATGGTCGGGGCCGGCCGGCTCACCGCCACCACGGACGTCCAGGACGCCGTCACGCGCACCGTGATCTCGCTCGTCTGCGTCGGCACGCCCAGCGAGGCCAACGGCGGCCTCGACCTCGCGTACGTCAAGCGCGTCGCGTTCGAAATCGGTGCGTCGCTTCGCGACAAGTCCGAGTGGCACGTCGTCGTCATTCGCAGCACCGTGCTGCCCGGCACCACCGCAGACGTCGTCACGCCCATCCTCGAGCAAGTCTCCGGCAAGAAGGCGGGCAAGGACTTCGGCGTCGCCATGAACCCCGAATTCCTTCGCGAAGGCACGTCGATCAAGGACTTCGACGACCCACCCTTCACCGTGATCGGTTGCAGCGACGAGCGCACTGCCGCCACCGTCGCATCGCTCTACGAGGGACTCAGCGCGCCCGTTCGCGTCGTCCCCCTCGCCGTCGCCGAGATGGTCAAGTACGCCTGCAACAGCTTCCACGGACTCAAGGTCGCGTTCGGCAACGAGATCGGCAGCATCTGCAAGGCGCTCAACGTCGACAGCCACGAGGTGATGAAGATCTTCTGCGAGGACACGAAGCTCAACATCGCCGCGACGTACCTGCGGCCTGGCTTCGCCTTCGGCGGCTCGTGCCTGCCCAAGGACCTGCGCGCCCTCTCGTACCGCGCTCGCCAGCTCGACATCGACACTCCCGTCCTCACCGCGGCGCTGTCCAGCAACGAGAAGCAGATCACCCGCGCCTTCGACATGGTGCGCGCCACCGGCTGCAAGCGCGTCGGCGTGCTGGGACTCGCCTTCAAGGCCGGCACCGACGACCTGCGCGAGTCGCCCATCGTGACGCTCGTCGAGCGCCTCATCGGCAAGGGCATGCAACTCGCCATCTACGACGGTCACGTCTCGCGCGCCAACCTCATCGGCGCCAACCGCGAGTACATCGAGAACGAGATTCCGCACATCTGGTCGCTCATGCGCGACACGGTCAAGGAAGTCGTGGACTTTGGCGACGTCGTCGTCATCGGCAACGGCACGCCGGAGTTCCGTGGCATCCAGCCCGGTCTCCGCGACGGCCAGATGGTCGTCGACCTCGTGCGGGCCTTCGGGGCGCGTGAGTCCGACGCGTCGTATCAGGGCATCGCCTGGTAGATGCGCGTTCTCTGGGTCAAGGCGGGAAAGATCCTGCCCGTCGATACCGGTGGGCGGATCCGCTCGTACAACATCCTTCGTCACCTCGCCGCGCGGAACGAGACGGTCTTCCTCTCGTACTACGACGGCCCGCGTGACGAGGGCTACGAGTCCGAGCTCCAGCGCCTGTTTCCGGGCGCGGTGGCGTTCCCATCCGGCGCACCGAGCGGCGGTGCCGCGCAACTCGTGCACTACGCGCAGCATCTCGCGCACCCCGCGCCGTACGCCGTCACCAAGTTCACGACGCCGTCGGTCACTCGCGCCGTGCGCGACGTCATCACTCGCCACCGGCCCGACGTCGCCATCTGCGATTTTCTCTCGGCGACGCTGAACTTCCCCGATCCACTCAGCGTGCCCAGCGTGTTGTTCCAGCACAACGTCGAGCACGCGCTGTGGGACCGGCAGGCGACGCACGAAGCCAATCCGCTCAAGCGGGTCGCCTTCACGATGGAAGCCGCAAAGATGCGCCGATACGAGCGCGCCACCGTCGCGCGCTTCCATCACGTCATCGCTGTGTCCGAGCACGACAAGTCGTTGATGTCGACGATGACGGACCCATCGCACATCACCGTCGTGCCCACCGGTGTGGACGTCGAGGCGTACCGCTCACCAGCGGACAGCAGCGCCGCGCCGAGCGTCATGTTCCTCGGCTCCATGGATTGGGAAGCGAACATCGATGGCGTCGAGTGGTTCTGCGAGCAGGTCTGGCCGCAGGTCGTCGCCGCGATGCCCGAGGCACGCTTCCACTGCGTGGGACGCAACCCGCCCAAGCGCATCACGCGTCTCGCGTCCGACTCCATCGACATCGCAGGCGGTGTGAAGTCGGTCATGCCGCACATGCGCGAGTCGCCCGTGTTCGTCGTGCCGCTGCGCATCGGCGGCGGCACGCGCCTCAAGATCTACGAGGCCATGGCCGCCGAGCGCGCCATCGTCTCCACGGCCGTCGGCGCGGAGGGACTCGATTATCGCGATGGCACGGACATCGTCATCGCGGACGAGGCCATCGCGTTTGCGAACGCCGTGCTCGCGCTCCTGCGCGATCCCACGCGCCGCATCCAGCTCGGCCGCGCCGCGGGCGAGACCGCCGCGCGATTCGACTGGTCCGCCATCGCCACCGAGTTCGAGACGGTGATGCGCCGCGCCATCGTTGACTTCTCGTCGCCAGCAACTCCCGCGCGCATTGCGACTGCGGTCTGACGTGCGCGCCATCGTGCTGGACGGCAACGAGAACCAGGCGGTGGCCGCGACGCGCTCGCTCGCGCGCGCCGGCTATCGCGTGTCCGTCGGGGCCAGCGAGTCGTGGTCCAAGGCCGGCTGGTCGCGCCACGCCGCACATGCGTTCTCGCATCCGCACGCCGGCGACGATCCCCGCGGATTCGTCGACCACCTCGTGCGCGAGCTGCAGCGCGGCGGTCCCGCCGTCATCCTGCCGATGACCGAGCGATCCACAATCCCCCTCTCCCTCTTTCGCGACGAGATTGTCGCGGCGGGTGGGCACATGGTGCTTCCGCCGCACGACGTGCTGCTTCGCGTCTTCGACAAGCGCGCCATGACGGAGCTTGCCGAGTCGCTCGGCATCGCAGTGCCGCGGACGTGGATCGTCGAGCCATCCACCGACCTCGACGCGCTCACGCCGACGCTGCCGTATCCGGTGGTGCTCAAGCCGAACGTCTCCCAGCAGCGCACTAACGCCGGCGGGTCCGCGCCCACTGGCGCGCCGCTCTATGCCGCGTCCGCCGCACAATTCAGCGCGGCGCTCGCCGACATGCGCCGCCGTGCGTCGTCGGTGCTCGTGCAGGAGTTCGTGCTCGGCGGCGGCGCGGGCTACTTCGCGCTCATGAACGCCGGCGAGTTGCGCGGCGAGTTCGCGCATCGCCGCATCCGCGACGTGCGGCCGACGGGTTCCGGCAGCGCGTTACGCGAGAGCGTCGAGCCCACGCCCGCGCTCCGCGACGCGTCGCTCGCGCTGCTGCGCGCCATCGGCTGGCACGGCGTGGCGATGGTGGAGTTTCGCATCCGGCCCGACGGCACGCCGGTGTTCCTCGAGATCAACGGCCGCTTCTGGAACTCACTCGCCCTCGCCGTGCACGCGGGCGTCGACTTTCCGCTCGGCGTCGCGCGTCTCGCCGAGCATGGCGATCTCGAACCGCTGCCGGCTGGCACGCCGGGAATTCGCACCAGATGGCTACTCGGCGACGCGAGACACCTGCTCGCGGTGTGGCGCGGTGCGCCCGCCGGATATCCCGTTCGTTTTCCATCGCGGCTCGGCACGACACTCGCCGTTCTCTCACCGTCGGCCGGCACCATGCACGACAACTTCGCACTCGACGACCCGCTCCCCGAGCTCGGCGATTGGCTGCATTTCTTCGTGCACCGCGTGCCTGGCGCGCTGCACAGACTTCGGGGGAAGGCTCGATGATCAAGGCCGTACTCCACGTGCACAGCACGTATTCCGACGGCGAGTTCACGCTCGCCGAGCTCCGTGGGAAGTTCCAAGGCGCGGGGTGCTCGCTCATCGGCATGGCCGATCACGCCGATGCGTTCGACACCGCCAAGGTGGACGCGTACGTCGCCGAATGCGCCGCGTTGTCTGACGACGCGCTGCGGTTCGTGCCGGGCCTCGAGTTTGGATGCGTGCAACGCATGCACATCGTTGGCTACGGCGTCACCGCGCTCATCGACTCCGACGATCCAGTCGCCGTCATCGGGCACATTCGCGCGAATCATGGCGTCGCCGTCATCGCGCATCCGCCCAATCATCTGTTCGATCTCATCGAGGGGCTGCGCGTGCTTCCCGACGGCATCGAGGGTTGGAACTCCAAGTACGATGGGCGCTACGCGCCCCGCCCCGCGACCTTCTCGCTGATCGCGCGTCTCCAGGCACGGCAACCCGCGCTTCGCGCCTTCTACGGCCAGGATCTACACTGGAAGAAGCAGTTTGCCGGCCTGTTCAACATGATCGACATCCCCACTGCGGACCGGCAGCTGCTGCTCGACGCGTTGCGCTCCGGCGCGTTCGAGGGCGCGACGGAGACGATGCGCCTCCCGTCGGATGGCCAGCCGTCCGCCGAGCTGCTCGCGTCATTCGAGAAGGCCAGTGAACGCTCGATGCGCTTCCGCGCTGCGGTGAAATCCACTCGCACGCTGCTCGGTGGTGCGTTCAAGCTGCTGCCATCGTCCGTGAAGGCGCAGCTCCGGCGGTTCTTCTAGTGTTTGTCGTCCCGTTTGTCGTCCCGAGCGAAGTCGCTGTTGTCGTCCCGAGCGAAGTCGTTTTGTCGTCCCGAGCGAAGTCGAGGGACCTGCTTCCTCAGTAGACCCGCTCCTTGAGTAGACCCGCTTCTTCAGTCTGAGCATCCCACTGATGCCCCAGCGCGATCACACGCCGATCCTGATGTACCATGAGCTCGCGCTCGCCAACCGCGCGCTCTGCTCGACAGATCCTGGCTACGTGCGGTATGTCGTCGCGGAGCCCTCGTTCCGCGCGCAGCTCGCGCGCCTCGCCGAGCGTGGCATGCGCGGCGTGAGCGTTTCGCAGTGGATCGACTTGCCAATGTCTGCGACGCCGCGCGTCATGCTCACATTCGACGACGGATGCGAGACCGACCTCATTTCCGCCGCGCCGCTGATCCGCGAGCGCGGCTTCAACGCGACCTGCTATCTCACAATCGACTTCCTCGAGCGCCCCGGGTTTCTTGCCCACGCGCAGGTGCGCGAGCTCGCCGCCACCGGCATCGAGATCGGATGTCACTCGATGTCGCACGCATACCTCAGCGACCTCGATGATGCCGCGCTTCGGCGCGAAGTCGTGGACTCGAAGCATCGGCTCGAGCAGATCGCCGGCGTCCGCGTGCGCTCGTTCTCCGCACCCGGTGGTCGCTACGACGACCGCCTGCTTCCCCTCGCGCGCGAGGCCGGTTACGACTCGGTGACGACCAGCAATCCTGCGCAGAACCCCAATGCGCGTCCCGCCGGGCTGCTCGGCCGCACGGCGATCATGAAGGACACGCGCATGCCGCAGTTCGACGCGATCCTCAGCGGCGAGGACCTCGCGTCCCGCCAGTCACGCGACCGCCTACTCGGCGCCGCGAAGTCGTTGCTGGGCAACCGTCTCTACGAAAAGCTCCGCGCGGCGCTGCTTCGCTGAGGGGCGGCGTGGCGGCGAGTTTGTCGCCCCGACATGTGGACGTTGCGACAAATGGCGCGCACTTGCCTTTTCAGGCGCTCAACTGACGCCGATCAGGCTCGAATGGAGTCGAGAGCAGCCGGTTGACCGCAAGGGAGCGGCGGCTAGCGCATCTATGAAGCAGTGCACGAGATGAGGGCCTTCGGACTACGTGGTGGATCGCGTCGAGATCTCAGTAGTGCGAGTGCGCACGATTCGGTGAATACGACGGAGCCGATGAAGGCGATGACGCCGGTCCGTCCCGAGCGCAATGGGCATCCACAAGGCAATCGTTCTCCTGGTTCCGCTGCCGATTGCAGAGATCCCTTAGAACGCCGATCAGCGTGAGATGAACATCGCCACCCTCAGCGCTTCAGCACTCGCGCGCCAGTTCACGAGCAACTCTTGACGTCGGCGCACGTGCCGCTCGGCCCACCGTACATCTGAGCCAGGACAAAGCCAGTCCACAGAGATTGCCTGAAAGCCTAAGGAAGTTGCAGTTCTCTGCGTCCTCTCTGTTCTCTGCGTCCTCTGCGTCAATTCGTCAGTTCAAGGCAGTTCAAGGCAGTTCAAGGCAGTCCAAACGCAATCGTTCACTCAGGTCACGCTCTCACCCATTCACCAGCGCGACATCCACATCCGCCGCGAGTGCGAGCTCTCCGGCACGCAGCGCATACAGCCACAAATCCAGGACGAGCACCCGCCACAGGAAGTGGCTGTGATCGCGCCGCCCTGACGTGTGCTCGCGCACCAGACGCACGACGCTCGCATGATCCACGTACTCGTAAACAGCCCGATCCACGCGCACCAGCGTGTCGAGCCGGTGCCGCAGTTCGTTGCGGAACCATCGATTGAGCGGCACCGCGAATCCGCGCTTCGGCTGCTGGAATACCGAGTCCGGCACGAGACCCTTCGCCGCCTCGCGCAGGATCCACTTCCCCACACCATCGCGTCGCTTGAAATGACCCGGCAGCGAGACGGCAAACTCCACCAGCGTGTGATCGAGCAGCGGCACCCGCGCCTCGAGCGACACGCTCATGCTCGCGCGATCCACCTTGGTCAGGATGTCGCCTGGCAGGTAGCTCGCCATGTCCACCAGCGTCATCTGCGTCAGGAAGTCGCGATCCGATGCCGGATCGAACCAGCGGTCCAGGAGCCGGTCCAGCGTGTGGTCGGGGCTCACGTCGCGCACCACGCCGCCCTCGTTGATCGGCAGCGACGCAGCCACCGTCGCCGCGTATCGGCCCCGTCGGTCGCGCGAGAGGTCGAGCAGCTTGTTGCGGCCGTACGCCGAGTGCGGCAGGCGAACTCCTGCTTCGCGTGCCACACGACGCGCCACCGCGGGGCGGAGCTCAGACGCCTCCTCCAGCTCCGCATAGCGCGTATAGCCGCCGAACAACTCGTCGCCGCCGTCGCCCGAAAGCGCCACCGTCACGTGCTGCCGAGCGAGGCGCGACACCAGCAGCGTCGGCAGCGCCGACGAATCGCCGAACGGCTCGTCGAAGGTGCGGATCAGCTGCTCGACCAAAGCATCGGCATCCGGGCGGACGATCAGCTCCGTGTGGTTCGTGCCGAGCTTCGCCGCCACGCTCGCCGCGTGCGGCGCCTCATTGAATTCCTTCTCCTCGAACCCGATCGAGAACGTGTCCACCGGCTTCGACATCAGCTTCGACATCTGCGCCACCACCGTGGACGAGTCGATGCCGCCCGAGAGGAACGCGCCGAGCCGCACGTCGGACTCCAGGTGCGAGCCCACGCAGTCTGCGATCAGCCGGCGCAGCTCCTCCACCGCTTCTCGCTCATCGGCCACCGGCACTTCGGGGCGGATCGGGCTCCAGTACTGCCGAACGACGACGCCCTGCTCCCTGTCCCAGGTGAGCACGTGGCCCGGCGGAAGCTTGGACACACCCTTGAAGATGCACGCCGGATCCGGCACGTAACCCAGCGCCAGGTACTCGTGCACGGCCACCGTATCCAGCTCGGCGGGAAAGTGATCGAGCGCCAGGAATGAACGCAGCTCCGACGCGAACGCCACACCATCCGGCGTCGGCCAGTAATAGAGCGGCTTGATACCCAGGCGATCGCGCGCAACGGTGAGCCGCGAAGCCCTGTCGTCCCAGATCGCGAAGCCGAACATGCCGCGCAACCGGTGCACCATCTCGACACCTTGCTCCTCGTAGAGGTGCACGAGCACCTCGGTGTCGGAGCGCGTTACCAGCGTGTGGTGCGTTCCGAGCTGCGCGCGGAGGGCGTGATGGTTGTAGATCTCGCCGTTGAACACCACGTGCACGGTACCGTCTTCGTTCGCCATCGGCTGCGAGCCACCGGCGACGTCGATCACGCTCAGCCGGCGCATCCCCAGCGCGACGCCATCCGCCACGAAGTGCCCTTCCTCATCCGGCCCGCGATGGTGAATGGCCGCACACATCTTCGTGAGCTCCGCCTCGGACGCCTGCGCGCCGCGGTGCCAGCCCGCATACCCCGCGATGCCGCACACTAGGCACCGACCCCGATTGCGCCGGCCGGCGCAATGGGCGCCCCACCTCGCCGCAAACGCGCAGGCTTGCGCGGAGACACTTCCTCGGCGAGCAGGCGTGCCGAGACACTCACGATGGCGATAAAGAAGTACGTCGGCACGAGCTTGCCATACGTCCCCCAGATGCCCGCGACCAGGTACGAGTACAACCCCACTTCCAGGTAGAGCTGCTGGACGGCGAGCGCAGGATGCGTCTTCTTCGCGAGCTGACGCGCGCGATATGAGCTGGAGATGGTGACGTACAGGATCATCCCGAAGAAGATGAAGCCCACGATCCCCATCTCGGCCAGGAGGTTCAGGTACGTGGAATGCGTGTCGCGTTTTCCGATCGCCTGCCCAAGGAACTCCGGGCGCACGGCCACCACGCCATGCGACAAGTTATAGGCGCCGATCCCCACACCCGTGATCGGATTCTCGATGAAGATCGTGGCGCCAATCTTCCAGATCATCCAGCGCTGCGCGGCTGATCCCCGGTCGACGTGGATCGTGGCGGGGTCGATGTAGCCGATGTCCTGCGTGCTGAGCGACATGCTCGTGAGGCGCTCGAACGCCGCTCCGGGCGAGAGGATGAAGATGAGCACGGCGCCCGCCACGATGACGGGGAGCCGCTTCTTCACCTTTTGCCAGTTCAGCTTGACGACCAACACACCAAATGCCACGAGTGCGACGAAGGCGCCTCGTGACTGCGTGAGCACCACGATCAGGGGCAGTAGGGCCACGGCAGCCAGGTTCATCAACTTGAACCACCGCTTCTGCTCCGTCTCCAATAGTCCGAGACAGATGGCCCACTGCAGGATGCACAGTCCCGCAAGGTCGTTCGGGTTGGAGAAGGTCCCGTTCCAGACGGCACGGCCTTCCAGCGTGTTCCCACCCGTGACGTAGTTGACCAATGTGCCGCGCATGGGATACACGACAAACCAGAACGTCGTCCATGCCAGGAGCATCCGAAAGCGCGCGCGGGTGTGGACCACGTTCATCGCAACCAACACGACGAGGCAGATCTTCGTGAACTCGCCGATGTCCGTGAGGACCGTCTTGGGATACTGCGTCGTGGCGTAGCCGACGAATGCCCACGCGACGAAGGCGAACGCCCAGAACACGATCCGGGGCAGGATCAGCTTGTGCTTCTCCATGAACATCGTCACGATGGCCACGACCATGGCTTCCGTGCCGACGGTTACGCGCACGGTCGTGATGCAGACGATGTAGAGGAGGAACGCCATGAACGCGACCGAGGTGCCCTTCATGATGAAGGGCGAATCCGTGTAGACCCCGAGGCGTGAGGACACCATCTGCAGGCCGCCGCGTGCGCGCTGCATGGTGGCGGCGCCCGGCATCATCCGTCGGCGAATCTGCGGTGCTGTCATCGTCCGGCCTCGCGCAGCAGCATGTCGTACATGACTTCCAGTGATTTCACGGCCTCGCGCGCCGTGTACCGTGCCCGCGCCCGCGAACGCCCTGTCACACCCATGGTCTCACGCAACGTCGCGTCGGTCGCGAGCCGGCGCAACGCGGCCGCCAGTTCCCCGGTTCCCTGCACGGGGACGAGAAGCCCGTTTTCGCCATCCGTCACGGCGTCCACGATGCCGCCCACGCGCGTGGCCACGATCGGCACCCCCGCGGCCATTGCCTCCACGAGGCTGTTCGGGAATCCCTCGCTGTGCGAGCACAGCACGGAGATGTCGAACGCTCGGTGATGATTCTCGCCGCCGCGCAGCTCGCCGGCAAACGTGACGTGGTCGCGTACCCCTGTCGTCACCGCGAGCGCCTCGAGTGCGGACCGGCTCTCGCCGTCGCCGATGAGCACGAGGTGCACCGCCGGCGTGGTGTGGCGCAACTGCGTGAAGGCATGAATGAGCGTCGCATGATCCTTGACCGGTACCAGGCGGGCCACGCATCCAATGACCACAGCGCCCTCCTGAATCCCCCACGTTACCCGCGTCGCCGCGCGCTGTTCGGCGGGCAGCACGTCGAACGCGCGATCGTCAACGAAGTTCGTCACCGTCCACACCCGATCGCGGGGCACGCCATCCCGCTCCACGACGGACTTTGCCACCTGCGGACTGTTCGCCAGCACGGCGGTCGCCATTTGAAATGCCATGCGGTTGCCCAATTGGAGCTTGGCGTTCGGAAGGGAGTGCCACCACCGCCGGCTGGCGATGACGACGGGAGATCGCGCGACACGCGCCCACGGGACCGTGAAGATGTTGCTGTACATGTCGTGGGCATGCACGATCTGTATCCGCTCTCGCCGCAGGTAGCGGGAAAACCGCCATCCGCTCGAGACCATGCTTCGGCCGTACAAGCTGTCCATCGGCATCGTCACGACCGGGATGCCCATCGCCACATAGCGCGCGGTGAGCGGCCCGTCCCCATTGAAGCAGACGACTCGGAGGTCGAATCGTTTGCGATCCATCAGCTCGGCCGTTCGGACAGCGTTCAACTCGCTCCCGCCGACGCGCATGGTATCCAGCACAAACACGACGGGGACGCGTTCGACGAGATCTGTCGTCATGCGTCCCCGCAGGTTGCTTCGTCCATCACGATCACTGACACGTCAGGAAGGCGGGCGCAGGGCCCCGCCCTTAGACCGAGCCTCGGCGAAAGATCATCACGGGCAGCGTCATCGTCATGATCCGCAGGTCGTGGACGAGGCTCTGGCGCCGCATGTACTCCAGGTCGAACTCCACCTTCCGACGCACATCGTCTACCGTCGCGTCGTAGGCCTGGTTGATCTGCGCCCACCCGGTGATGCCGGGCTTCACCCGCTGGCGCATCGGATACTGCGGAATATTCTGCCGAAGATCCGCGAAGATGGTCGGACGCTCGGGGCGCGGGCCCACGATGTTCATGTCGCCGCGGATGACGTTGACCAGCTGCGGCAACTCGTCCAGGCGCGTCCGGCGGAGCATGCTCCCGATCAGCGTCACACGCGGATCACCCTTGGCTGCCCACACCGCCCGCCCGTCCGCCTCGGCATTCACCTGCATCGTGCGGAACTTGAACATCATGAACGGCTTGCCGCCATGATCATAACCGCGACGGTCGTACGTGGACTTCTGCTTGAAGCGACGGTCCACGCCAACCCGAACCTGCGAATAGAACACCGGACCACGAGACGTCAGCTTTACCGCCAGCGCAATCAGCGCATACACGGGCGCCAGCAGAATGACCGCGACCAGCGCGATCGTGACGTTCACGAATCGGCTCAGCCGCTCGGAGCGTTCACGAGGAACCACGTCCTCATACGATTGCACGGCCGCCCCGAGGTCGGCGAACGTGACCGCATGGACCTCACGGGACAGATCGGCCACGCCCGAAACGCCGGGGGTGGCAGCACGATCAAGGCGGTTGGGTCTCCGCCGACGCGAGGGTGGAAGATCGATTGCTGCGGACACTGCTCCCTGCATGGTGCTAGGTCCTCCGTCGAACCGTTGGCCATCGTTGAAGCGCTCGGAACGCGCTTCAGCTTGCGACGTTGCCAATGCAGTCCCTGTGCTCAATCCGCTTGCGCGGCGAGATTCTCGTATCTTCTTTATCGGTAACACTTTACGATGCCTTGTTGGCTGCCGGACCAAGCGTGATTTCTGGGACGTTGTTGCGCGCGTACCACACATATTGTTGACCTTGCAACAACTCACCTCCCAACTGGACCGCGCAAGCGCGAGGGAGGCGACCTGGACCACACGGTCCGGCCAGCCTCCCTCGCACCTCCCATACGGGAACTTCAGGAAATCGTCGCGACCTGTTTGCCTGTCTCCAAACCGTCGGTTGCGGCGTATCCTCCAACGTACCCATAGTACTCGTATTCGCCGGTCCCTGGCGCAGCATTCAACACCGCACCCATCACGCTGATCGGCAGCCGGTCGACAAGCAATAGCTTCGCCATCGCCATACGACGCTCCGTCTGCCCGATGCGCAGCACGACCAGCAGGTTCCCCGTCGCCGCCGCGATCGCGTACCCATCGATGCCCGCCGCCAGCGGCGGCGTATCGAAAATCACGACATCGAACCGCGTCCGCATCTCCGCCACCAGCTTGGGCAACTTGGCCGTGATCAGCAGCTCCGGACTCTGTCGGCGCGGATGCCCCGTGGGAATCAGCATCAACTTGTCGTGCCCCGTCGCATGCACAATCGCCCGGTCATCTGCCTGCCCCGCGAGGAAATCGGTGAGGCCCGGTGACCGCGGCAGCTCGAACATGTCGTGCAACGTGCCCCGGCGCGTATCCGCATCCACCAGCAGGGTCCGGAATCCCGCGTCCGCGAACGACATCGCGAGGTTCGACGCGATGAACGACTTTCCGTCGCCAGGCGACGGGCTCGACACCGCGATCGATACCGTGCTGTTCGACGAATGCATCACGTTCATGCGCAGCGTACGAAACGACTCAACCAGCTGCGTGAGCTGCTCGGGCGTCTGCTGCTGGATGCCGCCCTTTGGCAAGAGCGGCACCGTGCCACTGATGCTCAGGCCGAGATCGTTGGTTGCCTGCTCCGGATAGCGGATTCTCTTGTCGACGCCGTCCAGCAGCAGTGCGAGGCCGATGGCCGCGCCAAGTCCGCCGAGGATGGCCACCAGCAAGATGCGCGGCGCGGTGTTCTTCGTGGGATCCAGCGGAGCCACGGCAGAATCCAGGATATTGACGTCCCGCGCCGAGCCGCTCGAGGCAAGCTGCGATTGCGCGTAGCTCTGCCTGAGCGAGTTGTACAATCCGTCCTGCACCGTGACCGCACGCCGGAGACGCATCTCCTCGATGGTGCGCGTCGGAATCGACTCGAGATCCACCGACGCCGCAGCGATGCGGCGCTCCACCTCGGCCTCGCGCTCCCTGATCTGCGACAACTGCGCGGCGACGAGCTCGGGAATGATCTTGGTCTTGAGCTGATTGACACTCTCCGCCAGGCCGCGCACGGCGGGCCATTCGTCCGTGAAGGTCTGCCGCGCAGTCGTCAGCGCCGCCTGGTCGCTGAACAGCTTGACCAGCGTACTCTGTAGCTCCTTTCCACCTGGGCTGTTCGCCACGGTCGGCAGCAGCAGCACGGACTCGTAGGGCAACGTCCCGTTGGCTGCGATCACCTTCTGCAGCGTGGCGCGGTCGTGCTTGAGGTTCTCGTAGTCGACCTTGAGGCTGAAAAAGTGCTGGATCGCCGGTGACTGCGTGATCGCGAGACCGCCCGGAATTGCCACGCCCTCCCCGGGCAGTGCGATCGTCTGCACACGGAATGTCTCCAGCTCCGTCTCAGCTTGCGTCAGCGCCGACTGTGACAGCTCGAGCTGTCCCTCGAGCAACTTGGTGAACTCCACCATGTTGCTCTTCTTCATGTCCTCGGCAACTTTCACGTACTCGTTGATCCACGCGTTCAAGGTGCGCGCGGCAACGCCCGGATTGGGATCCGTGAAGGTCAGCCACAGGAAGTTGCTCTTGTCCGGCAGCTTCTTGTTCAGCCGCTTCATCAGGTCCACCGACGTCTCGCGCGGCGTCTTCACCGTGAACGTCACGTTCTCTCCGCCGAACGTCGCCAGCAGCTTCGCGTCTGGCCGCCACTTGAAGCCCGCCTTGCGACCGATCGAATCGCCGGCGCCGCCGCTCTCCGCCAGGGCGATCATCTCATCATTCGTGAGCGTCCACTTCCCGTTTTTCTCGACGTTGAGCTTGTACGTCCCAAAAAACGCCCTGTTGGCCAGCTCGAAGCCGCGGAAGAGGGTCGAGTCCGCCGGATCGGCCGGGCGCACGTACAGCGCAAGCTTGCTGACCACGGCGTCGGCGATCTTGAAGCTGTTGAGCAGCTCCGTCCATGCGCCGGGGTTCAATAGCTCTCGCTCGCGAAGGGGACCATTGTTCATCGGTGCCATCGACGCGATCCAGATCGTCGCGCGAACCTCATAGTCGGGCTTGAGGAATTTTGTGGCCACGACACCGCCCAACGTCGCCAACACCACGACGCCGAGTGCGAGCCACTTGTACCGCTTGACCGCGGCCAGTGGCCGCTCGAGCGGCGAGCGACTCGGAGCAATCGTCGGCGTATCGCCCCAGCCCTCGGCTGAGGGTGGCATCGGCGACGTCGCCGCAACGACTCTCATCGACCCAAGATCATCTGCCATACCGAGCAACCCCACTGAAGTTTGTCACCATCCGCCGACGCCTGATTCGTTCGGCGCCGTCATTCAAAAACGATTGGCCAAGCGAGTTAACGCGTACACCAACCCGAGCACCGGTCCCACGACCGTCATGATCCGCGTCCAGCTGAAGCCGCTCAACTTGATCTCATCGACGTACAGCTCGTCTCCGCCGCGGAGATTCAATCGCTCCAACGAAAGACCTTCCGTCATTGCCGTTCGTACGTCCGCCCCCGACCAGATCGTCTCCGTCCCCCGCCGAATAGACAGGTTGTCCATGTTCGCCGTGCTGCCCGGGCCACCGGCTCGCATGAGCAGGTCGTTCAGGAGGATGTCCAGCGTGGTGTAGTAATATCCCGGCGACCGCACTTGACCCCAGATGCCGATCCGGAGCAGCGGCGTCGTGGTCACGGTGGAGTCCTTCAGGTACTTCGCGAGATGGCTCGAGACCTTCCCGTGGAGTTCCGAACGTAGTACGCCCTCCAGCGACAGATCGCTCATCTGGTGGAGCTGCATGACCTTCCCCGCCTTCAGCATCACCGTGTCACTGCCCGGAAGCTGCTGCATGAGGACTGCCGCACTATGCACCTTCACCACGATGCGGTCGCCTTCCTGAAAGTCGCCATGGTCCAGCCGCGTCTTGAGCAGGAACGCCTCCGACGTGCGCTTCTCAGCCTCCGCCTTGCGGTACTGCGCCTCCAGCGCCGCTCGGCTTTCCGGCTGGGCAGCGCTGTCGGAACGCGCTGATTGCGCTGCACTCACACCGGGCACGCTAACTACGAGCGCACACACCAACGCAAAGAGACGACGGCGAATGACGGTCAACGATCGAGTCCTGTTATGGGCTGGCCGGACAGGGCGTCGCGGCGGAACGGCGGGAGGAAACACTTCAAGGCAGGCACCCTGCGTGCTACTATAAGTGATACTTCATTTCAAATCGCGTTAGTACTGACGGTCACTGCGGTTAGCTCAATGTACAGCCAAGCGCTCAGCCCGATTGCCCGAGTAGATATGTGACAAGATGCAACAGATATGATGCATTGATGCTACAGTCGCGGCTCTGCGTGTCCACTGAACTGCGCGCAACTTATTCTATGATAGGCAACTGGAAATCCGCGTGACAACAACGCGCCCGTGACCGGCCGGACCAGCCCCGCGTCTCAGGTGTAGCAGCAAAATGACGAACCGCTGGCGTGAAAGGGCACATCGAGATCGGACGGGCGACATCGGCGCATGACCGGCTCGCGCCGTCGCATCAGCCACGCGATGCGTTACACCGGTACGAGGTTCGCGATCCGTCCCGCAGTGCCTTCGCTCGACTAACCACAGACGCCGGACCATTCGCGCCGGTTTCATCGCCGCTCCCCTCGTCACGTTGACAATGCCGTTCGGTACATCGCCGCACCTGCCATCCCCCGCCCGCGTGATCCGCAGCTCCCTCGTCATCGCCCTTGCCGTTGCGGCCGTGGGCGGCTGCGGCAACACCACCCTCCCTCCGGACCAGAATGTGGTGGACGTCGCCGTGCTGGCCATCACGGGGGGATCGATCGTGATGGAGCGCGGCTACCACACCACGCTCGCGACCGTCGCCAAGAACCGCCTGGGCATCGTCGTGACCGTGCCGGTGGTCTGGCGCAGCCAGAACGAGAAAATCGCCACCGTTGACGTCAACGGACGAGTTGCCGCCCTCGACACCGGCGCCACGGTGGTCACGGCCTCGTCACTCGGCGTCACCTCGCAACCCATCCAGATAACCGTCCGCTGGATCGCCGCCGCAAAGATCGACACGTTCAAGTTCACGCCCCCCACTGCAGTCAGCCCTGGCGCCACGCCCGACTCGCTGCGAGCCGTGGTCACCGACCTGGCAGGACGTCCGGTCAATAACGCCCGCGTCGCGTTCGCTGTCACCGCTGGCGGCGGCACCATCAGCCCCGCCATCGCCACCACGGGCACGAGCGGCGTGGCCGCCGCCGAATGGAAGCTTGGCACCACCGCCGGCACCAACACGGCGACGGCAACAGTGCTCGGTGAGGATGACAAGCCGTTCAGCTTCGTCACCCCCAACGTCACCAGCTACTCCATCAAGACGTTCGCCGCCATCGAGCTCTCGGACGGAGACGGACAGACAGGCCTCATCCTCGCCGCGCTTCCCGTGAACCCATCGGTGCGCGTCGTGGATTCCACCGGCAAGCCACGCATCGGCGTACCCGTCACGTTTGCGCCTACCGGCGGCGGCCGAGTCGCGTCGACGGTTGTCTCCACCGGAGCGGATGGCGTTGCGTCACCCGGCGCGTGGACACTGGGCGATCTCTCTGGCCCGCAGACCCTCGTGGCCAAGGTGCAGTTCGCGACGCTGACCATTCGCGCCACCGCCACCGGCACCGCGGTGCATTATACGCCGCTCTCAATCACGGCCGGCAACTATGCCACCTGCGCCATCGCCGTCGATAACACGGCCAACTGCTGGGGAGAGCAGCCCAAGGTGGGCGACAGCACGCTCGTCAACCGGCCGCTGCCCACGCAGGTGAAGAGCGCTGATCGCTTCAACTTCATCGGCGCGTCTCCGATTGATCTGGGGCACTTCTGCGGCATCGCCACCGACCAGTCCATCTCGTGCTGGGGCCTGAACGCGCTCAACGACACGCTCGGCCGCGGACTTCACGCTGCCGTGCCCACGAAGATCGCCAGCACACAGGCGTTCACGCAGGTGGCCCCGGGCGGCGTCCACAACTGTGCCCTCGCATCCGACCAGACGGCCTTCTGCTGGGGCGACAACTCGTTGGGACAGCTGGGTGATCGCACAACGAAGCCACACGTCGTACCCGCGGCGGTGTACGGCGGCTTCAAGTTCACGAGCATTGCCAGCGGCGCGGCTCACTCGTGCGGGCTGACCGCCAGCGGCGGCGCACTGTGTTGGGGATTCAACACGGCCGGACAGCTCGGAGATGGGACGCAGACAAGCTGGCAGTCGCCCACCGCGGTGAGCGGCGCACTCTCGTTCAAGTCGATCAGTGCGGGCCACTCATTCACCTGCGGCCTCACCACGCTGGACCAGGCCTACTGCTGGGGAAACCTCGGCTCGGGCACCTCCAGTGCGGTGACGACACCGCGCGCGTACCCGACCGCGCCGGCGTTCACGACCCTCGCCACTGGCGGCGGGCACGCGTGCGCACTCACCGCCGATGGGACGCCATACTGCTGGGGTGCCAACGCCTTTGGTCAGGTCGGAGACAGCACGTTCGCCGAGCGGCCCAATCCGACTCCGGTCTCCACGTCACTCAAGTTCAAGACGATCAGCGCTGGTTGGGTTCATACGTGCGCGACCACGCAGGACAATTCCGTGGCATGCTGGGGACTCAACAGGGCAGGTGAGTTGGGCGACAGCGCATCGAAAGTCACCAACCGCCCGACGCCGAGATTCATCGTGCTCAAGGTCAACCCCTGACGGCGTTGCGATAGATTTCGCTGCACTCACATTCACGTCGCCTTGCCAGCGCGGCTTTCCGTCGCGCATCGGCATCGCTCGCTTCTCGACTCGAGGGTCAATTCGGTGATGATGCGTTGTGTCCGAGGCTTTGCTGCCTACGGCGTGCTCCTCCTGGCGTGCCTTCCCGCCGCCGCTGCAGCGCAGCAGGCCGTCACCGTAACCGGCTACGTCAGGGCCAATGGCGTGGCCATTCGCGGCGCCAGCGTGCGCATCGACCAGCTCGAGGTTGGCTCCAACACGAGCGACGCGGGCCGCTACAGCTTCATTATCCCGTCGGCCAAGGTTCGCGGGCAGACAGTCGCGCTCACCGTGCGCTACACGCGCTACCCAACGCGCACGGTCAATATCGCTCTCACCGGCGGCGCGCTCCAACAGGATTTCGACCTGGGCGTCCGGGACGACGCGCAACCTGTGACCCCAGCGCCGGTCCCCGGCAGCGTCCCCGCGCGCGACGCCCCACCGACACAGGCGACGCCCACGCGGACCACGCCCCGCACCACGACAGCAGCGACGATCGCCACGACCGCGATCGTCGTGTCCGATCCCCGCACTGAATTGGTCGGCGGCGCACCGTTGGTGGACAGCTCGGCATTTTCCGAGGTCGCTGGCCCGACGAGCCTCGCCACGGCGCTGGCGGGCCGCTTTGCCGGCGTGGAGGTGCGCAGCGCGTCGACGCTCGGTGGAACCAGCGCCCTGCTCGTCCGTGGCGCGCATACGATCTCCAGTACCTCGCAGCCGCTCGTCGTCGTCAATGGCATCTTGTTCGACGACAGCGACATCGCGACCGCAGGCCAGCGCGCGGGCAAGGGTGGCTTCGACTATGGCAGCGGCATCAACGACCTGAATCTCGAGGATATCGCCTACGTCCAGCTGCTGCGCGGGCCAATGGCGGCCATGCGCTACGGCGGCCGAGCCGCCAACGGCGTGCTGCTGGTGAGCACCAAGTCGGGACGGGGGCTCAACGGCTTCGCGGTGTCTGCCAGCCAGCAATACAGCACTGCCTCGCCAGTGCGGCTTCCGACCTTCCAGAATCGCTACGGTCAAGGCCTTGGCGGACAGTTCGCGTTCTTCGATGGCAAGGGAGGCGGCATCAACGACGCGGTGGATGAGAGCTGGGGCCCGGCCATGGACGGACAACCCGTCACGCAGGCGAGCCTCACGGAAGTTGGCCGAGGCGACGTGCGCTCATGGTTTCCGCAACCGAACAGCGTGCGCGACTACTTCTCCAAGGGACGCACGCTTGCCACGAACGTGGCATTCCAGGGCGGCAATTCCGAACGGCAGCTTCGTGCATCGCTCAGCAACATCCTGTCGAGCGGGCCCACTCCCCTGAGCTCCGTGTCGCGCCGCACCGCATTCGTCACGGGTGGCTTCCAGCCGAGTGAGCGATTGGTTATCGGCGCTGATCTCGGCCTGGTCAGTCAGAATGGGGAGGATCGCCCTGGCACCGGCTTCGATGAGAGCAATCCGGCATCCGTGTTCGCGCACATGGGTCGCCAAGTCGATTTTGCGGCCTACGAGGCGCGCCAGCGCGACGCAACGCTCGCACAGCTGAGCTGGAACTACGCCGGCCACAACAATCCATTTTTCGCCTCACTCGAGAACGACAATCACGACAGCCGCACGCGCGTGGTGGGCGGTGCGGTGGCGTCGTATGGCATCTCGAGCAACCTGACCGCCATCGCACGCCTCGGCGTAGACCGCGCCACCGCACGACGCAGCTTCACGGTTGCGGCCGGCTGGATGGGTGGCTTCCCGTACTATGCCGGCCGTGGGGATTTCTCGACTGGTGGGTTCGAGGTCGACGACGTGACGAACAACCTGCTGAATGCGGACCTCGTGCTGCGCGCCGCCCCGGTGGCGGTCGGCGGAGCGTCCGTGGTGTTTTCGGGCGGTGTCGCTCGTCGCGCGAATGCCCTCGACATGGTGTCTCGTGGTGCCGACAAGTTGATCGATACGACGACCACGGCGCCGCTCAGCTGGAGCCGCTCGACCAGCACGAATGCGGCGTTCGGCGGCTTCGAGGCGAGCATGAGCAACCGGGTTTCGGTGAGCGCCTCGGCACGACAGGAATCGGCGTCCCTATCGACGGGAGGGAGCGCGTCGACGTTCTACCCGGCGGTCATGGCGAGCGTCGACGTGGCGCCCCGCGACTCCGCCGGCCGCACGGGCCGTTCGCTCGAATCGTTGATGGTGCGCGCTGGCTGGTCCCGCTCCGGCAACGACGCGACGGCGTCGTCGCTCCAGCGGTTCGGGGTCACGGATGCCACCGCGAACACCACGTTGCAGCGAATCCTGTCGCCGGAGGTCACCAGCGGATGGGAAGCCGGTGTGAACGCGCGGATGTTCGACAGCAGGCTGTTGCTCGACGTCTCCGCATACAATGAGCGCACGTCCGATGTGGTCGTCGCGTCGGCGACCGGCATCGCTCCGGCGCCACTGACGCTGTCCAACAAGGGCTTCGAGGCGTCAGCGTCACTCGTGCCAGTCCGGCTGCCCAACGGACTGTCGTGGAGCATCGGTGCGACGTTCGGGAAGAACACGAACATGGTGGAGGGTACGAGCGCGGTGACACTCGCGCCGCCGTTTCGCGGCGTGACATTCGAGGCGCGCCCCGGCTACGCACTAGGCGCTATTGTGGGTCTGGGATTCCTGCGGGACGCGAATGGCCAGCTGCTGCTGCGGAACGGGCGTCCGGTGGCCGACAGTGTGGGAGGCCCGCGCGTCCTGGGGCAGCCGGGTCCGTCGTGGACGGCCGGCGTGTCGTCGTCCGTCCAGTATCGGTGGTTCGAGTTCAGTGTCCTCGTGGACACCCATCATGGCGGGAGTGTGTTCAGTGCGACCAACATGGTGGGCGCGTACTCGGGCGTCCTTGCCGAAACGGCGGTGCGTCCGGACAGCGGCCTGTTGATTTCTGGTGTTGACATCACCACGCTGAGCGCGAACAGCCAGCACGTGACGACCGAGGAGTACTATCACGCGCTGGGTGCCATCGGCGAGCGGTGGGTGTATGACGCCAGTTTTGTAAAGCTGCGCGAGGCGCGCGTGAGCTTTTCATTGCCGCTCAAGTTCATCACGATCGTGAACGCGCAGAGCCTGCGCGGATCGATCATCGCCCGAAACGCGGCCATCTGGACAAAGGCGCCGAACATCGACCCGGAAACGGCGTTGAGCGCGTCGCCGGTGCGGGCAGAGATGGGCCAGCTCCCCGCTGTAAAGAGCATCGGCTTCCAGCTCACGCTCACTCCCTGAGCAAAATCGTTGGCAATCCTTGCCGTGAGCTCGACTCTGCTAGTGCAGGGTCGAGACGACAGTTGTGCGGGACACTTGCGACAGTTCGCGTTGCGCCAGAACCACAGTTTTAGCGTTAGCTGCGCCGTAAGTCGTTAGTCACGTTCTGTTTATGTCGTTTGGGGACTCTCGCAGTCTGGGGAATGGAAGATGCCCCGGATGGTTTGTCGTTACCAGCAACCGCTTGCTCAAATGATGAACACCACTCTCCGCACGCGCTATCACGAGGTTCGTGAGCAGCTGGTCGCGAATCCCCGCCGATGGCTCGTTACGGGAGCGGCTGGCTTCATCGGTTCCAATATCGTCCAGGAACTACTTGGTCTTGGGCAGTCGGTTGTCGGACTGGACAACTTCTCCACTGGCTACCAGTCGAACCTCGACGAGGCGGTCGCGGCGAACAGCTCCGGGACTGGTTCGTTTCGGTTCGTTGAAGGGGACATTCGGGACATCGATGCGTGCCGCGAGGCGTGCGACGGTGTGGATTTTGTGCTGCACCAGGCGGCGCTGGCCTCGGTGCCGCGTTCCATCGCGGACCCGGTGACGAGCACGCAGGTGAATGTGGATGGCTTTCTCAACGTTCTGGTCGCCGCGCGCGACTGCAGGGTGCAGCGGGTGGTGTACGCGTCGTCGAGCTCGGTCTATGGCGATTCGACGGTCATCCCGCAGGTGGAAGACCAGACGGGCCGAGTGATATCGCCCTATGCTGCGACAAAAGCCGCGAACGAGATGTTCGCGACGATGTTTCAAGGGACGTACGGGTTGCAGACGGTGGGGCTGCGGTACTTCAACGTGTTCGGCCGGCGTCAGGACCCCGACGGCGCGTACGCAGCGGTGATTCCGCGCTGGACCGCGCAGTTGCTGAAGGACATCCCCTGCCGGATTTTCGGGGATGGCGAAACGAGTCGGGATTTCTGCTACGTTGCCAACGCCGTGCAGGCGAACGTGTTGGCCGCGACAGTGCCCGGCGAGGACGCCACGGCGCAGGCGTACAACGTAGCATGCGGCCAGGAAACATCGCTCAACGAGTTGTTCTACTTGATCCGTACTGTATTGACGCGGCATCAGTCCACGGTGCAAGACGTGGAGCCCGTCTACGAAGAGGCTCGGCAGGGTGACATCCGCCGTTCCCTGGCGGACATCGCGAAGGCCCGCGCTCTGCTCGGCTACGAGCCGACGCATGACGCGGAGGCGGGGATGGATGAAGCGCTGCACTGGTACGTCGAACAACTGCTGACTGTCGATCCTTCGACAGCGGTAGCACTTTCTTGAAGACTTCGCGCATGAGCTCGCTACTTCCCCCCCGCCAACACTCGAACCGCAATGGTTGAGCTTTCGAAGCGCCCGATGCTCGTGCTGATCGCCAGCCACGGTGAGTGGGTGGGCCGATCTGTCGAGAGCGTTCTCGAGTTGAACGGGTTCACTGTCCTGCGTGTGGCGGGAGGCCGGCGAGCGCTCGACTTGGCGCGCCGAGTCAATCCTGATGCGGTGCTGCTCGACGACTCTCTCACGGAGATGGGCGGCGTCGAAGTCTGTCGAGCCCTTCGGGACGATCCGCTTTTCGACCACTCGATTCCGGTCTTCGTCACGTCGCCTGCGCCGGCCTCCAACCGCGTGCGCCTTGCCGCGTATGAAGCCGGCGCCTGGGACTTCTGCAGCCAGCCGCTGGACGTCGAGACGCTCTTACTCAAGATGAGCACCTATGTCCGGGCGCGTCGCCGGCTGGAGGACGTGCAAGCGACCGCGCTCATCGACCCGTTGACGGGACTCTACAGCGTGTACGGTCTGCAGCAGTGGGCGGAGCAGCTCGGAGCACGTGCGTCCCGGAACCATGAGCCGTTCGCGTGCGTCGCCGTCACGTCGAACACCGTCGTGGATGGCACATCGAGCGGAAAGCCTGCCAGCACCGAGCTCACGTACATGGCAGACCTGTGCCGAGCCCAGAGTCGCAGGTCGGACGTCGTGGGCTATGTCGGTGAGAGCCGCTTTGCGATCCTGGCGCCGAACACCGACGAATCCGGCGCTCGACAGTTCGTCGACCGTCTCACACGCGCGGTGAGCCGCACGTCGTCATCCTCTTCGGAGTTCGACCACCCGTACTCGGGGCTGCATGCCGGTTTCTATGCGGTTCCGGACTTCAGCGCCGCCGGTGTCGATGCGCATGAGGTCGTGCGTCGCGCCAAGGCCGCGCTCCAGCATGCGCAGAAGCAGATGGAAGGCAAGCGCATCAGCGGCGCCTTCAGTTTCAGTGAGTTGCCGGTGAGTTGACATCTGGATGTGTTGTTGCGACTCCGCAACAACGTCGTCCTTCACGCAGTCGCGCTCGCTCCGCGATCAACGCTTTGATCGCGGATTTTGCGTTTCGGCAGGATGATTTCCAGCTGTTGCTTGACATTTCGCTTGGTTGATCAGACTTTGGTGACGCGCCTCACCAACTGTTGTTGTTGGAATGAAGCAACACGTTGGCCAAGTCTCTAGTGCCGCCCCTCCCACACACCCCGACGCCGGGACAGACTGATGTCGACCAATGATGGTGGAACCATGCCGTTTGCAGCCGAGTCCGATCCCGTTTCACGGTTGACCGACTCTGCCATCTCGCTGCGTCCCCCTGCTGGCGAAGTTCCTGTGCCCGACTCTGCGATGGTGCCCATGGAGGCGCGAGCCTCTATTCGCGTCCTGGTCATCGACGACGACCGGATTCTCAGGGAAGGATGCGCCAGCGTTCTTCAGGTCGAGGGCTACAACGTCGCATCCAGCGGTCGCGGCGACGAGGCGATCGAGCTGTTCCGCCGCTCTCGCTTCGACATCGTGCTCGTCGATCTGTACATGACACCGGTGCCCGGCATCGAGATCCTCAAGGCTGTGCTCGAAGCGCAACCGAATACGATCGTCATCGTCATGACCGGCAACCCCAGCGTTGCCTCGAGCCTCGAGGCCATGCGGATCGGTGCGTGGGACTACCTCCCCAAGCCGTTCTCGGGAACCCACCTGCACCTGATGTTTGGCCGCGCGGCCCATACGGTACTTCAGAACAGGGCGCGGTCTGAGTCGAACACCGAGCTCCTCGCGCAGCACGGCAACAGCGACCAGGTCACCCTCCTTGGCGTGTCGCCGGCGTTTCGCACGGCCGTCGAGCTCGCGCGCAAGGTAGCGGCGACCAACGCGTCCGTGATGCTCGTGGGTGAGAGTGGCACCGGCAAGGAGATGTTTGCGCAGTTCATTCACCGCCATAGCCGGCGTTCCGGCGAGGCGCTGATTCCCATCAACTGCGCCGCCATGCCTGAGCACCTGCTCGAGTCCGAAATGTTTGGGCACCGGAAGGGCGCGTTCACAGGCGCGGACCGCGAGAAGACCGGGCTGCTCGAGGCCGCCGACGGTGGAACGTTCTTCCTCGACGAGCTGACCGAGATGGCCCTTCCGCTCCAGGCGAAGCTGCTTCGCGTGGTGCAGGACGGCGTGGTGCGGCGCGTGGGCAGCGAGCAGCAGGACGCGCAGGTGGACATTCGGTTCATCTCGGCAACCAATCGTGATCCGCGGCTGGCCATCCAGAGCAAGCACCTTCGCGAGGACCTGTACTACCGCCTCAACGTGGTGTCCATCGCGCTGCCGCCCCTGCGGTCGCGCATGGAGGATATCCCCATTCTCGCGAATCATTTTCTCGCGCACTTCTGGAAGCGGCACCATACCTCGCGCGATACGCTCCCCCAGTTCAGCGCGGCGGCACTGGAGTTTCTGCAGAGTCGTGCATGGCGCGGAAACGTCCGCGAGCTCCAGAACGTGGTGGAGCACCTCGTCGTGCTCGCAACACCGGGCACGGTCATCGGCCCCGATGACATTCCGCTGCACAAGCACGACGATTCGTTTTCCGACCCGGGTGTCACTGTTGGAATCCCGATGCATGACGCCTATCACGTTGCGAAGGACCAGGTCCTGGCGTCATTCGAAAAGGAGTACGTGACACGGCTTGTTTCCCGCGCGTCGGGGAACATGTCGCGAGCCGCCCGGCTCGCGAGCGTGGACCGGACTACCTTGTATCGCCTGCTGGAGCGACATGGGTTCCGCCGCGACTCGAGCGACGCGCTCACCCTCTAGCTGCTAGCGGTATAATTTCGTTGAGTTTGACGCAGGGCCACCACGCCCGGCAGGACGAGTCGCGTCCTCCCGGGTCGTTGCGGTCATCACACGTTTAGAGACCAAGAGCGGTTTGACCTCATCCCATGTCGCGGCCGACGTGGCGAGTGCGACGCTGCCAGACCTGCTTTATCTTGCGGCCGATCGTGCTGCGACGGAGCTGGCCCGCAGTGAACGCACCGCGGCGACGGAAATTCGGGAGCAGCTGAGCCGACTCGTGCGGCTCGGGCTTCGCGCATCCGACGCACGTGGGAGCGGGAGCTTCGCGGGCGAGATTGTGTCCGCGCGGTCAGTCCCGAGACGCTACGGCGATGCGCTCCGTGGCGCGCTGCTTGCCGCCGTCGCTCGGGAAGGCGCAAACATTGCCGCGGCTGACCTCGCCAGGCTCATGTCGGGCATGGAAGGGGTCGATGACCCCAATTCGACGGAGAGCGCGAACGAGTTCACGCGCCACCTCACGAACGCGGACGCAGTGAACGCCGTGGTCGAGATCGCTCACGACATGCGCTCACCGCTGACGTCCATTCTCTTTCTCGTCGAGACCCTGCGTCGCGGCCGAAGCGGACCGGTCACCACGGTGCAGGAGCGTCAACTCGGCTTGATCTACGGTGCGGCGCTTGGCCTCAACACTTTGGCGTGCGACGTCATCGATGCCGTGCGTGGCGGGCAGCGGCTTGTGGACGGCCGCCCCGTTCCCTTCTCCATCGCCGAGGTCATCCTTGGCGTCTGCGATACGGTGCGGCCGATCAGCGAGGAGAAGGGATTGCCGATCACGTATCTCCTGCCAGCGGGCGACGGACGTATCGGCTATCCTGGCGCACTCGGCAGAGTGCTGCTGAACCTCATGACCAACGCGCTCAAGTATACCAACGAGGGCTCAGTCACCATGGGCGCCACCGAGCTGGGTGAGACGCGGCTGTCGTTCTGGGTCTCGGATACCGGACAGGGCATCCCTGCGAACGTGATGGGGATGCTGTTCGACGGCTTCCGCCCGAGCGCAACGGGGATGCGATTCTCCAACGCAGGACTCGGCTTGGCCATCTGCCAGGATTTTCTGCGATCCATGGGTACCTCGCTACAAGTCGAGTCGACGCCGGAATCCGGAACGCGCTTCTCCTTCGAGATCGAGCTGCGGCGGGCGTAGGCGACTGCAGACCTCCGTTCCCGATCCGTCCACCACCTCACACGCCATGACCACAAACAACATTCGCCCAGTCGCGCCAGGTGCGTACCTGGTGGCCTTCCTCCTGTTCTTCATCCCGTTTTTCGACGCCACGATGTCCGTGGCGCCGTGGTTGTGGAGCAACCCGCAATGGCGGTTCGGTGCGATTGGCTTGCTGAGCAACGCACTGATGTTGCCGGCGTCGGGTGCGCTCATTGCCGTTGCCACGGCCGTGGCGCTCGGCCACTACAAGACGCAGCGCACACTCGGCATCGCATCGTGGGTGCTCGTCCTGGTGATCTTCGCGTCCGCCGGAATGTTCGCGTTGGACGCAGTACAGACGAAATCGCAGATCCGTCCAGAGATGATGCTCAGCTACCGGGTGAGCACACTGACCGCTACCTGCAAGCTGGTATTGGGCATGATCGGCTTCGCGCTCCTGGGGCGCGCGTGCCGCGTGGACAAGAACGCGCGGCTGGAAGTGAACCAGGCGCCGCGGCTGATCAAACGCGAGATTGCATCTTCGTGACTCGGACCTGCTGTGGGATTGACGCAACATCCTGTGGCGTACACACCTGATCTGGTGGCGCAAAATGTTTTTTTTCGACAGCGAGCTGAGGAGTATAACTCCCACGCTTGCAGCATGTTGCGATGGGTCAATGCAGTGCGCTATCGAGTCACTTTCTTCGGAATGATTAATGCCTTGGTGAGGTGCGTCACAGGTCTGCGGCTTCCCGGAGCGCCCTGTTGCCGACGCCTTTCACGCCTCACACACACTTCCATGCGTTCACGTATTGCAGCACTCGTCCTGGCGGCTTCGTTGGGATTTGCTGCCCCGGCGAGTGCCGCCCAGCTCCAATTCAAGTTCCTGAACGGTGGGAGCGTCTCAGCGTTTGGTTACAACGTTGGCAAGTACAACGGCCTTCAGGGCTTGGCTCAGACGCCAGTGTTCCTGAACTGCGTTGATTTCTTCCACAGTATCGCCGCCGGCACCACGTGGACGGCGAACGTCAGCAGCCTCTCGAGTGGCGCTGGCGTCGCGACGGACACCCGCTTCGGTAACATCTCGCTGTACCGCCAGGCGGCGTGGTTGACCACACAGTATTCGACCATCGCGCTGAACGACCCGCAATACGCCCAGAAGATCGGCGACATCCAGGCGACTATCTGGAACCTGTTCCCCGGTTCCCCGACGCCGCCGCAGCCCATCCTGAACACCACGTGGGCCGCGCAGTCACTGCTGCATGCGAACGACGCGTCGTATGGCTTCTTCGTGGTGACGGACATCTTCGCACACACGCCGAATCATTCAAGCGTACAGGAATTCATCATCGTCGACACGGACCTCGAGACGACGGTTGTCCCAACTCCTGAGCCGGCGTCGCTGTTGCTTGTCGGCACGGGCCTCCTTGGACTGATGGGTGTGCGCCTGCGCCGCAGGAAGTAGCCAGCGCAGTTCGTAGAGCAGGATCGCGGGTCTCGGGCAGTTGCCCGGGACCCTTTTCCTTGGTGGTCCTGCGCTCTTGTGGTGATTCGCGATCGAAGGCTGCGCGTCGAGTTCGGCTACGCCCCCACGCGCTGATCAGGTCGGCGAAACTCAGCGCCTATGCCCGGAATCAGCAGCTTTGCCTCGATTCGCACACGCCCGGAGCGCGGAAGATGCTCAGCCTCCGGTCTCCGCCGTCGGAGACGGAAGCTCCGGATCGAGCGGATCGGAGTCGACGTTCCGCGCCATGCCACTGCGCCGGACAAAGACGATTGCCGCCGCCAGCACGAGCGCCCAGACGCAGATCGTCAGCTCGCTCTGGAGCAACGTCCGCATGGCCATGCTGGGCCAGTCGTGAAATTCCGCGCGCGCGGTGCCTTCCGGCTCGCGCCCCAATGCGATCAACAGCAGGCTGGTGGCCATCTCGCCGACGACCTCCACGAACGCGAACAGCGGCGCCCGCCACGTCCACGCGCGCACGGGGAAGTTGGCGAGGTGGGCCGTCGTCATGCCGAGCAGCACCAGCGTCCCCACGACGATCACCGCGCCGTAGAACAGCCAGCTTGCACGACCGTGGGTAAATGCGAGCGCACGCAGGACTCGCAGCACCACGCCGGTCAGCAGCGCCATCTCGAGCAGCGAGAGCGACAGCCGCCTGAACGCCGGCGGCTCCTCCATTCGCCACTCGATGGTATGACGCGGAAAGAAGGAGGGCATCGGCCTCAAGCTGGCATCCGTGTGCGGCTCCGGCAAGGCAAAGTCCCCTGCCGAGCGTGGAGCGCAGGTTGTTGGACAGCGCGCTTGCGGTGAGGGTTGTGCGCAGGCCTATCCGCGCGACGTCCGCTCGCTCGGCACGTACGGCGAGCCACGCATGACGGCGATCAGCGCCTCCTCGATCCGGTCGAATGAGAAGGGCTTGGTGAGGACCGGTTGGCGCGACACACTCCCGCGGGACAGGGACGTCACGACGTCACCGGTGATGAACACGGTGCGCGCCGCGAGGCCTGGACGCTCGGCGCGCAGCACCTCGTGAAACGCATAGCCATCCATGCCCGGCATGCGCAGGTCGCACACGACGGCGTCGACGCCGCTCGTGCGTGCGGCCTCCAGGGCTGTGGCGCCGTCGCAGGCCGTGACGACGCTGAACCCGCGCATGGCACCGAACGCCTCCATTCCGGTGCGCAACGAGGGCTCGTCATCCACGAAGAGCAGGCGAATGCCGGCCAGCGGTGAACGCAACGTGAACGGCGCCAACTCGGCGAGGTTCTCATCGTCCTGCGCGGGAGCGGATACCGCCGGAAGCGTGACGCGAAACGTGGTGCCTGTGCTGCTGGTCTCCACCACTTCGATTGTCCCGCCGTGCGCCGTCACGATGCCATAGCTCACACTAAGGCCGAGTCCGGTGCCCTCGCCTTCCTTCTTCGTCGTGAAGAACGGCTCGAAAATGTGCGCCCGCACGGTGGGGAGAATTCCCTGGCCGGTGTCGCAGACTTCCAGTCGCACCGCGCCGTCTACCGCTCCGGTGCTCACGCGAAGGTCGCCGCCACCGTTCGCTGCCATCGCCTGCACGGCGTTCGTAAGCAAGTTGAGGCAGACCTGCTGGAGCTGCCGCGCATCGCCCATCACGGAGGGCAGGTTGTCAGCGAGCCGCGTCTCGACGCGGACGGCCGCCTCACCGAACTGGTACTGCCGCATGCGGACGGTGCGCTGCACGACGCTGTTGATGTCCAGCGGTTCGCGCTGTGGCTCACTGCGCCGCGCGAACGCGAGCAGGTCCTTGACCACCTGGCTCGCGCGCATCGTCTCGGCGCGAATGACCTCGATGGACTCCCGCTGCGACGGCAAGAGCGTGGACTCCCGCAACAGGAGTTGTGCGAAGGCGCTGATGCTGCTGAGCGGATTGTTGACCTCATGCGCAACGCCTGCCACCAACTCACCAACCGCGGCCAGGCGATCCGACTCCATCAGCCGCACGCGCAGGTCGCGCTCCTGGGTCATGTCGCGCCCGATGAGCAGCGCACTCGGCGGATCGGCTTCCGGGAGCCTGCTTGCCGCCAGTGCGATGAAGCGCGTGCCGCCGCCGGGCAGCATGGCCTTCACCTCCACGCGCGCGGGCGCACCCTCAAAGGCCGTGAGGAGCGCGGCCTCGAGGATGCTCCGATCTTCTTCGGTGATGAGATCGAGCAATACGCGCCCGACCATTTGGTGCGGCTCCGCCCCGAACACCTCGCGCACGGCGTCATTCGCTTCACGAATTCGACCGGTACCCTGGAGGACGGTGAGGACTGCATCCGGCGCGGCGCGGAAGAGCGTGCGAAAGCGCCACTCGGCCTGCTTCAGCGTCTCGAAGAGCTCTGCGTTCGCGAGCGCGACCGATAACAAATCCGCCATCGCTTCCACGCGCTCCAGCTCGAGCGGTGAGAACGTTCGCACTTGCCGCGAAACGATTGCCACTGCGCCGATGCGTTCACCTCGACGTTGCACCGGCACGATGGCCATGCCGTGAATCGGCTCGCCCAGCTGGTCGAGTAGCGATGCGTGGATCTGGTCGCGATGGGTCAAGACGTCGGCGACACTCCAGCTTCCGCCGGACCGAATGACGCGACCCATCGCCGAACCGGCCACGGGTACCTTCATACCAGCGAGCGGCGCCAACATGCCGCTGGCGGCGGCGAGGTCCACCGTGCCGTCCTCACCAATCAGGCCGAGTGTGGCGCCATCTGCCTGCGCGACGTCTGCCGCCGCTTCGAGAAACCGGTCCAGGACGCGACGCGGATTGAGCTCCAGCGTGATCTGCTGGCCGAGCCACCACATGCGATGGATGACGCGCTGGGCGTCGTCCAGCTCCAGCGTGCGCTGGACGACGCGTTGCTCGAGCGTCGCCTTGATCTGCTGCTCACTGGAGATGCGCATGTGCAACTCTTCCGCTGCAACGCGCTCGGCGCTGAGCGCATAGTTGCCGTACAGCGCGAGGAGCGCATTGAGCGCCGCCATGGAGACGGCCAGCTCGAGGGTGTTCGCGAACCATTCGCCCGCGAGCAGGAGCCGCCACAGCTCCGTGCCGCCGAGCGCCAGCGCGAGGAGCGCGAACGCGCCAAACACGACGCGGACAACGCCTCGCGCGCCCTTGGCGATCACGACTGCCGCACCGCAGAAGGTGGCGGCCGCGAGGATGAATGCGGCCCCGAACTCGGGCGATGCCGAACGCTCCGGGCCGAACAGGAGCATGCCGAAGAGGACAACGCACGCCAACTGCGAGCACGCGATCAACCGCGAGATGAGCGTTGCGAGTGCGCGCCGCGCTGTGCTCATCTCCGGGTGCGCTCGCGGGGCATCACCGTATCCGCGTCCCGATGCGGCCCCACCGAATATCGGTGATGAATGACAACGGGCGGTCCGTCTCCGAGCCGCTTCGATATGAGTAGTACACGAAGCTCGGCCTGCCGCGCACGTTCTCGCGTGGAACGATGCCCCAGTACCGGCTGTCCTTCGACTCGTAGCGGCTGTCGCCCATCATGAAGTAGTGACCGGACGGGATGAGGAGCGGGCCCCAGTCGTCGAGCTGCGGCTGCGCGGGTGCGGCACCGAAGCGGGACTGCTTGAGCTCGATCTTGTGCTGCCAGTCGAACAGCACGGACACCTCGCCGGGATGCGAGCTGGCGAGAGTCGGCTGGCTGACGATGCCGAAGCCTTGCCGCTGCGCGACACCGTTCACGTAGAGCAGCCCCCTGCGCATGTACAGCGTGTCGCCCGGCATGCCGACCATGCGCTTGACGAGCGTGGGCGTCGCGTCACGCCCTTCCGCTGCTTCGTCAGCCTGATATGGCGACTCGAAGACGATGACCTCCCCCCGGCGTGGCTCGCTGAAGGACGGAAGGTGTGAGTTGGTGAACGGGATGTGCGGGCCGTACACCGCCTTGTTGACGAAGAGCCAGTCGCCGATGAGCAGCGTGGGGATCATCGAGCCCGACGGGATGCGATACGCGGCGATGAGGAAGGTATTGATGACGAGATAGATGAGCACCGCGCCCGCGAGGGACTTGACGTTCTCCCAGAGGACGGTGACGCGCGATGACTTTCTGGCTTTCTTGCCGCGAGCATTCGCGACGACGTTGCTGGCCATGAATGATGCTGGAGAGGAATGAGAGTGACCTGTGAAATCTCCCTGCGGCCCGCCGCCGGGCAAGGGTTCACACCAAGATGCGCCGAGGGGGCGTGCCAATGAATCGGCACGCCCCCTCGCTCCTGCGATCCTGCCGCTCGTGCTACTTGAGGTGCTTGTTGACGAGCTTCGTCATCTCGAACATGGAGACCTGCGCCTTGCCACCAAACACCGGCTTCAGGTTCTCGTCGGCGTTGATGTTGCGGCGGTTCTTGGCATCCTGCAGGCCCTTCCGCTTGATGTATGCCCACAGCTTCTTGGTGACTTCCGTGCGCGGGAGCGGCGCCGTTCCAACCACCGTGCCGAGCTGCGCACTGGGGGTCATCGCCTTCATGAACGCAGCATTCGGCGTGCGCTTGGCGCCAGACTTCTTAGCGGCCTTCTTCGCGGGCTTCGCCGCCTTCTTGGCGCCGCCCTTCTTCGCCGCAGCCTTCTTCGCAGGTGCCTTCTTCGCGGCGCCCTTTTTTGCTGCGCTCTTCTTCGCTCCCGATTTCTTCGCGGCCATGCTCGTCTCCTGGGATAATGAACAGGTTCTCGCTATGAGCGAAACGCTGTACGACGGGGCGGAAGATACAATGCCCCGGGTGGTGCGCAATAGGAAATTTCACGTTTTCCCTCTGGAAACAGCGAATTTCTCCTATGACGGGAGGCGAGGTTTACCCTGAGCGACGTGGAAGAGCGCATG
This sequence comes from Gemmatimonadaceae bacterium, assembly GCA_031407575.1. Classification (GTDB taxonomy): domain Bacteria; phylum Gemmatimonadota; class Gemmatimonadetes; order Gemmatimonadales; family Gemmatimonadaceae; genus AG11. Next base: position 11,932 of record JANOIJ010000377.1, on the reverse strand, counting down.
ATGAGAGACCACGCCGCGCTCATAGCGTGCGCGTCAGCCAGTCGGCGAGGATGCCCAGCAGATCGCGTCGTACGGCATGCGACGGGAGGCGTTCGTAGCCCTTGGGATCACCCGATGCGTCGTCGAGCATGAGGTGATTCATGCGCGCGAATGTGCGGACGATGACGCTCGTATTTCCTCCGGCGCGCATCGCGGCCGCGAGTGCGCTCGCCTGGTCGAGTGTCACCTGACGGTCGGTTTCGCCCTGGAGAATCAGCGTGGGTACGCGGACTCGACGGGCGGTCGGGAGCGGATCGTAGTCAGCCCAGAAGCGCAGCCAGCCCGGTGTCTTGAACACGCTGTCCGCGGCGCGATCCGATCGCGCGTGTGCCTCCGCTCGCTCCATGAAGGGAATCGTTCGGTCGTGCTCGATCGCGTAGCGACGTTGGTACTCGGAGATTGCACGCCCCGTTCGCGATGGTCCGGCGATGAGCGCGATGCCGCGCAGGCGCGGATCCGTCGCGGCGACCATTGGCGCGATCATCGCGCCCTCGCTGTGGCCGACGAGGCCCAGTCGCGAGGCGTCCACGTCCGCGCGAGTGCGGAGCCATGCGAGCGCGCTGCGAATGTCGTCGGCGAAGTCCGCGGTGGTGGCGGTGAGTGGACCGCGATCCGATCCACCGATGCTGCGATCGTCGAGGCGCAACACGGCGATACCGCGGCGAGAGAGCGTGTCGGCGATCTGGCGGAAGGGGCGGTAGTTGCCGAAGGCGGGAATGGCCGCGTCGCGATCCTGCGCTCCCGAGCCGGTGATCAACACGACCGCGGGCACTCGAGTGCCTTCGGGGTGGGCGGGCATCGTGAGCGTGCCGGCGAGCGCGAGACCCGCGGGCGTGCGCAACGTGACCTGCTCCGCGGTGTACGGCGCGCCCGGCGGTGCGTCATAGTTCGCGCGCGCCGGAACCCACGACGCCGCGCGCGCCGTGGGCGCGAGCCGTTCGAAGTGCACATCCTGCGAAGGAACGACTCCGCCCAGCAGCCGGCCGGTGGCGTCCGTGCGGACGCGAATGTCCACACTGACGGCGTTGATCACCGCCGAATCCTTCGCGAAGAACATCACGCGCATGGGCACGGACTGGCCCGTTGGCAGCAACAGTGGAACGTGTACGGTGTCGCCACGGAGCGTGCGTGCGCGCCGAAGAATGAGCTCGAGTGTGTGCCCTGACAGGTTCACGAACGGAAGGGCTCCCCGCGTGAACGGCATGGTTCGCTCGGGAATCGGCGCCGATCCGGGTTTGCCCTCCAGGCGCAGGGTGGCGCTGTCGCCCGTCACGATGAGCACCGATCGTGTGGACGCGCTATCGCCGCGCACGCCCGCGCCCGCGGTGGTCTCGAGGCGTTGCATCTCGCCCGTGGCCGACAAGGTCAGCACGTTGCGAAGCCGCATCACCGGCTTGGCAAACAGGATTGCCGACTCGGCGCGGCCCTTGATGTAGCTCGCTGTCTCGACGGCGAGGGTGTCACGACCGTGGCGCACGAGGAACACGGCGCGCTCGGCGCGTTGCGCGTGCGCCGGCAATGCCGAGACGGCCACCGCTGCGATGGTGGCGCACAGCACCTCACGTCTCACGTCGCGATCCGTTCCAGCAGCTCGATCATCTGCACGTCGTAGGGATCCGGGGCGTCATCCTCATCGCCGATCTCGTAGTTGAGCTGTGGCGTCTCGAGGATGAGCGGGACGTCGTGCGTGCGAGTGTCGGCGAGCAGCCACGCGAATGCATCGGTGCCGATGAGTCCGTCGCCGATGAGCATGTGGCGGTCCTTGTTGGAGCCCAGCGCGCCCTCGCTGTCGTTCAGGTGAAAGAAGCCGGGTGCCTCGCCGGTGGCCTCCTGAAATGCGTCGAGCAGCCGGCTCGTCGCGGCGGGCGACTCGCGGAGGTCGAAGCCGCTCGAGAAGAGGTGACAGGTGTCGAGCCCGTAGCCGGTGCGTGCGCGCAGCGACGCGGGAACGTGCGCGAGAATGCTGCCCACTTCCTCGGGCGTGCGCCCCATGGTGCGGCCGGCTCCGGCGGTGTTCTCCACGAGGAGCCTGGTGTCACCCGTCACCTGCTGGAGCGCGTGCACGATGGCAGCCGCGATGCGCGTTGCCGCGCCGTCGCGGTCATCGTCGGTGGCGGCGCCGGGATGAAAGCACACGGCACCCACGCCAAGCGCCGTGGAGCGCTCCAGCTCCCTGGCGAGCCCGTCGCGCGCGCGAATCCACTTCGCCTCGTCAGGCGTGGCCGTGTTGAGCACGTAGGCCGCGTGCACGACCACGCGCTCCGGGGCGATGCCCGTGGCAGCGAGTGTCTCGCGGAAGCGTGCGACGCGTTCCGGCTTGATCGAGATTCTGTCCCCATAGTACTTGGGGATGGCGGTGAAGATCTGCAGCGCGCGCATCCGGGCGTTGGCGGCGCGGCGCGCCGCCATGTGGATGCCGCCGTTGTCCACCGTATGTGCGCCGAAGTAATGCGTCACGCGACCTCCTGTGCGGTGCTACTCGGTCTTGCCCGTGCGCGAGGACAGATCGAGCATCAGGGAGCCGGCGAGGTACTCGACCGACTGAGGGTTCTTGAGCTTGGCCAGCCGGCGTACCACCTGCGCGATGCGCGCCGCCTGCTCCTGGATGATGCGCAATTGCTCGCGCACGTCCTCGCCAAGCCCCTTGTCCATCATGAGGAGCTCGGCGTGGCCCAGCAGTGCCGAGAGGGGATTGTTGATCTCGTGCTCGAGGGCGATGGTGGTTTCGCCGATGCCAGCGAGCCAGCGGGAGCGCGCGAGCTCCGACTCGGCGGTGCGCCTCACCTCGTCCTGCGCGATGCGCCGCTTGGCGATCTCCAGCCGCGCGCGCAGGTTCTCGGGCGAGCTCGGCTTGGTGACGTAGTCGTCGGCACCGGCTTCGAGCACGCTGGTGAGATCGGCACGTTCGTCGCGCGCGGTAACGACGAGGACGAAGGTGGCGCGTCCGGCCTCGTGTGCACGGATGCGACGACAGACTTCCAGGCCGTCGATGCCCGGCATGTTGACGTCGAGGATGACGAGCGGGGCGGGCTCGCGCTGGAACGCCTCCCATGCGAGCTGGCCATCGTCGGCAACGGTGACCTCGTGATCGAGGTCCGCGAGGACCGCGACCACCAGGCTGCGAGCGATGACGTCGTCGTCGGCGAAGATAACGCGCATGAAGTGGCGCGAATGCGTCAGTGAAGGGAGCCGGAGCGAATGCGGAGCGCGGTACCGCTGCCGGAGACGGACCGTTCGCGCCATGCGACGCTGATCCTTGCGCCATGCACGGCAACGAGCGGATGACTGGCCGCGCTGTTGTCGAACGAGACGGGCAGAAAGCGGTCCTCGAAAATGTGGCCCATGGTGCGAGACAGCGCGAGCCCGACGCGGGGCGTGCCGCTGTTCGGATCCTCGAACGCAACGACGACCCGATCGCCATCTGCGGCAATGCTGGTGCGGCCGAGCCGCTCACCGTACAGCAGTGGAACGGGTTCGTGGAAGATCGCGCCTCGATCCATCGAGTGGGAGAAGAAGAGGCCCGGCCCCTCCGGTGCGTGCATCGCGTAGGCCACGTGAACGTACCCGGTGACGGAGTCGGCGGCGATGGACGGGGGAGCGCGACGGCAGCCCGTGACGCCGCGATCCAGCGTGTCCACCGGCGATACGGCACTCCATGTGGTTCCGTGGTTGCCGGTGTGCGCAGAAAGCAACCGCGCGCCGCTGTCGGGGCGGGGCGACCACCAGACCGCGAAGATGGTGGGACCTGCCTTGCTCAAGCGAAGTGTGCCGGGGCACGCGAGCGAGGGCGGCTGCATCAGCGACTCGCCGCGTGCGAGGCTGTCGTCCGTGACATCGCCCGATGCGGAGAGTAGCAGGCGTTCCGTGCTCACGCTGGCCATGCGATCCCCGCTCCATTCAACCGCAGGCTCCGAGCATGCGAAGAGGGTGGTCGCGACGACGAGCGCGAGCCGTAAAGGACGCGCGGGCGGGAATGGCATCAGCGGAGAATAGTCCGGCAGCAGTGCCGGGAGAAGCGAGCCAGCCACATGCGCAGAGGTGGATTAGCTTTCCTGCGCATCGCGTCCTCCGCCACCTCAAGCCCGTTCCGTCATGGCTGCTTCCGTCTCTGCCAACCGCGCCGCACCTACGCACGCTGCCTCCGAGTCCCACCATGCGATGGACCCAGTCGCAGCGCCGAGTGCGCCGCTTGCGAGCTTCGCCGGCACGCGTCGCGTCCCCACGCCGGTCAACGAACCCGTCAGGAGTTATGCGCCCGGATCGCCGGAAAAGGGTGCGCTCAAGGCGCGGCTCGCCAGCATGGCACAGGAGCGCGTCGACATCCCGATCATCATTGGCGGGAAGGAAATCCGGACGGGCGATCTCTCGCAGGCGGTGATGCCGCACGACCACCGGCATGTGCTGGCCGACTGGCATCGCGCGACGCCCGCACACGTCGAGCAGGCGATTGCCGCGTCGAAGGCAGCGGGCGCGGACTGGGCGAATTGGGCATGGGAGGATCGCGCCGCGGTGTTCCTGCGCGCCGCGGAGCTCCTCACAACCACCTGGCGCCAGACGATCAACGCGTCGACGATGCTCGGCCAGTCGAAGACGGCGTTCCAGGCGGAAATCGACTCAGCGTGCGAGCTGATCGACTTCTGGCGCTTCAACCCCGCGTATGCGCAGCAACTGCACGACGAGCAGCCCATCAGCAACAACATGATGTGGAACCAGCTGGACTATCGGCCGCTGGAGGGATTCGTCTATGCGGTGACGCCGTTCAACTTCACGACGATCGCCGGCAACCTGCCCACGGCTCCGGCGCTGATGGGCAACACGGTGCTGTGGAAGCCCGCCGGCACATCGATCCTGTCGGCGTACTACATCATGAAGCTGCTCGAGGAGGCGGGACTGCCGCCCGGCGTGATCAACTTCGTGCCGGGCGACGCGGTCTCCATCTCGAACATCGCGCTCGGGCATCGCGACCTTGCGGGCGTGCACTTCACCGGCAGCACCGGCGTGTTCAACTCGATGTGGGAGACGATCGGCTCGGGGATGTCGCGCTACGCGAGCTATCCGCGCATCGTGGGCGAGACGGGCGGCAAGGACTTCATCGTCGCACATGCGTCGGCGGATCCGCGTGCGCTCGCCGTGGCCATTGCGCGCGGCGGCTTCGAGTACCAGGGCCAGAAATGCTCGGCGGCGAGCCGAGTGTACGTGCCGCGCTCGCTGTGGAAGGAGGTCAAGGAGCGCACGGTGGCGATCATCGAGGAGCTCAAGGTCGGCGACATCACCGACTTCCGGAACTTCATGGGCGCCGTGATCGACAAGAAGGCGTTCACGAAGATCTCCGAGTACATCGACGACGCGAAGCGCAACGCGACGGTGGTGGCGGGCGGCACAGTGGAGGGCACGGACGGCTACTTCGTCCATCCCACACTCGTGGAGACGAATGATCCTGGGTATCGCCTGCTGTGCGAGGAGATCTTCGGGCCGGTCGTCACGGTGCACGTCTATGACGACGCGAAGTGGCACGAGACCCTCGGCATCGTGGACCGGACGTCGCCCTATGCGCTCACCGGTGCGGTGTTCGCGAATGACCGCCGCGCGGTGCGCGAGGCGATGCTGGCGCTGCGCAATGCCGCGGGAAATTTCTACGTCAACGACAAGCCGACGGGCGCGGTGGTGGGCCAGCAGCCGTTCGGCGGGGCGCGCGGCTCGGGGACGAACGACAAGGCCGGCTCGAAGCTGAACCTGATGCGCTGGGTGAGCGCGCGCAGCATCAAGGAGACGTTCTCGCCGCCGCTCGATTACCGCTACCCGTTCATGGACGAGAAGTAGCTCGTGGCCCGGTTTCGATACGTGACCGCCGACGTCTTTACGGACACGCGGTTCGGCGGCAATCAACTCGCGGTGTTTCCGGACGCACGTGGCATTCCGGAGCACCGCCTCCAGGATGTCACGCGCGAGTTCAACTATGCGGAGACGACGTTCGTCTATCCGCCGGACGACCCGACGCACACGCGTCGCGTGCGGATCTTCACGCCGGGCGCCGAGGTGCCGTTCGCCGGCCATCTGACGGTTGGCACGGCGCACGTGCTGGCGGCAACCGGTGAGATTCCGATGACGGGCGACGAGACGCGCGTCGTCCTCGAGGAAGGGGTGGGGCCGGTACCGGTGCTGATCCGTTCGCAGGACGGGCAGCCGGTGTTCGCGCAGTTGTCGGTGGCGAAGCTGCCGGAGCGCGGCCCGCCGGCGCCCGACGTCGCCGTGCTCGCGAAGTTGCTCAGCCTGCAGCCGGAGGACCTGCGCGATGACGCGTGGTTGCCGCGGGCCTATTCAGTCGGGCTGCCGTTTCTCTTCGTGCCGGTGAAGACCCGCGAGGCCGTGACCCGTGCACGCGTGCGTGCGGACGACTGGGAAACCGCGCTCGCCGGAAAGTGGGCGCAGGACGTGTACGTTTTTGCTCCGGGCGGCGAGCGGGACGGCACGGACTTCCATGCGCGCAGCTTCGTGCCCGGATTCAGCGTGCCGGAGGATCCGGCGACGGGCAGTGCGTGCGGCGCGCTCGCCGGCTATCTCGCGGCGCGTGACACGCGGCGCGACGGCACGCTGGGGTGGACTGTCGAGCAGGGCTTCGCGATGGGGCGGCCGAGCATGTTGTATGTGGAGGCAGACGTGGCCGGTGGTGCGGTGACGGCGGTGCGGGTCGGCGGCGCGTCGGTGCTGGTGTGCGAGGGCACGATGGAGGTCAACAACTGAGAGCATTGCGCTGTCGGTAACCACGAGCTGGAGCTGGAGCTAGAGCGAGCTAGAGCTAGAGCTGGAGCTTGAGCCGGGCTCGCTTTACTCGGCGGCTCACTGTTCGCACGTGCCGCGTCTCTCCGCCACGCACGAGATCAGGACTGCTGCGCCTTGCGGCGCGAGTGGCCGATGGCGCCAACAACCGCTACGCCACAGCCGATGGCAATGAGTCCCACTCCGGCGTACGCGAGGTAGCGCGCCCGGTCTGCGGCATCCAGCGCGGACTGGCTGGCCGGCCCTGGGTGCTGGTAGGAATACTTTCCAATCTCCGTGAAGCGCGCACTGGCGACGGCGCAAAGGGCCGCGCCGGCGAGGATGCAGGCGAGCGCGGCGAGATCAAAGAGTCGGGCACGGCGCGGGACGATCGACATGAGTCCGAATATGCCCGTCCGCGTGTACTCTGCCTATGGGTTGCCCGCGCCCTGTTGTCCTGTCAGCTTGCCACATCCCGCACCCTTACCGACGCCTGTGTCCTACCGAATCCTCGTCACCGACGACATCGACGCCGACGGCGTCGCTCTGCTCACCGCCGAGCCATCCTTCGTCGTCGATGAGGTACCGACGCTGCCGCCCGCCGAGCTGCTCGAGCGCATCGGCGACTACGACGCCATCGTTGGCCGCAGTGCGACGCGCATCACCGAGCCGCTGCTCAAGCGGGCGACTCGGCTGCGCGTGGTGGGACGCGCCGGCGTCGGCGTGGACAACATCGCACTGGACGCGGCCACCGCGCTCGGCATCGCGGTCATCAACGCGCCCGCGGGCAACACGGTCGCCGTGGCGGAGCTGTTCTTCGGCACATTGATCGGCCTCATCCGCCACTTGCCGGAGGCCGCGACGTCGATGCGTGCGGGCAATTGGGATCGCTCGCGCCTGCTCGGCACCGAGATCAAGGGGAAGACGCTCGTGATCGTTGGCGTCGGACGCATTGGCGGCGAGATCGCGACGCGTGCGCTCGCGTTCGGCATGGACGTCGCCGGCTACGATCCGTATGTGGGGGAGGAACGCTTCCGCTCGCTCAAGGTCCGGCGTCTCGCCACGCTCGAGGAGGGACTCGACGTCGCGGACGTGCTCACGGTGCACACGCCGCTCACCGAGGAGACCGAGGGCATGATCGGCCGCCGCGAGCTCGCGCGACTCAAGAGCGGGGCGATCGCGATCAACATGGCGCGCGGCGGCATCATCGAGGAAGTGGCGCTGGTGCAGGTGCTGGAGAGCGGCCAGCTGCGGGGCGCCATCATCGACGCGTTCGGGAAGGAACCGCTCGCCGCCGATCATCCGCTTCGCTCGGCGCCGAACACGTTGCTGACGCCGCACATCGGCGCGTCCAGCGCAGAGGCTCAGCGCAACGTTGCCGTGGATGCGTGTGCGGCGGTGCGGGATGCGCTCCTGCACAACGAGCTCTCGCGGTCCATCAACGTGGCGGGCGCCGGCATGGGCGACTGGCGGGAACTGCAGGGCGCCCTGTTCGTGACGCGACGCGCGGCCGCGGTGGCGCGCGCGATCCTGGCGGACCGCGGGGTGCGCGCGGTGCAGCGGCTCTCGCTGCGCTGCGGGCCCGAGCTGGCCGGCGCAGCGGCGGCGTTGCTTGCGTCCGCGGCGGCTGGCGTGCTGGAGGGCGCGGTGGAGGTCGAGCGGCTGAACCTGATCAATGCGCGCGCATTGGCGGAGGCGCGCGGCATCGAGTTGAGTTGCTCGGAGTCGGGGTCGCTCGGGCCGTTTGGTGTGCAGGTGAGCGTGAGCGGCGGCATGCAGGAGATCGCCGTGGCCGGTGTGGCGCCTGAGGGTTCGGCGGGCCGCCTCACGCGGATCGGCGGCTTCCATGTCGACGTGGCGCCGCGCGACACGCTGGTGATCCTCACCAACCACGATGTGCCCGGCGTAATCGGGCGCGTCGGGACGCTGCTGGGCGACGCGGGGGTCAACATCGCCGAGTACCATCAGGCGCGGCTGGCGCAGGGTGGCGAGGCGCTGGCGGCGGTGAGTGTGGACGGCTCGGTGGGAGCGGGTGTGCGCGAGGCGCTGCTTGCGCTGCCGGACATCACGTCGGCGACGGTCATTCATTTCCGCGGCGCGTGAGCATGCCACCTGTCATCCTGAGCGCAGCGAAGGATCTGCACCTGCGTTTGCGAAGTGCAGATCCTTCGCTGCGCTCAGGATGACAAACAGCTCGCTCAGGATGATTGAATTCGCATGATCGTTTCCACCGACGACGGCGTGCGCCAATCGTACGCCGCTGACGCATCCGGGCTGGTGCTCGTCCCCGACGGCGTCGCGCGGCCAACGAGCGCCAGCGAGATCTCAGCGCTGCTCGAGGAATGCGCGTCGTCCGGCACCGCAGTGACCGCGGCCGGCGGACAGACCAGCACCACGGGCGCGTCGATCTCGGAGCGGGGCGTCATCCTCTCGCTGCGCGCGATGCAGCGCATCATCGACATCGACATCACGGCGCGGACGGTGCGTGTCGAGCCGGGCGTCCTGGTGGGTGACCTCAGGCGCGCCTGCGCCGCGCACGACCTGCTCTTCACGCCCGACCCCACGAGCGAGGAGGAGTGCACGATTGGCGGCGCCATTGCGTGCAACGCGTCGGGCGCGCGCTCGCTGCGTTACGGCGCGACGCGACCACACGTGCGCGCGCTGCGCGTCGCGCTGGCGGACGGCTCCATCGTCGACCTGCGCCGGACGTCGCTGGAGAAGAACACGGTGGGCTACGCGCTCGCGCACGACCCCGTCGACTGGTTCGTGGGCAGCGAAGGCACACTCGGCGTGGTGGTGGAGGCAGAGCTCGCGCTGGTGCCGCTGCCCGAGCACGTCGTTGGCCTGGCGATTCCCTTTGCGCGCGAGCTGGACGCGCTGGCGTTCGTCGTGGCCGCGCGCGACAGCGCCGCGGTGCACCCGCGCTGCCTCGAGTTCTTCGACGTGCTGGCGCTCGCCATCGCGCGCGACGCCGAGGGCACGCCAGGCTGGGCGGCGGGTGCTGCGGCGTTCGTCTACGCGGAGGAAGTGCCACCGCGCGGCGCCGACCCCGCGCTGGACGAATGGCTCGCGTTGGCGGAGCAGCACTTCGCGGTGGTGGACGACGTTCGCGTGTACGAGGGCGAGCAGGCGCTGCGCGACGCACGACGTGCGCGCCACGCCGTTCCCGCGCACATGAACGAGCGCGGCTCCGCGCGCCGTGTGCACGGCGGGCGCAAGGTGAGCACCGACTGGGCCGTCCCGTATCCGCTGCTGGCGCACGCGATCGAACGCGCGCGCTCGCTCGCAACCACCGCCGGCATCGAGCAGGCGGTCATCTACGGTCACGCAGGGAACGGACATCCACACCAGAACTTCATCGCAACCGACGCTGAACACCTCGCACGCACCGAGCGGGTGGTGGAGGCCACGTTGCGCGAGGTCATCGCACTCGGCGGCACGGTGGCGGCCGAGCACGGCATCGGGAAGCTCAAACGGAAGTGGCTGCCGATGCAGATGTCGCCGCTGCAGGTGCGCACCATGCTCGCCGTGAAGCGCGAGCTCGACCCCGCGGGAATCCTTGCACCGGGCAACGTCCTGTGAGCAACTACGGCTTTGCGAGCGTCATCCTCGATGTGGATTCGACGCTGTGCGGCATTGAAGGTGTGGACTGGCTCGCGGCACTCCGCGGTCCATCCATGAGCAAGCGCGTCGCGGACCTTACCGAGCGCGCGATGGAGGGCTCCATCACGCTCGACGCCGTGTACGGCGAGCGTCTCGCCATGGTGCAACCGACGTGGGCAGAAGTCTCGGCGCTCTCGGATGCGTATGCGGCCACACTCGCACTGCATGCCGAGGCATCCGTGCGCCGCCTGATGGCCGCGGGACGGCGCCTGGTGTTGGTGAGCGGTGGCATCCGCGAGGCGATCATTCCCGTGGCCGCGCTGCTCGGCATTCCGCAACGTGACGTGCATGCCGTCTCGGTGCAGTTCGGCAAGGACGGCAACTACGCCGGATTCGACTCGGCGTCGCCGCTCACGACGTCTTCCGGCAAGCGCGAGATCGCCGCGTCGCTCATGCTTCCGCATCGCGTGCTTGCCGTGGGAGACGGCGTCACGGACCTTGCGATGCGTCCCGCCGTGGACGCGTTCGCGGCATTCACCGGCTTCGTGAGCCGGCCATCGGTGGTCGAGCTGGCAGACTTCACGCTGACCTCGTTCGAACAACTCGCGGAGCTAGTCCTCGTATGAGCATGCCACTTCTCACGAATGGCACCTTCTTCTTTCCGGGGCCTACGGAAGTGCGGCCCGTGGTGCTGGAGGCGATGCAGCGTCCGATGATCCCGCATCGCGGAGCGGCGTTCGAGGGACTGTTCGGCCGTCTCCAGGACGCGCTGCAAGTGATTTTCGGGACGACGCGGCCAGTGTACATCTCCAGCTCGTCGGCGACGGGGTTGATGGAGGCCGGCATCCGCTGCGCGCCAGCAGGTCGCGTGCTCTCCATCGTGAACGGCGCCTTCTCGGCGCGGTTCGCCGCCATTGCGAAGGCGTCGGCGCGCGAGACCGACATCATCGACGTACCGTGGGGCGAGACGATCGACCTCGATGTCCTTGCCGACCGGCTGCGCGCGCAGCGCTACGCCGTCGTGACGGTGGTGCACTCGGAGACGTCCACGGGCGCGCTCACGGACGTGCGCGCGGTGACGCGGCTTGCGCGCGAGCACGGTGCCACGTGTCTCGTGGATTCGGTGACGGGAATCGGCGGCGCCGAGCTGCGCTTCGACGCGTGGGAGCTGGACTATGCGCTGACGGGATCGCAGAAGGCGCTCGCGCTGCCGCCCGGACTGGCATTCGCCGTCGCGTCCAGCGCCTTCATCGATGCGGCCAGGTCGCAGACCGGTCGAGGACTGTATTTCGACCTCGTGGAGTTCGACGCGTACGCGCTGAAGAACCAGACGCCGAACACGCCCGCGATCTCGTTGTTCTTCGCCGCAGACGTGCAACTCGCGGCGATTGCCGCGGAGACGATGCCGGCCCGCTGGGCGCGTCACGCCGCGATGGCCGAGCGCACCCATGCCTGGGTGGATGCGCTCGGCGCTCGGCGCGGAAGCGCGTTGCACGTGCTGGCAACGGCGGGAGGGCGGTCGCCTTCGGTCACG
>JANOIJ010000320.1:0-12458 GCA_031407575.1 Gemmatimonadaceae bacterium | reverse complement strand
CTGCCGCGCCCGACGCCGCGAGGGTGGTGCATGCCCCAGCGGCAAGCAGGGACGAGATTGTTCCCAAAGCGGCTCTGCGATTCATTTCCGTGCTTCTCCCGCCGGTGACTGCGCGCGATTCGTGATGACGAACCATCGCATGGATGGACAGGAGAATGGCGCGCGGCTACTTCGGTGGCTAGGACGCCGCTCTGTGCCGGACGGAAGGTCGAGCTTGCTGTAGACCACTGACTTTGGGCGTTGTCTCTCGCCTTGGCGCCTGGGCACGAAAATCCTGGAGGCATCAATGGGAACGATCGGACACTTGGCGCGGCGGACTGCGGCGCGGTTCATTCCGCGCTTCGCGCTTCCGGCGCAGTGCGGTGGTTGTAGCAGCCTTCCCGCTGTGGGCGTTCAGATGATCTCGGGCCCCGGCGTCTATCTATGCAGCGATTGCATCGCGCGCGCGGCGCTCCAACTCACTCCACGGAGACCGCCCGATGACGCAGTCCGCTGCAGTTTCTGTCGGCAACTCCGCCCACCAAGGGATGTTGCTCGTGCGGGGTCGGTCGAGATCTGCGCCGACTGCCTTGGTCTCATGGAAGTGGTGCTGACCGAGGCGCATTCACCTTCTCGACCCGCCTGATAGCACCGCGCCATTCGCAACGAGAAGCTCCCGCACGCGCGGAACCACCTCACGCCCGTAGAGCTCGACGTGCCGAACGAGGCTCTCGTGGCCGAGCGACCCTGCGCCGTACTTCAGGTGGAAGCGGTCGATAGCCAGAGACGAGGCAGTCGCCGCGATCTTCTGGGCCACCGTCTCGGGTGATCCGACATACAGCGAACCCGCATCGATCTCCCGGTCGAACTCGTCGCGACTGGTTGGCGGCCACCCCCGCTCCGCGCCGATCCGATTGCGCATCTCTCGATACACCGGCCAGAACTCGTTCCGCGCGGCAGCGTCGGTCTCCGCGACGTGGCCCGGCGAGTGAACGCCCACCGGCAACGGACGCGCCCCACGTCGTTCGAGTTCTTCACTGTACACATCGATAAGCGGCTTGAACCGCTGCGGATTTCCACCGATGATCGCGAGCATGAGGGGAAGCCCGTGCCGTGCCGCCCGCATAACCGACTCCGGGCTGCCGCCGACACCGACCCAGGTCTTGAGCGCGTGACTTTCTGTGGTGGGATAGACGCGTTGCTGAGTGAGTCCCGGACGTGTCGTACCTCGCCATGTGACCGGCTTGCCGGTGCGATTGTACTCGAGCAGCGCGGCAAACAAGTCGAGTCTCTCCTCGAACAGAATCTCGTACTGGTTCAGCTCGAACCCGAACAGCGGAAACGATTCCGTGAACGACCCGCGCCCAAGGATCACCTCGGCTCGTCCGTTCGAGACGGCATCCAGCGTCGCGAAGCGTTGAAAGACGCGAACCGGATCGTCCGAGCTCAGGACCGTGACCGCGGAGCCGAGTCGTATCCGCCGTGTCCGGCCCGCGATTGCGCTCAGAATCACGTCTGGCGCGGAGGCGGCAAAGTCGGGACGGTGATGCTCGCCGACCCCGAAGAAATCGACGCCGAGCTCGTCAGCCAGGACGGCTTGATCTACGACGTTGCGGATGACCCGGGCATGTGAGAGCGGTCGATTGTCCGCGCCGTGGGTGACGTCCCCGAACGTATCGAGTCCGAGTTCGAGTTGCTTGTCCATACTGTACACGCGGTTCGGATTGCTGATGTTCGTGCCGGCGGTTGGCATGCGGTGTCCGTTGCTTTTGTAGTTCGGCACGATCGACTATCGGAAAAGTCGCGCAAGTTGGGCAAGGATTTCCGCGCGACGGGCGTACGCGACGACTGCCAGGCCGGCGAGCAGCGTGAGCGGCGCTGCGGGACTGCTGTGCAGCACGGCGAAGTGCGAGATGACCGCTCCGGTCATCACGCCCGCCAGCAACACAGCGCCGAGCGCGGCAACAGCCGGCACGAGGAGCATGATGGCGCCGGCGATCTCGAGACTTCCGGTCACGTAGCGGAACCACTGGCCGACCCCGATGGCGTCGAAAAGCTGCACCATGCTCTCAGCACCGGTGAGCTTGGACGCACCAGCAGCGAACAGGGCCATGGCAAGTGCACCCTGGAGCACCCACAGGGCGATGCGTGACGCGCGCCGAGCTGGGAGTGTGGACCGGCCGGCGGCGGGGCGTGGCAGATGTGCGAGTGTGGTCATTGACAGAATCTCCTGTGCTTTCAGGTGAGATTACTTTAATTTCGAAGTATTATGCTTCGATATCTAAGCATTCCTGCACGGAACGCAAGGGCCCCGTCGAAGTGGAGCCGTTTGCGCGCGGCTGGCGACCCTAGCGCGTATTCGCGGCGCCGAGGCCGAGCTGCTTGAGGAGATCGGCGGCTTGGCGCTTCTCGGCGCGCGACAACGCCCGCATCGCCAGGCGAAGCTGTTCCGCGTGGAGCGGAAACACCTCGGCAATGAGCGTCCGCCCGGCGCCCGTCAACTCGCCGAAGACAAAGCGCTGATCCTCGGCACAGGGCCGCCGACGCACGAGGCCTCGTTCCTCCAGGCGCTTGACGGTGTACGTGATGCTCGCGCCCGTGATGAGAATCCGATCCGCAAGCTCGCTGAGGGGAAGTGGGCCCTTGTGGAAGAGGGCCTCGAGCACGCCGAACTCCGTGGGAGATAGATCGAACTGCTTGAGATGCTGGCGCGCCGGCTCGGTCACGGCCATCAAGGCTCGGCTCATCACGACGAGGAGATGCAGCGCGGCCGCCCGGTCGAGCGCATGCGGGTCGATCGAGGGCTTCGAAGCTGATTTTGTTGTCGTGTTCCGCATTACTTAGAAGCTTAAGCGTCTTCCGTCATCATCTCAAGCGAAGACCGCGAATCGCCGCACGACCGGAGCTCTGCCGCCCGCCGACGTTGACTGCGCCCGTTTGCAGTCGCGTCGCCGAACCGCAGATTGTGACGCTCCGCCACCACTCGAGATAACGCCTTGGCTCGTCGCCACCCGCTGGCCCTCTTTTTCGCGCTCGCCTGCAGCATCTCGTGGCTGCTCTGGGCGCCGCTGTGGCTGCCTGCATTCGGGGTGTATGGACTGCCGGTGCTCCCGTTCCATCATGCACTCGGCGCGCTCGGGCCCTTTGCTGCGGCGTTCCTCGTGTCCGCGTTCGAGACGGGATCCGCGGGCCCGGCCGACCTGCTGCGGCGCATGATCCTCTGGCGCGCGCGCCTCGGCTGGGTGGCTATCGCCCTTCTCGCCCCTGCTGCGCTCGCAGCGGCCGCCGTGATTGGCGTCTCGATGTTCGGACAGGAGAGCGTATCACTGGGAGAGGTCGGTCGCTCACGCGAGTACCCGCAGCTGTCAGCGCTCGGATTCCTCGCATACAACATCGTGTCGTTCGGATATGGCGAAGAAGCCGGCTGGAGAGGGTTCGCCCTTCCGCGACTCCAAGCTCGCCACTCGGCGCTGGTCGCGTCGCTTGGACTGGCGCTCGCATGGGCACTCTGGCACATACCGCTCTTCTTCTACCGGCCGGGCTACACGAGCATGAGTGCAGCAGGGATCGTCGGCTGGTTCCTCAGTTTGTTGACTGGCGCTGTGCTGCTCACATGGCTTTACAACGAAAGTCGCGGCAGCATCCTTGTCGTGGCATTCTTTCACGCGGCGATCGACGTGGCGTTCACCTCGGACTACACATCCCCGTTCGTGGTGTCAATCGCTGGAGCGCTCATCACGTGCTGGGGGATCGCCGTCCTTGTCGCTACCGGTCCGCGCTATTTGTCCAGACGCGGCAAGGTGATCAGGTTGCCTGAAGGCGACGCCGTCACCGGGTTCATTTACCGAGACAGTTCCAATGGCTCCCGTCATTCCCGACCCGACTAAGATCAAGAGTTTCCGCACCGCAGCGACGTTCGAGACCTGGCTGCGCACGAATCACGATCGAGAGACGGAGATCTGGCTCAAGATCCACAAGAAGGACACTGGCCTGCCGACGGTGACGGCCCCGCAAGCGCTCGACGTGGCGCTGTGCTGGGGGTGGATCGACGGCATTCGCAAGTCGTTCGACGAACGCTCGTTCCTTCAACGCTACTCCCCTCGGAAGTCGAAGAGCGTGTGGAGCCAGGTCAACCGCGACAACATCCACCGCCTTGTGGCGGCTGGCCGCATGACGCCGCACGGCCAGCGTCAGGTCGACCTGGCGAAAGCGGATGGGCGATGGGACGCGGCGTACGCTCCAATCCGCGACGCGACCGAAGCCACCGTCCCCGACGACCTTCGCGCTGCCATCGACGCGAACCCACAGGCGCGCAAGACGTTCAGCACGCTCGGCCGCCAGAACCTCTTTGCGCTGGCATTCCGAACGAATAACATGAAGACGCCAGCGGGACGCGAGAGAAAGATCGCGACGTTGGTCGCGATGCTCGCGCGCGGTGAGACCATCGTGCCGGAGAAATCGCGCTGACTCCGTCATTGCGTTTGGGTCGGCTGCTCACTGAACCTGGACCTTGGCCACGGGAGCTACCAGATCGCCGCCTCGTGATTCGCCCGTCGCTTCAGTGATCGATAGCCACGAACCGCCGACAAGCGATTCTCTGTCCGTAGAGGTCCTGTCGCGCGACGATCTCGCGGCCGTCGCTGCGGTGCACCGTCGCGCGCACGCGCGCTTCAATCGGTTGGGCACGCTCTGCTTCATCGGTGGTCTCGCGATTGGCGTGGCGCTGCTCACGCTTCGCGAACCGCTCGGTTGGCCAGCCAGCCTCGATCCGGCCTTCTTCTTTGCCGGTTGGGTGCTTGGGCTCGGCTCCGCGGGCATCTTCTGGTGGCGGCGGCGCCGGGCGCTGGCGGGGCTGCATCTGCAGTGCTTCAACTGCGGAGAGTCCCTGTTCCGCGAAGAACGAATGGGTATCGGCGCGTCGCGCGCGGACCTGATCGTCACGACCGGACGATGCCCGGATTGCGGTCACTTGATCATCGATGCGTAGCCCGCCGCTTGCCTGAGCGGGCCACCTGGATCCGTAATAGCCGGGTCGACACTGCTTCGGAGACGTCCAGGCAGCATCGGCGTCATCCGAAGTCTCTTGAGGCGTCAGCTCAAAAGCGGAGATCCTGACGTCCGGCGCGCAGCTGGACAGTTCGCCCATTCCACTCGAAGCGCCCCGCAACACCCGCGGGCAATATCACGCTCGCTGTAAGACCGTTGGCACCATTGCGTGCCAGACGCACGTCAATGTCACCGAGCGGATGCGGCACACGCCCCTCTGCGCGGCGCAGTGGACCAAGCGCCGGCGCAATGCGCACCGTCCGGAAACCCGGAGATGCTGGTCGCACGCCGAGGACTGTCGCGAGCAATCCGTAGTTCGGGTGGGCCGCCCACGCATGCGAGTCTGAGCGCGTCGGCTCCGGCTTCTCCGGCGTGGAGGTGAGGCCGAGTGCGAGCATCGCGCGCCAGGGCGCAAGTTGCTCGATGTAGCGATCGCCCAACCCGACCTTCTCCAGCGCCTCGAGCACGTAAAAGCTGAAGTAGTACGATGCGGGGATCAGCGTCGTATCGGCGAGCACGCGTTGCATCAGCTCGCGCTGCTGCGCACGCGGCACCGCGTCGGCGAGAATCGCTAGCACGTTCGTCTGCTGGCTGTACGCGGCGGAGTCGGGCGAATCGCGGAAGAGCTTTCGTACCGGATCCCAGGCGCGACGCCGTGTCGCGACGCGGAGCGAGTCGGCCCGCGCACGATACGCCTGCGCCATCGCACGCACGCCCAGATCCGCCTCGAGCACCGCCGCGCGGTCGAGCGCGTACGCAAGCAGCAGACTGATCGTCGCCGAGTGTCCGTTGTCCGCACCAGCGGGAACGCCGCGCTGCCAGCGGTCCGCCCAATCGACGAAATTCCAGTATGGCATTGGGCCGAGCAAGCCTGTTTGGTCGACGCGGCGTCCATACCAGTCGAGGATGCCGCGAATGCCGGCGAGATACTGGCGCACGTACCGCGGATCGTCGCGGTGCATGTGGTAGTCGTGCACCATCGCGACGTGCACGAGCGAGAATGGCGGGATGAGTTGCCGCAGCTCGGACGGATAGCGACTCGCGGTGATGCCTTCGGGAATGCGCGAATCATCGAAGTGCGTGATGGCCTGGCGCACGAGCCGGTCGTCGCCGGAAACGTACAGCGAGATCAGCCCCTGCAGACGAGTATCGCCGACGTATTGGAGCTGCTCGTAGTACGGCGTGTCCATGTACGTATCGAACGCACCGATGCGCGCGCCATTCCAGTTCATCGTCCACATGTCGGCGAGCCACGGGAGGTCGCTGGCAAAGCGGCCGCGCTCCACGAATGGATACGCCGTGAAGATCCCGTGCAGGTCGTCGATGCGCAGCGGCTCGGCTCCAGTCTCGATGTCGACATTGACGTAGCGCCCCGAGCGCCAGAAGAGCGTCTGGAAGCGGCGACGGGCTCCGCCGTCCGGCAAGAAGCGATCGCGAATACCGCGAACCACGCGCCCCGCAACATCGTTGCGATTGCCCTTGCGACCTGCGGAGTCCACCGCTGCCTCGGCGTAGGTGAGTGTGATCGTGCTGCCTGCTCCGCCGCTCGTCTCCAGCACCGTGTACGCGTTCGTCGTGCGTGCGTAGTCGAGCAGGAGCGTCGCGCGCGTATGCGCGGGAACGACGAGCGCGTCGCCGCCTTTTAGAAATCCATCAGATGCCGCAATGCCAGTCGAACGTCGCACGGCCGCGAAGCGAATGAGCGACTCCTCCATCGGCGGAATGTCGCGTGGCTCGAGCTGCCATCCGCCCCCGTCGCCGTAGCCTCCGCGGCCCGGCACAGCGTGCAGGTTGACCTGCCCGACGCGCGCGTCGCCGCCGCTCGCTGGCACCGTGAACCAGTCGCGATCGATGTAGTCGACGCGCTCCCATCCCCACGGATAGCGCGCGCCGTCGATCGCTTCGCCGTGCGCTGCTGCGTAATACGCACCGCCAATGTCCCGCGCGGCCACGATCAGCTCGGTGTACGCGGAATCGCGGTAGAGCTTCCACCCGGCGCCGGTGTTGGCGACTGCTTCGCGCGGGCTGTCCGCTTGCAGCAGGAGCGCCGTGCGAACGCTGTGCTGCGCGACCGGGTGTCGCCGGCCCCAATTCAATACGACGGCTGCGATCACGTTCGCCCCAACGCGCAGGTGCGGCGCGAGATCGACCGTCTCGTACCGCCAGTGCAAGACGTCGGAGCGCTGCGGACCGGAGGATACCTGCGTGCCGTTCACGTACAGCCGATAGCGATTGTCGGCGGAGACATGAACGATGAATCGATCCGGCTTCGCGGCGAGATCCAGCGTGCGTCGCGCGTGAAAGACGCCGAACGAGTCCGGGGGCATCCCGGGCGGGGCAATCCAGACTGCCTCCGGTGCGCCCGAGAAGATGCGCGGGCCGACCGCTGATTGTGCGAATGCGAGCGACGGCGTCGCGACACAGAGCAGAGCCCTCGCCACTCTCGCGAGCCCGATCGAGGTGCAGGTCATTGGAGCAACCTGCGCGCACGAAGCCGCGAGCGCCAGCGCCGCCGGTCGCGCGCGGATATTCGCTATCGGCTGTGACGGGCGAAGAACTCCCAGAACACATCCGCGTACCGGATGGGGTAGTTCGTTCCGTTCGCGTACTGATGCGCCAATCCTTTCACGACCCAGAAGTACATCTCGGCGTTCGGTGACGCAGGAGTCGCGAAGTGAAAGCTGACGCCGGTCGCGCCGATTGTCGTGGTATGCGTCTGTGACAGGCCGAGCCGCGAGAGCGCTTGCGATCCGACGAGCTTGAACCAGGGAACATTGAGTGCCGTCTCGTTGAGCGGGAGCGGGAGCTTGAACCCGATCGTCTGCGCGAGATTGTCGTCCAGTTCGCCGATGGTGAAGAAGTAGGGAACGCGCGACGTGGAGACGACGGTAGAGTCCGCGTTGAATCCGGCCGACGATGCCGCCGCGGCGAGCAGATCGGATGCCGCCGCCCAGAGTAGCGACGACATCCCAGCACCATTGGAGAATCCGCTCACATACACGCGCCGGCCATCGATGCGATAGTTGGTTCTCAGGTCGCCGACCATCTGGCGGAAGAACTTGACGTCGTCCGCGAGGGTCTGACCGGCGCATGCAAGGTTCTCGAGCTCCTTCGTGTGCCACTTGGTCGTGCGCTTCTGCACGCCGTCGTCGATGATGCAGTACTCGAGCGACGAGGGAAAGATGGCGATGCACTTCACTGTCTCGCACTTCTCCTTCCATTGACTCGTGTTATAGAACTTCTCACCATCACCGCTCGTGCCGTGGAGCATGAACACCACCGGGAGCGAATCCGTGGTGGACGCGCCGCCAGGTGAGTAGACGATGAAGCTTCGCTTCACGCCGTCCACCGTGAGCTCGTGCGTACGGGTCCTCGCGACGGTCAGCGCGGCCGGCGTCGTGGGAATGACGGGCGCAGTGGGTGCCGTGGGCGTCGCCGGAGGGCTGGAAGGCGCTGACGTGCCGCTGCCCCCGCAGGCCACCAGTGACGCGAGCAGTGCGAAGCGAACGATGGGGTGCATGAGAACCTCGGGCTGCGGGGAGTGGACTCTTCTCCCCTCTCATCGCGACGTCTCGCCCGCGAACTGGACACCGAGGCGCTCGGCTTCTCGCCGGCCCCAGCCCGCCACGCTGGGATCGGCGAGCCCCCAGCTGACAAAGCCGGGGCAGCCGGAGGCCAGGAGCGCTTGCGCTTCCGCGTCCCGGCCGGTGCGTGCGAGCGCCGCGCCGAGGGCGCAGCGCGTCATCGCGAGCTTTGGATGCTGCGGGGGGAGCCACGAACTGAACCCCTCGTCGGCGCCACTCCACTCTCGTGCGGCGTCGGCGGCGCGTCCGTCAGCCATGGCCGCCATCCCCATCCATAGGGAGATGTCTGCCCCGCGCGTGGAGCCACGCGGGAGACGCGAGCGAAACTCGTTCGCCGTCTCGGCACTCCGTACCGCCTCGCTCACTCGGCCGAGCCGCAAGAGCATCGGCACGCGCTGACCGGTCATGTATGCCGTATTCTCCTCGCGTCCGTACTCGCGCGAGCGCCCGATCGCCGAGTCGAGCAGCGCCAACCCCGCGCTGGCGCGCCCCTGGCTCGCTACCACGATTGCCAGGTTCCGCATGGAATTGGTGATCAGGTCGTGCTCGGAAGCCACCGTCGCCCGGAAAATTCGGATCGTCTCGCGAAGCGATGCCTCGGCCTGGCTGCGCTGCTCAGGAGTATTCGCCTGGATCAGCGCCACGCGCTCGTATGCGAGCGCCAGTCCCTCACCAGGCGTCGTCTGTCGCCGTGCGGCAGCAAGCACCTCCTCGGCGATCGGCAGCGCGCGGTCCCAGCGACCCATGCCACTGAGCCAGATCGCCAGGTTACCCATGACCGTGAGTCGAGACGGATGGTCCTTGGGAAACCTCGCTTCCAGGATGCGAAGCGACGCTTCGTCGAGCGCGACCGCCTCGCTGAATCGTCCGCGAACCCCGCGCTCGCGTGCCTGCTGGTCGAGCGCACCGGCGATTTCCACCGAATCGGAACGGCCAATCCGCGCGCGAATCGCGACTGCCGAGTCGAGCAAGGCACCGACCAGCTCGGGCTCGTGCACGGAGCTGGCGAGATTGACGTACGCGCTTGCGACATCGGGATGATCGCGCCCCACGACGCGAGGGAGCCGCTCCAGCACACTCTCGTAGACCGGCCGAGCAGCGGCCATGCCGAACCGCTGTCTCCGCACTCCGCCGAGCAGCGTCTCCGACTTCAGGACTTCGGCGTGGTCCGCGCCGAACTTACGCACGCCGACATCACGAGCCAGGGTCACGAGCGATTCGGCGAGCGCGTAGTCGCCGCGACTGAATCGAACGTCCGCGAGCATTCGATACACCCGCTGCTGCTGTTCCGGCTGTTCGGCGAACCCGCCTGCCTGCTGCTCCGCGAGGCGCAGGAACTCGCCCACGCGCAGCGTGTCTCCGCCGGGCACGACGCGCGGATCCGACTGTTGAAAGAGCCGCGTCATGAACACCAACGCGTCTTCGGCGGCCGCCTGGGCTCCGAGCGCTCGGTCGCGCTCGGCCGCGATGCGTTGGCCCTGCCGAATCTCGCGCCCGCTGATCGCACCGATGGCAACCAGCAACAGGACCGCAGTTGCGACACCGAGCCGATGCCGACGCGCGAACTTTGTGGCGCGGTACATCCAGCGATCGGGTCGTGCGATGACCGGATGCCCGTCGAGATGCCGCTCGATATCATCGGCGAGTGAGCCCGCCGATTGATACCGTCGTTCGGGCTCCTTTCGCAGTGCCATCTGCACGATGCGATCGAGATCTCCTCGCAGCGCTCGCCTCTCATCGGCGTTCGCTGCACGCGCGCTCGGCAGCGGGACGGGCGATTCCAGGATCGCGCGCTGGAGCGCGCCCGGTGCCGATGCGACATCGACGAAGAGTCGTTCGGTGGTGAGCAACTCGTAGAGCAGTGCACCGAGCCCATACACGTCGGTGGAAGTCGTCGCCGGCTCGCCGCGCAGTTGTTCCGGCGCCGCGTGGGAGAGCGTGAGGAGCAGGTGGCCTGGGCGCGTGTGCTCCACGTCGCCGGACGATGCGTCGAGCAGCTTGGCGATTCCGAAATCGAGCAGGACCGGTTCGCCCTCCGCCGTCACCAGAATGTTCGATGGCTTGAGGTCGCGGTGGACGATGAGCCTGGTGTGGGCAAACTGCACGGCGCGCGCGACTTTCACGAACAAGCGCAGCCTGTCGTCGACGCGAAGCTGTCGTGCATATGTGGTGATCGGCTCACCGTCCACGAAGCGGAGCACGACGTACGGACGCCCATCCGGTGCGGTGCCTCCGTCGAGTATCGACGCGATGTTCGGATGGCTGAGTCGTGCAAGCAGGCTGCGCTCGGAGCGAAAACGCCGAATCAGCTCGGCGGTGCCGGCATCAGGACGGAGCAGCTTGATGGCGACGGTCTGCTCATACGCCCCATCGGCGCGCTCGGCGCGATACACCTCGCCCATTCCGCCTCGCCCGACCAGTGCGACGATGCGGTACGGTCCGAGTCGCGCATCAGGCGGCAGACCGCCGCTCGCGGATTCGCTCTCGTCCGAGATCAGTCGCCGCTCGAGGCGGAGCGCTCCGGCACCCGCATGCGCCGCGAGCATGGACAGCACCTCGTCGCGCACATCCTCGTCGGTACAATGCGCGCCGAGATATGCGCTCCATTCATTCTCCGGGCGCTCGAGCGCATCGGAGAACAGTACTGCGAGCCTGTTCCAACGTTCCTCATTCATCGCGATGTCCTCCGTTCGTTGTCAGACGCGATGAATGCATTTGCGGGATGGACATTGCTCCCTCGTTCCCGGACGAGTGCCGCGACTCATGAATATCCGGCATGCATCACGAGTCGTCGCGGAGCAGGCCGAGGTCCCCGGCAACTTCCTTGCGAAGCCAGGCGCGCGCCGTGATCCAATCGCGCTGCACGGTCTTGGAGGACACACCAAGCGCTTCGGCCGTGTCGTCGAGTGATAGCCCGGCGAAGAAGCGACAATCGACCACGTCGGCGCCTCGCGGATTCACACGGCGAAGTCGCTCGAGCGCGTCATCGAGCGTGAGGAGCTCTTCCGCTTCGTCGATGGAGAGGAAGGACTCCACCTCCTCGAGCGACAGCGGCTGCGCGTCTCCACCGCGCTTGGCACGAGAGCGAGTTCGCGCGTAGTCCACGAGCACGCGGCGCATCATCGTGGACGCCATGCCGAAGAACTCACCGCGCCCGAGGCCGTCGAGCGAGTGCTGCTTCAACAGGCGCAGGTAGGCTTCGTTGACCAGGCCCGTGGTGGACAGCGTATGCCCAGTGCGCTCGCGCCGGAGATGAGAGCGGGCCAGCGATCGAAGCTCATCATACAGCGTCGATACCCACTCATCCGCGGGATGTGGCGAAGGCACGTCGGTCATGGCTCGTCGTGAAGGCGCACGAAGATACGGCCCGGCCGACGCGCACACCATCGTCGACAAGTACCCGATGTCCAGTTTCTCCGAGCATCGTCGCGCTTGTGGTGAGGGCCACTCGGGCCCGATCGGCCACCACCACTCAGACGAGGGCTATGACGATGCGCACGAGACTGGCGATGCGGACCGGAATGGCGTGTGCAGCCATACTGGCTGCGGGATGTACCACGACGGACGCGCCAACCGAGCCTCGAACGATCGCGCCGCCTCCCGCGCAATCGTTGCGCGCGCGCGGCCCCGGCGAACCGGAGGGATTCCGTCCGATCAACCTCTCCTCGCCCGTGCCTGGCCTCAATTCAGAGGCGTACGACATCAACTTCACCAACCAGAGTGCAGGCGTGATCTACAGTGCTGGCGAGACAGTGGATGGACAGGCCGTGGTGTGGAACACGCCGAGCCTGGGCGGAGGCAATGTGATCGGCAGGCCGATTCCTTACGCGGCAGCAGTGGCCTACGCAG
>JANOIJ010000417.1:0-12321 GCA_031407575.1 Gemmatimonadaceae bacterium | reverse complement strand
TCTTCGTGAAGGGATCGCTGCGCGTAGTCATCCGTGATGGCTCCTCATGAGTCAGGCGAGGCGGAAGTCGAGGCTCGGCGTGCGGCGCAGGAAGTCGCGTCCACCGAGCTGTGTGCGATTCACGCGCACCGCGGTCGGCGGCACCTGCGGTGCGAGATAGCTGTCCACACCAACGAGCGACGCGATGCCAACCATGAACGCGTAGCGCGCCTCGACGACACGCGTCTCGACGTGCGCCGGCGCCTCGATTTGCGCGATGCGCCGAATGAGGCCGAGGCTCTGCGGCGATACGCCCTGGTGGACGAGGATGGTGACGCGGTGCGCCAGCCGCTCGAAGATCGCGTCGATGGCAGCGTCTTCTTCGCGCGTGGTTGGCATGTCGTCCTGAAACAGCGCGAGGAACTCCTTCCTGTGCTCGTCGCCGAGGAACAGCGTGTCGCCCACGTAAGAATTGCCACTGTTCACGAGCCCACCGAGCAACGGATCGGATTCATCGGCGAGATCGACACCGAGTATCGTCGCGAACGTGCGGCGCAGGCGGTAATCCTCGAAGACGAGGATCTCACCGCCGCTCACGCCGCCGTCGGTGGCGATCTCGAGGGCGCGCTGGAGTCCCGCGAGCGTGCCATGCTCGCTCGCGAGCTGCGGTGCATTCGCGAGCACACGGCGACGCGCGGCGGCGGGATACGCGTCGTCGAACGCGACGCCGATCCAGCTCGCGAGCCAGCTCAGCGACTCCTCCGGCACCGTGCGCGGATCCGTGAGCAGGTGCGCGTGCGCGATACGATCCTCGAGTGGCGTGAGGATGCCCTCGAAGTTGTCGAGGAACCGCTCGAGGAAATCGGCTGGCGTAGCGACACGGTCTGCGGGATCGAGGACGTCCTCGGCGCGTGCGCCGAACTCGTCCTCGTGGTAGAGCTCCGGCAGATAGTTGGTGACGTACGAGAAGCGCGAGCCGTACGCGCGCAGCGCGGCAAGCTCGGGACTGGAGCGTCCGTCGCCCGTGAGCGTGACGCGCACCATGAGATATCGGCCGCGCAGGGAGCGCACTCGACGGTTGGCGCGCTGCACCAGCACGGTGAAGAGTCCGGAGCGGTCGCGCTCGGGCGGGCACTCGAGCAGGCCGCGATGAAACGGCAGCTCGGATGGCGCGGACACCCATGCGCCGCGCGGCACCGCGGCATCAAGCACACCAGCACCGAAGTGGTGCTCGTGCCAGTCGTCGTCCGCCGGCCATTCGGTTTCGTCGTTCGTCGCGGCCAGGTGCACGACGATCGACGTCGCGGGCGGAATGCACGCCTCGATGTAGACGCGATGCCAGACGGTCTCCGTGCTGCCGCTATCCATCGGCTGCGCAGATTCCGCGCTGCCGGACGGCGCGAGCAGCGGCGCCGAGAGTGAATAGAGCGGCGAGGAGCGGTTGCCGGTGGTGGGATAGTGTAGCGGCAGGGTGATGCCGTTCGCGAATGGACCACCGTCGTGATTGCGCAACGGATAGAAGTCGCCGAGCGGATCCGCTACTGCTCGACCGTCATCGACGGGATACACGGCCGCCTCGGACTCGGCGCCCGTGATCGCCCGCTCGAGATGCGTCATGAGCACCGCGACGCTATCGGTCGACGACCACGCGAAGTCATACGGGAAGCGTGCGCCGTGGAGCAGCACGCGGTGCCATGCATCGTTCGTCACGCGCGTGACGAGGTACGCCTGTCCGCCCGGCGCCCAGCCGAGCACTGCGACGCGTCCCGCCGTCGAGCATGCGATGGCGACGACTTCAAGCACGCCGTTGGCGATGGTGGGTGCGCTGGCCGTTACGCGCACGACGGACGGCGCGTCGGGGTTCTCGTTATTGCATGGACGAACCGTGTTCGGCGTGTAGGGTGCGAAGGCACGAGCGGGAAGCGGCGCGCCGGTCACGCGCCACACGGCGCCGGCGCGATCCAGCACCCACACTCCGCCAGATGGGTCGGACGCGATGCGCCACGCGTCGAGGTTGTCGTGGCGCACGCGCACCGGATTCCACCGGTCACGCAGGTCTCGCAACAGGATTTCCCCGCCCACTACTATATAGAGGATACCGTCGTAGCCGATGGCGAGGTCGGTGACGCTCTCCGTGCCGTCCACGGTCATGAGACGGACGCTGTTGTCGTCGCCGTTGTGCGACGGAATCGCACCGTCGGCGCGGACCTCCCGCGTTGCGTCCTGCCACCACGCGCGGGTCTCGAATTGATCGCGCGTCATCGCCGTGCGGAGCAGGCGCGCGCGCGCCGCTGCCTGGTCCGCCCGTGCGTTGCGCATGCGCGCTTCGTCGAATCTGTGCGTGCTCGCAAGCCGCAGCGACCGGCGCTCGCCATCATACAGCGCACCGTTTACACGCCAGTGCGGACGATCGGCGAGCATCCAGAAGCGCTGCCCGTTGGCGTCCATCAGCAGACCGCCGGTACGACGGGGACGCCGACGTCGAGCGCACCGTCGCGCGACGCGTCCTGCGTGTCGCTGCGCAGGTCCGACGGAACGACGCCGTCCCCACTCACCACCACCGACAACAGTTCTGGCAGTTGCCACACGCGCATCGGCAACAGGAACGAGCCGGAACGATCGGGAATCACGACCGGGTGCCACGTCTCGCTCCGCCGCTCGAACAGGCGCACACCCGACACCGTGTTCACGCCAGGCACGCGCGCAACCGCCACCTCGAGCTCGCGGTCGCTCACCGCGCGACCCAGTTGCCATCCGGTGCCTGTATTGCCGCCAGGGCTGATGGGCCACAGCAACGCACGCAACGCTTCGCGCACGGCATGCAGCGTTTCATCCCGCCCGAAGCCGTCGCGAATCGTGACGCCCACGCCGATGCCAAGCGCGATGTATTCGCACCCGATGACGTACAACTCCGTGGTGAGCGCGCGCCGCTCGTCGAGCTGGCGATGCACCGCCTCGAGCACGTGGCGATCCGGGCGTGGCGCGGGCGCACTGGTGCCGTCCTTGTGCGGCAGCACCATCACCGTGACGACGCCAGGCACATTCGGTCGGCGCTGCTGAGGCTTGAAGCGCGGCAGCACCTCCACGCGTCCCAGTCGCACGCCCGGCGTGTCGGCGCTCAGTCGCTTGAAGTCGTCTTCCGTGATCGCGCGATCGCGATGACGCAGCAGCGCAGGAATGCGCTTCTCTGCGTCATCCAATGTCTCCGCCTCCGTACCACCAACTGTCGGGACGCCCTGCTCCACCTTGAGCGGCACCGTCACGCGCGCATTCCGGAAATCGACGGCGCTGATTTCCTTCAACGCGCGCGGCGGAAGATTCCCCGCTACCCCGCCGCCAACACGCATCATCCCGATGCGCACACGACGACCCGCCTCGGGCACTCGGCCATGCACGCCGTCGCCAAAGCGGATGGTGCCCGCTTCCTCGTCGAGCGCAAACACCGAGTCGTCGCGATCGGAGAGCATCAGGTCGTCCACGCGCTGCCACGCGTGGTAGCCGCGTCCCGCTTCGTCCACCTGCACCTGGAGCGACGCCGTCTCCACCGAACGCGCAGGGAGTGCCATCACCTGATCGGATGATCCGTCGCTCACGCCAAGCACGCGATCGACCGACGTCTCGCGCTGGTCGATCTCCACGGCGTTCACTCCGACCCAACTCAACGGGAGCGAGCTCACGCCCCTGGCTGGCCGCAGCCGCAACCACGTGATGAGTCGCTCGGCACTCTTGGGATCGTCGAGTCGCGGCGGCCGCGGGCCGACGCCCGCATCCATCGCGCGACGGACGTTGTTGTCCGGCGCCTCGAGCCGGCGGTCGGCAGACAACGCGGGCAACGCGAGCCGAATGACGCCCGGCTGCGTAAGACCGGAGCTCGTGTCGCTGATGCGATCGAGCACGTGGTACTCGAGATCGCCGAGCCGGTTGAGCATCGCCACTTCCCACACGTGCGGAATGGGCGGACGCGGCCCGATGTCGATGTCGAGCGGCGCGACCTCGGCCGACGGCAGCACACCGACGCTCAACAACTGCTGCGCTCCCTGCGCACGCGCGCCAAGCGTGTCGCGCACGGCGGCGAGTGTCGCGTCGTCCGAGCCTTTCGGTGCAAGCAGCGCGAGCCACAGGCAGTGATCGAGCGAGCGCTGCACCACGTCGAAGCCCTTCATGTCGGCGGCGCCACCGGCGAAGACAGGCGTCGTTACGTACGGCGTGGCCAGCGGGCTGTACACCTCGCGCAATCCGCGTACGAGCGGCGCCAGCTGCGTGTCCTCCGACACCGAGAGCCGGCGCTTGAAGTACGCCTCGGCCGTGATGGGCAGCACGGTAAGTTCGGAGCGCGTCTCGAATGGTGCTGGACCGGTGATCTTCGCGCGCGGCGCGAGATTGAGCGCGCCGGTGAAGGTGTCCTGATCGATGTTGATGCTCACGAGTCCGCGCGCCGCGCGTGCCGGCCGCATCGGCTGGCCGAGCAGGCGCAGGAATGCGAGACGCTGCCGCTCGGGGATGAGGTTCGCGCGATACAGCAGCGTGTCCGTCAGCCACGCGAATAGCTCGATGATCGTTCGGCCCGGGTCGCCCTCACGCGGGTTGGTCCACTCGGGCGTGTGCGCGGGAATGCGGCTGATGGCCTCGTCGACGAGGTCGTTGAAGCTCCGGTCGTCCAGGGCGGGAGGAAGAATGGGCATCGTCAGCCGTCCAGATTCATGCTCAGGCCCACTTGCTCCAACGCACCGGTGCGCCGCAGGCGATAGCCAATGACGACGCGCACGTGCGTCGGCCGATCGGGATGCTCCGTCACCTCGACGCGATCGAGGATGATGCGCTGCTCCCACCGCTCCAGCGAATCGGTGATCAGCTCGCGAATGCGCCGGCGCGTGGCGATGGTGTTCTGCTCGTTGACGAACCGCTCGAGGCCACCGCCGAAGCGCGGACGCATGAGCTGTTCGCCGGGACGCGTGCGCAGGATCACCTGGATCGACTGCCGGACGCTCTCCTCGAGTGTCGGATGGCCGATCGTGCCGCGCGAATCGGGCAGCGGCAGCAATGGCCATCCCAGCAACGGTCGTGGAAGCGGCGCGCGGCTCATGCCTTCCTCGGCACGGGAATGCAGATCTTCACGAACGCCATCCAGCTCAGGAAGATGTCGAGGATGGACAGGATGATCGACAGGCAGATGAACGCGCAGATCGTGATCGTGGGAATGTTGAAGCCGCACACCCAATCGATCTCCATCGAACCCTTGCTGCCCTTGCCGTCCAGCAGGTCCTTGGGCGAGTTCTTCTGGAGCATGTCCATGAGGTTGCCCGGTACCGCGAACGACACGTTGGGCTTCAGCGATTTCAGGAACGCGCGATCGGTCGGATCTGGCAGCGCGACATGCATTGGCGGCGCACCACCTCCCTCATACCACGGCGCGATGGCGAACGGATCGCTCGGCGCGCTCCACACGAGGTGCGTCGGGCAGTTGTCGTGATGCCGCACGCGCACGAACGCCTGGAGCCGATACATCTGGCCCGTCTCGTCGTAGTATCCCGTGCGCACCTTTTTCGCCGGACGCTTCTGCGGATCGTATCGCGGGCTTCGCGGCTGTACCACGGCGGCGAGGCGCGACTCGAGCGCTGCGCGCGCTGCAGCGGCGATGGCGTTCGACTTTGCGGTGATCACTGCGGGCCACTCTGACGGCATCTGTACGCGGGGATGACCCGGCCACGCGATGCCCGGACGCGCTGCCGGTTGGTCGTCGCGATTTACCAGCACCGCGGCGTGTTGCCGCAGCACTTCTCCGCCCGAGCGATACGTGGTGCCATGCGGGAGTTGAAGCGCCTCGAGCGCCGCGAAGAGCGCGGTCGACTCGACCGAGGTTCCAAACGCGTCAAGCTCGATGACCAATTGGCGCAGCAGGTTGATCCACGGCGCGAGCCTGGGATCGTCGGCGTCGCTTGCTGACAGCCACTCGTTCGCGCGAGGCACCGTGAGGTTCAGCGAGTTGCCAGACTCCTTGAGCATCGGCGACAGCATCTCGGCGACGTCGGCCGCGGTGTAGTTGACGTTCGCCGGCGCCTCGCTCTGCTCGCCACTCGCTACGGGAATGACGCCGAACATGATCGTCTTGCCGAGCGCTGCGCAGACGTCCGGTGGCGCGGTGAAGAGCGGCGTAAAGTCCTCGGACAGGCGCTCCTTGCGAACGCGCAGCAGCCGAAGCCGGCGGTCCACGTCCGGATGTCCCACGCGCGGCACGGCGCGCAACGCGGGATCGGGGTCCATCTCCCGCTCGCCCGTCGTGTCGAACTTGACCCACTCCTTGAATGCCGTTCCATCCTGGCGCCAGCCTTCGAGTGCGTCGAGGTGCGGCAAGCCGTTTCCGTCGCGCCACACGCGTCGCACCACCATGCCCGCGCTCTCGATGCGTTCGGGATCGAAGCGCGGCTGGCCCGGCACGTCGCAGATCACCTCGAACAGCGCGACGTTGAACACGCGCTGCACGGGCTGGTACAGCTTGAGCACACTGTTGGTGGTGCGCGTCTTCGCGATGCTGCCAAGCAGCCTGGCCCGTAGCGCCGCGCTGGACAGCTCGGCGAAGATCGCCGGAATGAATTCTTCGTCCGTGCGCTCGAGAATGAGCTGCGGTGCACCAGCGGCCGCGCCGATGGCGGCGGTGCGCAGGCGGACGGGATGCGCGGCGGCTACCATATGTTCCCCGCGCCCGGTGTGTACGTCGATGCCACGACGGTCGTCGCCTGGAGGACGTCGCACTTCACCACGCCCGAGAACTTCGCCATCGCAGCGTCCACCTTCACCATCGACGCCGTGACCGTCACGGTGCTGGCGTCCACCTTTACCTGCGACGACGCCTTGATCGCGATGCCCGACGAATCCATCGTGATGGTGTTGCCGCTTTGCTTCAGCTCGATCTTGCCGCCGGATGCATCGGTGATGGTCGCGGTCACACCGCCAGGCGTCGACAGCTTGATCGTCTCCTGGCCCTGGCTCTCCTCGATGATCGCGATGCGCGTGCCCGCCTTGCCGACGATTGTCCACCGGTCAACGCGATCGCCGCCGAGCGTCTCGGGCGGCTTGTCGGCGCCGTTCCACAGGCCGCCAATCACGATTGGCATCCGCGCGTCGCCGCCAACGAACGTCACGAGCACTTCGTCGCCGACGTCGGGAATCATGAAGGCGCCGCGCTTTCCGCCCGCGAATGGCACCGCGACACGTGCCCACAGTGGCGCGTCCTGTTCATCGACGCCGTCGAAGCCCAGCAACCGCACCTGCACGCGCGCGAGACTGTCCGGATCCTGCACGCTGATCACCAGCGCGAGATGACTCGCGGTGAGCGCCGCGGCGGGCGCTGCATCGAAGAGCGCGTTGAAGACGCTCATTGCTTCAACCAGAAGGCGCACTGCGCCTCGAACTGCGTGGAGTACCCGCGCTCGCCATCGTAGCGATGGGTCGCGCTCGTCACGTAGTACTCGTTGTCGAAGCGCGGACCCAGCCCACCGAGCGTGACGTGCGTGCCCACGCGCAGCGCCGGGTTGCCCTCGGCCGTCGCGTCCACGCAGACGAACTGTCGCGCCGCGTGATCGAATGCGGCGTCGGCCAGCGCCGTCGCTTCGTCGCTCGTCGTCACCGCGAGAGCCCCGATGTGCTCCACGCGATCACCGATGGCGTCGCGTAGCAGCGTTGCTCCGTCCTTGCCCGATCCCGGTCCTGTATTTGCACCGGTGCTGCTGGCACTCACGCGCTGGCCCTGCGCAACGTCCCAGCCGGTCACCGTCACCTTCGTCACCTGGTGCGCGAGATCTGCTCGCACGCGCGCACTGCGCAACTGTCCGTGCAGTTCCAACTCCAGCGCGCCGTTCCGCACGTCACCGCGCGGACCAACATGGAGCTCGCCGCCCATCACCTTGAGGTCGCCGTCGTAGCGCGCGAGCAGACGCCGCAGGAATGCCAGGTCGCTCTCGTTGAGCTGCACCTGCAAGCCGATGTTCTGCGACAACCCACTCACCTGCGGCGTGAGGCCAAGCTCGGACGCCAGGTCTTGCGCGAGTGATGCGAGGGTCGCGTCGTCATGACGCTTCGTGCGGCGCTTCATCCGCGCCTGCTGGAACACATCCTCCGCGAAGACGATCAGTTCCGGCGCGCTGCCCTCCGTGAACACAGCTTCGATCGCTGTGATCTTTCCCTCGAAGATCGGCACCGACGCATCCTCGTCGCCGGCGGAGACCGAGATGCTCGCGCCGAGTTTCAGCACACTGTCGTCCTCGAAGGCAAACTCCGCGTCGCCGAACGGAACACTCGCGACGTTGCTCAGCGTGAGCTCCAGCGACGACATGCCGCCTTCGTACTCTCGCATCTCCATCGCGAGCAACAGGTCGCTGACGCGCGCGTTCTCCTGGCCGTCCACCGTGATGGTGGGCCGCGCGATGTAGACCGCGAGCTCGGTGAGCGCCGTTTCAGGCATCAGTGCGCCTCCAGCCGTGCGTGCAACCGCGCACGCCGCGCGATCGCCGCTTCAATCTCCGCGATGCTCGGCCCCGCCGTCGCGCTCTTCGCCTGTTGCTCGCTCGATGGCGCTTGGCTGTCGGGCCGCACGTCCGCTACGACTTCGTCGAATACGATGCCCATGGCTCAGTCCTCGAAGCTCAACTGGGACTTCAGGCTCGCCGACGCACCGACGTTTGCGCCCGCACCGCTCGAACCGGCGCCGCCCTTCGCCATGCCCCCGACACCGAACGATGCGCTCACATTCGCCGACGGCAGCTTCGGCTGCAGCGCGCTCGCGTCCAGCTTGAGTGTCGCCTTTGCGCCTCCAGCCGACGCACGCAGGCCCGCAAACGCCCCTGACGACGCCGTCATTCCCGCCGATGCGGAGCCGCCAATCTTCAGCGGGCCCGCACTCGCGCCGACTGACAGGTTCCCCCCCGCCGATGCACCGACTCCCGCCGATGCTCCGAGTGACACAGATCCGGACAAGGCAATCGCGCCGCCGCCGGCGCGGAGGCTCGCCAGCCCGTTGATGGCACCGAGTGCGCGTGCCGCGCTTGCCGGATTGCTTGCGCCCGCCGCCGATGCTGCACTGGCCGCGCTCTGTCCCGACCCGAGCGACGCGACGGATGGCGCATGCTTCTTCGACGCCATCTTCGGATCTTCCTCGAACACCTTGTCCTGCCGCGACATCGAGATGCTCACACTCGCTCGCAGCGGCACGCCCTCAGGCGCGAAGAAGTCGAGCGTCTCCTTGAACGACTCGAGCATGCCGGGAAAGCTGAAGCTGCCCCATTCGAACGTGACGATCTCCGGCACGGTGCGCCCCTCACCCTCCGGGCCGCCGGGCTCCATCAGCTTCGCGATCTCGAAGGTGTGCATGCGAACGTCTGTGCCCGAATCCGTCGTGTCGAACACGAGGTCCATCGTGAGCTTTGCCGTGCTCTGGCTCACGTACTGCTTCTTCCCCTTGCCCTGATCGGCAAGCGTGTTGCTCACGGTGTACTGGAGCGACGCCGGGTTGAAGTGCACGAAGATCGGCGTGCCTGACTT
This sequence comes from Gemmatimonadaceae bacterium, assembly GCA_031407575.1. GTDB lineage: Bacteria > Gemmatimonadota > Gemmatimonadetes > Gemmatimonadales > Gemmatimonadaceae > AG11. Next base: position 2,808 of record JANOIJ010000417.1, on the reverse strand, counting down.
GCCGGTGAAGCTCGCCGGCACGACGTAGATGTCGCTCATCCGCGTGGCCTCGTCATGACAGGAGCGTCAGGCCTTCGTGGGCGAGATGGAGCTCCTCGATGCCGATGTCGCTGCCCTTCGCGTTCAGGTCGGCGGCCTTGAACTTCACCGGCATCGCCTTGTCGAGATGCCATGACACCACGGGCTTTCCCTGCGCATCGCGCATGCGGATGCTCACGCTCATCCGATGCGCGTACGCGCTGCCGCGCGTGCACATGTCGAACCATTTCCAGAGGTCGCGCGTGCTCGTCATGCCGCGCTTCAACACCACCGTGGCGAACGACACCTGCCCCGCCCGCTGCGCGTGACCAAAGTTTGCCCCGCCGGATTTGATGACCTTCGGCTCCATCGTCGCCTCTAGCCCCGTGCATTCGGCGAATGCGCCCTTGCACACCGGAACGGCCCCGCCGCCGCCTTGCTCCGGCAGCAGGTTGGTCTCGACGAACTCGACCTCGAAGTTGAAGACGTGCAGCGGATACTCGGTGTCCATCACGCCGCCTCCTGCGTGCTGTCCGCCGAGCTGAGCGTGAGTTGACCCGCGTCGTCCAGAGCGAGAATGATGCGAATGCGCTCGATCGGCGCGGCGGCATCGAACACCACGTGCGCGATGAGACGCCCCGCGTCGATGTCGGACTGCGTCATCGTCGTGCGATCGCAGCGGACGCGAAACGCCTCCGCCGCCGACGCACCACGAAATGCACCCGACTGGAACAGCCCGGTCAGCAGCATGCGCAACACCTCGCGCACGCGCGCCCACAGCGTCTCGCCCGACACGTCGAACGTGATCTCCTCGCCGAGCCGCCGCGCCGCGCGCGCGACCACCGACACCAGCCGGTGCACACTCGCCGGCCGGTAGCTCTCCACGACACTCGGCGTGACATCCGACAGCAGCCGCATGCCCGATGGCGAGTGACCGAGCACGGAGACGCGTTCCTCGAACGAGGTCGCGTACCGTTGCGCACGCGACGTCTCGAGCGCGCGAAGATGGTCGGGCCGCAGCAGCGGGTAGACGTCGAACACGTCGGCCAGCGACTGGCCCGCCGCACTGCGGAACGTTCCGCGCGAGATTGCGTTGCGCGCCAACACACCGGTGAGCACGGCATCGGGACTTTCGAGTCCCTCTGGCAACCGCACCGAGCCAGGCGAGCGAGCCCACGGATACGCCAACTGGACGAACGAGCTCGCCATGCCGCGCGGTGAGTCTGCATCGAGCGTCGCAGGATTCACGTCGTCAGCGAGCCGGCGATCGATGAGATCCTTGATCAGCGGTGCGAATGCTCCCTCCTCGGGCGTGCCCTGGAGCGGCATCGGCACCGCGGCGACGAACTGCACCTCGCGACGCTTCTGCCGCAGGAACGTCGCCATCAGCTCCAGCACGTCGGCCCATTGTTCATAGGCCGGCCCGTCGCACCGCGGCGCGCGCACGAGTCGCGCAGCAGGCGCCTCCTCAGCTGCGCGCTCGTTCGTCGAGCATTCCGTGAAGTGCTCCTCGAGACCCAGGATCTCGACCACCGGCGGCAGCGGAAGCGGCTCGGCCGCAACGATGCTCGGCAAGTCGGGCAGGCAGACGAAGGAGACGTCGGGCAGACCAAACAGGTGACCCACGCCGTGCCACGTCGACTGGTCCACTTCCACCGATGTCACAGTCCACGGAAACCCCGGCACGAGCGCGTTGAGCAGCGTGTCACGCGTCGCAGGACAGGTCGCCGGCTCCCAGTAATCTCCGACGCGCACCACATAGCACCGCTTGCCGCCCTGCGCGAAGAAGCTGCGGATCGCCGAGCCCATGTAGCTCGCGAACAATTCGCGCGGATCGTCGGTGCGGCGCGTCTCCCACTCGTACATCGCGACGAACGACTCCCAGCTGTCGATCGGCACGGGGACGTCGAGCAACTCGGCGGCAGATGTGCGGCGGTACGGCGCCGAGAGCCAGCCGCGCTCGTCGAGCCAGTTGCGCACACCCGACGGCATGGGCCCGCCGCGCCGCTTCACGAAGCCGACGAAGCACGCCACGTCCGCGCGGTTGGGTGCACTGGGCACCACCGGGACCTCCTCCTCGAAGGTCAGCGCGCGCACGTCAGCCAGCGGACTCGAAGTAGATGCCTTCGGCGGACAGCGTCAGCTCTTCCATCGCCACGTCGCCGCCGCCCTTCGCCGCGAAGGTCGGTCCCGTGTACTTCATTGGAATCACGCCGCGCAGCGTCCACGTCTGCACGGGCGTCGCGCTCTCGCTGAGCATGGTGATCACCACCGTGCGCTGCGCGCCAGGTCCGATGTCGCGGACCTGTTCGATCCAGTTCCACAAGTCGATGGAGTTCACGACGCCACGCTTGAGCGTGACGTCGCCCACCTTGTGCACGCCGGGCACCTTGCGCACGTGCTCTTCCGGATCGTTGCCGTTGCGATACTCGGCGATGGTGAACTCCGTCGACAGCCCGGACACGTCCGAGAATCCGCCGAGCGGCTCGTCGGGGGCGCGGTCGCCGTTGAGCGTCACCAGGAAATTGAAGGCGCTATAGGGAGAAGTGCGTTCCATGGTCGGTCCTCAGTGGTGAGCGCTGTGTCACGCGCGGGCGTCGGCGGTCTTCTGTCCGATCCGGAAGATCACGAACTCTGCGGGCTTGATCGCGGCGACCAACGCGATCAGCGATGTCTACGCGATGGGCGGCACGCCGATCCTGGCACTCGCGCTGGTCGGCATGCCGATCAACGTGCTGTCGACCGAGACCATCGGCAAGGTGCTCGAAGGCGGCGCAGCGGTGTGCCGCG
>JANOIJ010000268.1:0-11806 GCA_031407575.1 Gemmatimonadaceae bacterium | reverse complement strand
GGGGTCAGAGTCGGGGGTCAGAGTCCTTTCGATTTGCTGCGGGTTGGATCAAAATCCCGCGCGACTCTGACCCCGACTCTGACCCCTCTCTAGACGGCCGGCAACGGCAGCGCACCACTCACGAGGAATTGCGAACGCAGGAAGCTGTGGGTCTCACGCCTGGAAAAATCTCCACGCGTCAGCTCCACGCGCTCGCGATCGGCCGTGCAGTGCCACGTCTCGAATCCGTGCGGCTTCGCAGAACCGAACACCGCCGGCGACAGCGCGCCCACGTTCACACCCTCGGCGGCGTCGCGCGCGGAGGGAAATCGGAACAGCTCCACGCCCGCGGCGCGCATCGCGCTGCCCAACGCCTGCGCTGCGGCATAGCGTGTGGGCGACGCGATCGCCCGCCGGTGCGCATCGAACGGCGGCGCCGCGAGATCCACGCCGCGCAGCGTTCGCATGCGCACCGTGAATGCCGTGAGCTGCGTGATCACGCTGCCGAGCGACGCCTGCGTCCCCTCGAGAAAGAGGAGCCGGTAGTAGGCGACCTCCGCGAACGCCGTCCGCCGCGTCTCTGACCCATACCAGATGCCGCGCTCGTGCCGCGCACCGAACCGCGATCCATAGCGCAGCGGCGGATAGCGGAACGGCGTGAAGAGCAGGTAGTGCAGCCGGCCGCCCGTGGCATCCGGTGGCTTCACGCGCTCGATGAGATCCTCGAGCAGCGCCTGCTCATCCGCCGAGTCGACGAGCTTGCGCGTGGACACCTGGTGCTGTGCCTCGACCACTCGCCACGGCGAGAGCCGAAGCGGCCGCAGCTCAGAGTCGCCCGCGCATCGCGTCCAGATACTGGACGACATCGACGAGTCCCTCGATGGACCGGATCCGCTCCGCAGGCACGGCGCCGAGATGGTCGTTGGTGGCGGCGAGCCATGCTCGCGCCTTGGCGTCGTCGCCGCCGACGAGCGCGTCGAGCGAGCGATAGAGCCGCAGGAAGAGGAGCGCGAGCTCGCCTTCCTTGCTGCTCGGGTCCAGGCCGCGGCCCGTCTGGAGGCGCGACACGGACGCCTCACTTGATCCGATGACGAGCGCGAGGTGGCGGTTGCGCAGGCCGAGTCGCGCCGCGGCCGCAAGGGTGGCCTTGGCGAGCACCGGTCCGGGTTCCGGTTGAGCCGCGGGATGTGCAAGAGTGGCGTGAGGCATGCTCATGCAAGCTTATATACACTTGCTTTCACATGCAAGTCGCTCACGGGCCCTGGCGCCGAGGCTCCAGGATCTGCGTGATGCGATCCGCCACGTCGCTCCAGTGCGCGCGCGCCGTGGCATCCGCCGTCCCCATCGCCCGCGCTTCGCGCTGAATTTCGCGGAGCTGCATGCGCGCCAGCGCCGGCAGGTCGCTTTGCGGCAATGACGCCGGCGTGACGAACGGTATGGGACGAGTAGGCGCCGGAGGACCGCCGCCACCGCCTGGCACGACCGCAGGTGCGGCCGGCGGCGTGATCAACACCTCGAGACGCTGGAGATATACGCGCTGCAATTGACGTCGGCTCGCATCCGGCATGGCGCCCGTCCACACGCTCCGCTTGAGGTCCGCGAGATACTCGACGAGCGGATACGCATTGGCCGCATCGTACTTCTCCGACTCGGCCAGCCGACTGAGACGTGCCGCGCTCAGGAGCGACGACATCATCGCCGCCTGGCGCGCCGCGATCGCCGTCGTCGGGCCGATCCGCGACACGATCTCCTTCGGCTGCAGCCACGTTGGCGTCGCGATGATGTTGTCGCTGAGGAATGCGAGCGCGGCCTTCTGTCGCGCCCTGGGAACGACAGTGTAGACCGGACCCGCGAGGTCCGCCGTCTTGAGCTCGACGTTCACGCCGCCGATCACCGTCGCGACGTGACCCATGTAGCCGGCCCACCGGCCAATCGACTCCTCGTACACCTCCTGGAACTCGGCAAAATTCTCGCCCGGTTTCGTCGTCCACGAGACGAGCTGCGGGATCATCCGCTTGTAGTTCATCACCGCGTACGTCGACGACTTTACGGGATCGTCCCCGAGGTCTTCCGTCTGCACGCGCGGATCGCCGCTGCCCATGCCCTGCGGCACGAAGCGATAGGGATACGGCGTCGCCTGCGCGGTGAGCCACTTGTTGAGCGTCGGGCGTTCCGCGTCGGCCGTGGCGACGGGGATGATCCTGTATCCCCAGTTAATCGCAAAATCGTCGAAAGGTCCGAGGCGGCGAATGAAGTCCTTCGTCTTCAGGCCATCACTCGGCTGCGCGATATAGTTCTGCCGAGCGTAGTCCATGATCGTCGCGCTCACGCCGTACTTGCTCGTGAAGGTCTGGCTGCGCAGCGAGTCCGTCGGGAACGACGCCGACGCCATCATGTTGTGCTGGAGTCCCAGCGCGTGGCCGATCTCGTGTGTGATCACCTGTCGCATCGTCTCGCCCATCAGCTCGTCCGGAATGTCGAGCGAGCGCGCCTGCGGATTCGATGCGCCCGTCTCCATGATCAACCAGTTGCGATACGAGCGCATGTGGTTGTGATACCAGGTGATCTCGCTGTTGATGATCTCGCCAGAGCGTGGATCGTGCGTGTGCGGGCCGGTTGCGTTGCGCACGAGGCTCGCTGCCCACCGCACCACCGAGTACCGCGCATCATCCATGTCGAAGTCCGGATCCTGCGCGGCCGTCGGCGCATCCTTCGCCATGATCGCGTTCTTGAACCCCGCCTTCTCGAACACGACGTTCCAGTTCTCGACGCCTTCCTTGACGAATCGCTTCCAGCGCGCCGGCGTCCCGGGATCGATGTAGTAGACGATGGGCTTCACCGGCTCTACCAACTCGCCGCGCGCGTATGCCGCTGCGTCCTTCGGCTCGAGGCGCCAGCGCGTGATGAACTCCTGGCTCGCGGCCTTCTGTTCGTCCAGGCCATAGTTCACGCGGTCGATGGAGAAGTAGCCCACACGCGGATCGAAGTTGCGCGGGCGCATGGGCACCCTCGGCAGCAGGATCATCGACTGCCGGGTTTCCATGCTGACGCTCGCGCCATTCGGATCACTCGGCGGCGTCGCGGCGTCGAACGTCTGCACCTGGCGCACTTCGATGTTGATGGGGAAGGCGCGTACGCTGCTGATGAAGCTGCGCGCGGGGTCGAAGCGACGAATGCCGTAGAGACGCCGCTGGTTGGCATTCATGCCCGACGTCGCGGGGTTGTCGGTGGAGAAGAAGTCCGTGACGTCCAGCACGTACGCATTGCTGTCGCGCGCGAATGCCGCGATGGGAAATGCCGCGATGATGGCGGGGTAGTTGTTCGCCGCCACGCTCCGCGCGATGGGCAGCGTGTCGTCCGCCACGGCTTCCGTCGCGATGCTCTTGAGCAGGACGCGTTCACCCGCGCGCTCCCACCGGATCATGCGCTCGTTGAGTGAGCTGCCGGCGCTCTGGAATCCTCCTGAGCCTGCAGGCACGCCGGCGACGCGCGTGACCATGAGGAAGTCCCTGGACAGGAGCGAATCCGGCACCTCGAAGAAGTACCGGTCGTCCACGCGATGCATGGTGATGCCCCCGCGCTCGGTGTGTGCACGTGCCGGGATGACTTGCGCATACGGACGCGGAGCCCTGCGCGTGACGGGCGGCTGCGCAGCGGGCGTGCCCTCCGCGGGAGGCGTCGCGCCAGGCGGCGTCTGCGCGTGCAGTGCCGATGCCATTGCGCCGAGGAGCGCGCCCGAGCCGGTGAGGATGCGGAAGATTTTCATGATCCTGTGGAGTGGATAGGCCAGCGACCGGCGGCTACGGTCGGCGAGACTGGCGTGTGAAGATCACATAGTCCGCCCGGCCGCTCTGGGTGACGATTGGCGCCACGGCGGGATCGGGCACGGGAACAGCGGTCACCACGGCGACCGTCCAGCCGGGTTGGCGCCGCTTCACCCGTACTACGGTCCCCTGCGAGTAGTCGCTGTGAAATGCGCCGTCGTAGTGGACGACGATCGCCGCGCGCGGTGCCGCGAGCCGCGCGTTCACGATGGACTCCGCCATCGTCTCGTCCTTCATGCATTGCGCGAGATAGAAGCGCTCGGCGACGGCGGTCGGGAGGGAGTCGGCCCGCGACGTTGGTGCGGCGCCGGGCGAATGCGAGCGCATGGACTCCATGAAGCGCGCGTGGTAGTCGTCGCGCGGGCACATGTGCTCACGCGCGGCGTACGCGCGATCGGTCGCGCTCAGCGAATCGAGCGCGCCGAGTCCCCTGCGTCCCACCACTGAGGCGAGCGAGCGCGGGACGTTGGCCGCGACCACGCGCCACTGGCGCTGCTTCGCCAGCTCGACGAGCCGGCGATAGTCGGTGGCGTAACGGTCCCACGGACGAGCGCGCGCGAGGAAGTCGCTCTCTCGCACGCGGCCCGCGATGTAGTCGTCCACGACCGACTGGACGTCGCGCTCAAACATCTCGAGCGAGAGGATGACCGGACGTCCCGTGCGGCCAATGGCCTCGAGCAACTCTGCTTCGGCGCGGTGTGTCTCCGGGTCGTCGTGCTGTTCGCCGAAGAACACGACGTCCGCGCGCCCGAGGTCCTCGAGCATCTGGGTCGCCGTGACGTTGGCGACGGTTGCGGGCTGGACGACGCGGAAGCCGGAGGAGAGTGGAGGGGTGATCGCCGGGATTGAGGCGATCACCTTCCCGATGGACGCGCAGCCGATCGCCGGGAAGGTGCACAGCGCGAGCGACGCAGCGATGCGACGAGCGCTCATGCGTCGGGCACGCACCGCGAGACCTGCGCGTGGTCGAACGTCGTTTCGCAAGAGATCAGAGCTTCAGGCACGTGTTGGGCGGGACGATGATGGCCATCGGATCGCGCGCGCGTGCGATGAGCATGGTGTCGCGCTTCAAGGCAGCCGACGCGCCTGCGGAGTCGAGGCGCGCGACGGGCATCCGGCATTCCACGGATGGCTTGGGCAACGCGGCGCGTACGGCGACGAGCATCTGCGCGGCGGACGTAGCCGGCAGGATGCCTGTTGCGCGCCACCGAGCGGCCAGGGAATCCGGGATGAGCGGACCGAGTAGTTGCGTCACGGGCAGCGGTGGGCGACGCATGGTGACCTGCGCGGAGAGCGGCGAGCCGAACGCGAGCGTGCTGGCCAGTACGACGAGATGTGCGCGACGCATGAGCGAACTCGGAAAGGGAGTGGATGGAACGGTTCCGTCCGGATAGGGCCACGGGAGAGACGAATTGGTCACGTGCAGTTTCGACTGACCCCGACTCTGACCCCCACCCCGGTTCAACGGACGAAGCCGCCGCCCGCCTGTTTCAGCACCAACGCGCCGACGAGGATTAACGCCATTCCCACCGCGTAGCCCGTTCCGCGGTTGACGATGCCTCGCCGAGTGAGCGCACCGGCGAGAAACGGAGCGGCCACGACGCTCGCAAAAAAGAACATGAGTGCCATCGAACGGTTCAATTGGCGGCTCCTATTGATAGGCCGGGATTGGGGGGCTGCTAGCGCGGACCGGCTTGCGTCGCGATGGATATGGCGATGCGGCGACTCCATGGGCAAGACCGGGCTCCGCTCAGCAGCTATGCAGCCGCTAGGCGGACGCGCTCCCTGCCACGCGTGCGAGTGACGCCGCGAAGGCGGTCGCATCCGTCCAGTCGCCCTCGAAACGCGCGCCGTTGATGAAGAAGGTCGGCGTCCCGTTGACGCCGCTGCGCACGCCGCTCAGGAAATCCGCCCTCACGGCTTCCTCGAACGCGCCCGTCTCCAGGTCGTTCGCCACCTGCGCCGCATCTGCACCGGCGGCAGTGGCATAGCCAACGAGATGCGCGTCGTCGAGCGCATCCTCGGAATCCTGCTGATGCTCGTAGATGGCGTCATGCATCGTCCAGAACGCGTCGCCGCCAGCATGCGCCGCAACACTCTCGGCAGCCTCCGCGGCGTGCAACGCCTCGGGATGCATTTCGGAGAGCGGAAAGTTCCGGAAGACAAACCGCAGCGTCGCGCCCAGTTGCTTGCGCACCTCGGTCACGATGGGATGCGCGCGAAAGCAGTGCGGACACTGGTAGTCACCATACTCGACGAGGGTGAGCGGAGCGACCGCCGAGCCCAGTGCGTGATCCGTCTCGCGTACGGCGGGACGGAGGACTCCCTGCTCGTGGCCAGTCATGCGGCGCTTCCTGATTTGGCGTTCAGCGTCTCGAGCGCATCGAGGATTCCGTCGGCGCCGGGGTTCAGGCCGACCGGCGAGCAATAGCTCCAGCGGATGACGCCATCGCCATCGATGACGAACAGCGCACGCTCGCTCGTTCCTTCCTGTTCGCGATACACCCCGAACGCGCGCGCGACGGCGCCCTTCGGTTCAAAGTCCGAGAGGAGCGGAAAACGCAGCTTGCGTTCGTGCGCGAATGCCGCGTGGCACCAGGCGCCGTCCACGGAGATGCCGACGAGCTCCGCACCGAGTTTGTGGAATTCCGGAAGGACCTCGTTATACAGCGCCATCTGGTCGCCGCACACCGGGCTCCAGTCGGCGGGATAGAATGCAACGATCACGGGCCGCCCGCGGAGCTCGCTGGCCGAGAGTGCCTGGTCCGGCGTCGCACGCAGGGTGAAATCCGGAGCGCGCGCTCCGGCGACGAGCATGGTCGGATGCTGGGTCGCGGGCGCGACAGTAGCTGTAGTCATTCCATCCGCATCGGAAGGTGTCGAGTTGCGACCGAGACTCGTCCGGTCAGGGCGGGCGTCGCGTGCACTGCACAGTGGATGCCGTCAGCGGGGCAGGCGGACCGGCCAGTGCTCGCTCGGCGGCGTTCACGGCGCATGAAGCGGTCAGCGCAGCGCGAACGTCCAGACTTGGAGCATGACCGGCGGTTCGCCTGGTGAGACGCCGCGTTCCTCGATCGTCCGCGCAAGCTCGAATCCCAGTCGCCGCGGTACGGCCGCGCTCGCGCCGTTACGCGCGTCGCATCGGATTTCGGCCTGCGCAAAACTCGGCACGGCGGCCGCGATTGCCATCGCCGCACGAGTTGCCTCGGTAGCGTATCCTTGTCCCGTCGCGTCACCGCGCAGCCAATAGCCGAGCTCCACGCGATCTGCGTCTGCGAACGGGACCCGCCCGCTCGCTGAGCGCGGAAAGAGCCCCGCTTCGCCGAGCATCATTGACTCGTCGAGCGTAAAGAGCGCGTAACGCCATTCGCGCGCCGCCGCGAAATCCGCATGAAAGGCTGCGAGGCGTTCGGCGAGCACCGGCACGGGTGCAGGATTCGCGACGCGCGCCGGAATCCACGGCGACAAGTGCGGATGGTTCGCTTCGAGGATCGGGAGGAGGTCTGCGGCGTCCGTTGCGCTCCAGGGACGCAGGAGGAGACGTGCTGTGCGGATTTCGATTGGAACGGGCATCAGCGCGCGACGCTTAGCTCTTCCCGTCCAACGCACGCGTCAGCAGCGACTCCCACACGCCATCCACGTCCTCGATCGCACTCGTCGCAACCGGAGCGCCGTCGAGCCGGTGCGTGAGCCGCCGTCGAGTGCGGTGGAAATGCTGCTCGTAGCGCGCCGTCGCCTGCTCGCGAGACAGGTTCGCGGCATACCATGACGCGATGACAGCGAGCGTGCTTTCGTTCCACGCCTCTGCGGGTAACGATCCATCCTCGAATTTCATCACCAGCTCCCATTGCCAGGAGCGATACTCGGCTGTGAAGGTCGTCAAGTCAACCATGAGTGGTCTCGCGTGTTAGTTGGCGGAGTTGCGCGATGGCTCGAGGCACCGGTACCCAAGGGCCGCCGGCACGACGCCGTGACATACCCGACAACAACGCGGCGACTCGAGCGGAGGTTCCGGTAGCGCATCATGTTCTGGGCGAGCGCCCGGGAGGGAAGTATCGCGTCGCCGTGCTGCCCCGAGTGTCAATCGAATGGGCAGGCGTCAGGCGCGAGTGTGGGCACCACATAGTGCCTGCCCGACGCGCGCGATTCAACAGCGAGTCTGCGGTGCAGCGCGGCGCACGCGGGCGAGATCATGTCGCGTTATGGGAATCGTCCGGGGGCGTGGAGTCTCTGGGCGTCGGCCGAGCAAGAAGGAACGCGACCGCCACGCCCACCGCTGCGCCCTCGAGCAGCGCGAGCCCGCCGAACGGAAGGAGCCTGGCGGCCCACGCGAACCAGCGTCCGTCTGCGCGCGCTGCCTCTAAGACGCACAGCGCACCGCCCGCTGCCATTCCGATCAGGCCGCCGACAGCGCCGGCGCTCATCGCGTCGGACAATCCGTACCCTCCCGTTTGACGTCGCAGGATGACGAGCCGCGCGAGCGACCACGCGCCCGCGACCACGACGAGCGCGAGTTCCGCGAGCAGAAAGCAGGAGTGCAGATGCGACATTGCCAGCGTCTGAGACTCAGGGCACGGGCTGCAGGGTGATCGAAGACCGCGCGACGTCCACTTTCGCGCATGAATTGCAAGCGTAGTCCGTGCCGGTGACCGCCAGGTTCACCTGCGTCGTCGCATAGCCAGGGGCGCTCACCTGCACTTGGTATGCGCCCCTGTAGCCATAGATGCGGCATTCGCTCACCGCAGCCTGGCTGCACGGGCCGCTCCCCCTGACGACGCCATCCACCGTGAACACAAGACCGGACACGCCGGCAGGTGCATTGATGGCGCTGACGGAAACGATCGCGGCCAGTGGCAACGGGCATGGGGTGACAATGCACACTTCATCACCGCACCCAACCAATACTCCGGCGAGCACGACTGAACGCATGGCGAGTCTGTTGCCCTGACGACACGAGGATGACATCGACACCTCCCAGCAAACGTGTAGTCCGTCTCGAACGCCCAAGCACGCGCCGCACAACGGCGGATCCTGTCGGATTCAACCAGCAAGATCATCGCCGACACGCTCGGCAACACGCAACTTGTAGCCCGTGACGCTGTGGTTGCTGAAACGGTGCGCGGTGGGAAGCCACGGCAGGCGCATTCTCTCGCGCATCGCGGCACTCTGGACATGCAGCCCTGCGCGCAGGATGATTCAACATCCCAAACCGACCAGAACCCATGCCCTCGCGCCGCAATTTCGTGAACTCGTTGTTCGGCGCGGCGGTGGCCGCACCCGTCATGCGCGGCGATGCGTTCTCGCGACTCTTCCGCGCCGAGTCGGAATTGGGCGCTCGCCCCGCGCAGCAGTTAGCGGACGACGAAGCCTACTGGTCGCAGATCCAGCGGGCGTTCGACCTCGACAACACGATGATCAACCTCAACAACGGCGGCTGTAGCCCGGCGCCGACGCACGTGCTGGAGCAGATGATGCGCGACATCCGCTTCTCCAACGAGCTGCCCGTGGATCACATGTGGCGCGTGCTGGAGCCACGCATCGAATCAGTGCGGCGCGACCTGGCGAAGGATTTCGGCTGCGACGTGGAAGAGATGGCCATCACGCGCAATGCCTCGGAAGCGAACGAGACCATGATCTTCGGCATGGACCTCCAGCGTGGCGACGAAGTCATCATGACGACGCAGAACTACCCGCGCATGCAGAACGCGTGGACGCAGCGCCAGCGTCGCGATGGAATCGTCTTGAAGAAGGTGAAGCTCGAGACGCCCGTGAAGAGCACTGCATCCTACATCGATCAGATCTCGGCGGCGATTACGCCGCGGACGAAAGTCATCGAGATCATGCACATCAGCTACCAGACCGGCTACATCGCGCCGGTCCGTGAGATCATCGACCTCGCGAAGCCGAAGGGCATCCAGGTGTTCGTGGACGGCGCGCATGCGTTCGCGCACTTTCCCTTCACGCGCGACGAGCTGGGTTGCGACTACTACGGCACCAGCCTGCACAAGTGGATGCATGCGCCCATCGGTACTGGCTTCCTGTATGTCCGGAAGGAGCGGATCAAGGCGCTCTGGCCACTGATGGCCGGCGGTGTGGATCAGGAAGCCGACATCCGGAAGTACGAGGAGATCGGCACGCATCCAGCGGCGAACCACAACGCCATCTCGGTGGCCGTCGCGTTCAACCGAGGCATCGGCCCGGAGCGCAAGATCGCCCGCCTGCGGTACCTGCGCGACCGTTGGGCACGGCAGGTGCTTGCTGCGAGCGATCGCGCCAAGATGATCACCGAAATCGGGCCGACGAAGAGCGGTGCCATTGGCGTCTTCAGCGTCGACGGAATGGACATGGGCAAGCTGGGTGGGTGGCTCCTCAGCAAGCACCACATCGTGACGACGCCAATGGTTACCGACGAATTCAACGGGATGCGGATCACCCCGAACGTCTACACCACGACTGATGAAGTCGACCTCTTTGCCGACCGCGTCATCCGGGCCATCAAGCAGGGGGTGGCGTAACGGGGGGCGGCGCAGCGCCGCTGGCGTACCAATCCACGCGGCGCGTTGCGAACATGATCGCCGCAAGGATGACGAACAGGCCAACCGACCCGATGAGGAGTGCGTAGTCCTCGTTCATCAGCAGCAGGTAGAGGTACCCGTACAGCAGCGTGACTCCGGCGCCCACACAGAGGGCGCGCGACAGCCGGCGCAGCACGACCACGCTGTACGCGCCCACCATGCCGACGACCCCGGCGCTTGCGATGACGTACGCCAGCGGAAATCCGAGATGCTCCGAGAGTGAGAGCTCCAGGAGGTAGAACAGGCACAGCGCGGCGCCGAGCATGAGGTATTGGATGGCGTGGACGCGAACGCCGGCCAACACCTCGATGAGCCAGATGGTAGCGAACGTCAACAGGATGAACAGGCCGGCGTACTTCACGCTCCTCGCGGCCATGTGGTAGTGGTCCACCGGATCCATCAACTCCACGCCGAAGCGCGACGCGTCAATCGGCTTCTGCATCTGCTCTCCCGACGTCCACGCCTGCGGGTAGCTGCGCCCCAGGTACGGGATGGACCATGTGGCCGAGAAGCTTTCATCGGCAACAGTGCGCTGGGAGGGAAGCCAGTTTCCCTGGAAGCTGGGGTGCCCGTGATCGCCCTTGATGTCGACGATCGTGTTCCCACCGAACGGAACGACGTCCATGCGAAGGCTCCCCTTGAGCGAGAGCGGAAAGGAGAACCTGACGCGCTCCGTCGTCTCGCTGATGGCGACCATCGCGTGGATGCCGCTCTCGATCTCGGTGAAGCCGCCGCTGCCCGGGAGAAAGGCGACCCGCGCGTCGTTCCACGTGAGGGTCGTCGCCGCCTGGATGGCGCGTGCGTCGGAGATGCCGACCGCCAGGTGCGCCCGTTTCCAGTCGACGGCGCTGGCCTCGATGCCAAGCTCGGACAACCGGGGCTTGATGAACTCACCCTCCGCGACCAGTCCGAGCGTGTACACGGGAACGGAGAAGATGCCGCGATGCCGGACGTCGGAGTCGAGTGCGCCCGTGATGTGCAGCGACTCGGGAAGGAACACTGCGTTTCGCGTTTCCGTTCGTGTGACGGGTTGGCCGCCCGTCACCGTCTCCGTGATGCGATGCGTGTAGGGCAGGACGAGCGCCGGCCCCGTGATCGACTGTGCCTTGCCCCACTTCGACGACACCTCGTCGACCGCGGCTTGCCGCCGCTCCTGCCGCTCCTCGACCAGCTGGCTGATCAGCACGACGGGGATCTGGAGCAGCAGCACGAGGACCATCACCGAAAGGAGCCGCAGGCCCTGCGAACTGCGGATAGCGTGCAGCGTACGTTCAGTCGAGTCGTTCACGTGGAGCGCCGGAGAGGGAGAAGTACTTTATAATACAAAGTAGTCTGTGCTCCCGCATCGCGTGCGTCAAGGCCCACTGCGAAGCGACAACTACCGCACTAACCCTTCAGCAGCCCCTGCGCGGCCTCGACGATCTTCTC
>JANOIJ010000228.1:0-110812 GCA_031407575.1 Gemmatimonadaceae bacterium | reverse complement strand
GGCTTTAAAAGAGGGTAGAAGGGCAGGATCATCCACGCCGAACGGGAGCCGGTATAATATTATACCGGCTCCAGTTCGGCGTGGATGATCCTGCCTATATGCATACGTGATAACAGCTTATGTGTACATGCCCAGCTAACTGCTCAAGAGTCAGAGTGCGTGGACCAAGTTCTCTTTGAAAGTAGAAGTAAAGGAGGAACTCGACCAAATAAATGCACTATAATGATATTTTACAATTGGTTTCTTGAAACCATAGTGATCATTGACAACGGTGTCTATTCCATCATAATGATCAATTGCACTATCAAGAAACACACTGTAATGATAAATATCATTAGCAAGAAACAAACCTCAATGATAAATACAGCCAGAGAAAACCCCCACACCAGAGAAATGCTTCCTGCGCTTGGCGATCTCTGACAGAGTATGAAATAAATGTCTAAATCATTGCAGAAACTCCACTTACGCCAACTTGATGCGGCCCTAAAACCGTACAGGAAGCTCTTGGGAAACGAGATTCCTAGGCGCGGATGGCTCCGAGAGATACGAAAGGCCATTGGAATGACTCATGGCCAGCTAGCTGAACGATTGGGTGTGACTGCCTCATCAGTTAGCGCTCTTGAGAAGAGCGAGGCTGAAGGCGCTGCAAGCCTCAAGAGTCTGACGAGAGCCGCTGACGCTCTCGGATGTGAGCTTTTTTATGTGATGGTGCCCCGGAGGCCCCTTCAAGAGACCATTGAGGAGCGGGCTCGACAGATGGCAAGCGATAGGCTGGGGGTTGTGGCCCACACGATGAGGCTTGAGGAGCAGACTCTCACCTCCAAAGAACTGCGAGAGCAGTTCAACGATCTGGTGCGTGAGCTAAGTGAGCGGCCGGCCAAGGAACTGTGGCAAAATCGCTAAGCAAGTTTGTGGATCCGCCGGGGGCAACACCTCTCAGCGACGACGAGAAGGAAGGATTAATCCCCGACCACATTACGACAAGACAGGAACTAAATGCGTGGGAAGGCGCCAATATCCTCAAGGCCGAACCATGGGCATTTCGCCGGAAGCACGCCGACCTATTGACCGACCACTTCGTCCGACGCATGCACGCGAAAATGTTCGGCGTTACGTGGGAATGGGCAGGCCTGTATAGGAAATCGGACAAGTCAATAGGAATTCATTGGAGAAACATCGCCGTGAGCGTGCGAGACCTTATGGGCGACGTGGTGGCGTGGCAGGCATCGAGTGCTTACTCAACTGAAGAAATGGCGATCCGACTCCACCATCGACTGGTGTTTGTCCACCCATTCCCCAACGGCAATGGGCGACATGCTCGAATGTTTGCCGACATGTTCCTACGCCAAGCGGGGCAAAGCCGCTTCACGTGGGGTCGGACAAACCTCGATGTGGAAGGGCAAGCTAGGTCGGCCTACATAGGAGCTCTTCGCGAGGCCGACCTCGGCAACGTTGCTCCTCTACTGACGTTTGCCAGGACGTAAAACGTTTATCGCGGCGGCACAAGTAATTGTCGCGCGAACCTCCATCAGAAGGCGTGTCCCCACTCGGGGAACGGATTGACGATTCGTCTCAACGCCGTACAAAACCTGAGACTAGCTTGATCCGGGCCCGTCATTCTCCGGCTGCTCCATGAGCTTGAGTCGTCGAAGAAATGCCTCGAAACAGACTCTGACGTATCGTTCAAATCGGATTTCGCTACCTCCGGCGGTCTGTTCGATGAACAGCCTTGCTCGCTCAACCATCCCTTCTGGAAAAGGAAAAGCCGACTTATCCGGCAAGGGTGGCGGCGAATCACCCAACACCCTGCGCAGTGCGCGCTTCTCCCTGCGCTCTAGATTCCGACGCTGCGCCTCAGCGGCTTCCTGCGACGACCTTTTGGCCAGCCACACCCGAAGTTGCGCCATTGTCGCGAAAACCACGCATCTCGTTCCCCTCCGCATCTCCGGATACCATCATAGCATGTGCCTTCAGCAGCTTGTCTCGCTGATCCCCAAGCCTCGCGATTTTTAGCGTGATCTTCTTGATTTCATTCTCGATGAGCAGATTGAAGTCTCGCGTGGGCCGTGGCATCTAGGCTCGTTCTCCTTGATGTGAAATTTCTAGGAGGATCCGAGCGAGAAGAATATCCGATTTTGAGATATTGTCAAGATCGGATGGTTCTTGGGCGAACGCAATGAGGCCATCGCGTAGACTGGAATTAGCCAAGGAAGTTACGGGTCAACTACTGTACGAAATGCGCCAGCGGACGGGACTTCGACAGGCGGAGTTGGCGAAGGTTCTCGGCTGGCCGCAATCCGTGATCAGCAAGGTAGAAGCAGGCGAGCGTAGGATGGATTTCGCAGAGATAGACGCGATGTGTCGAGCGCTCGGAACCCACGTCGTTGCATTCGCCAAGGAGTTCGAGGAGCGCATGAATACTGAACGGATTGTCGAGGCTGATAAGTGAGAATCGCGCTTTCTACGGGTGGCGGAGACGCTCCCGGACTAAATGCAGTCATCCGCGCCGCCGTCCTTTCAGCCATCAATCGTGGCTGGGACGTTGTGGGAATCAAGCGGGGATACGCGGGCTTGCTGGGCGAGGACGATGTGGTTCCGCTCACCAAGCAATCCGTACGTGGTATTGCGCACCTCGGCGGAACGATCCTCCGTTCGACCAATCGCGGAAACCCCTTCTTCTATCCGCGCAAGCAAGCGGACGGCTCGTACACCACGGAGGATCGTTCCGACGAGCTTCTGGAAAACGCGCGCAAGATGGGAATCGATGCGGTCATCACGATCGGTGGCGACGGGTCGCTCGACATTGCGCTCCGCTTGTGCAAGAAAGGCATGAAGGTCGTTGGCGTCCCGAAAACGATCGATAACGATGTAAGTGGAACGGTCACTACTTTCGGTTTTGACACCGCCGTTAATACGGCGATCGAAGCCATCGACAAGCTGCACACCACTGCGGAAAGCCACGATCGCGTCATCGTGATGGAAGTCATGGGCCGCGACGCCGGCTTCATCGCGCTGCACTCCGGCGTTGCGGGGACGGCCGACGTCATCCTCATCCCCGAGATTCCGTACGACATCAACAGCGTGTGCGAGAAGATCATGGCGCGCGATGCGGCGGGGCGGCACTTCTCCATCGTCGTCGTCGCCGAAGGCGCCTTTCCGCGCGGTGGCGAGGTGCACATGCTCGGCGAGTCGATGCCGGGCCAGGCACGGCGCGTGGGCGGCATCGCCGACCTCATCGCGCGCGAGATCCAGACGCTGACCGGCAAGGAGACGCGATCACTGGTGCTGGGGCACCTCCAGCGTGGCGGCATGCCAACCGGCTACGACCGCCTGCTGGCGACGAGGTTCGGAGGCGCGGCCGTCCGCGCCGTGGCGGAGGAGCAGTGGGGCCACATGGTGGCGCTCCAGACTCCCCATATCGTCACGATTCCCATCGAGGAGGCGCTACGCGAGCTCAAGCGCGTGGACATCAGCCACGATCTGGTGCAGACTGCGCGTCAGGCGGGGATCAGTTTCGGCGACTGAGGGTAGCTCGAGGAGCAGGTGGGACGCTGGTGTCTCGCGATGGGGACACCACACGTTGCCGACGGCCGCACGATGAACGCGGTCTCTGCGCTGGAAGTCGAGCACTGCATTACACTTAGCGTGAGTTGCCGCCCTGGGACTTGGATGGCACCGCACCTGCCTTAGTAGACGGCGACGCCGCGATGTCCGCGGGCGCTGGAGAAACATAGATGATGCTTCGTTCCGCTCTGTTCAGTGTCGTTCTTACCGCCGCGTTCGCTGGCGCCGCCGGGGCTCAGCAGCAACAGCCCCAGGCGAGCGACAGCGTGCCCAAGGCATACCGGCCTCCGCCGGGCATGTGCAGGATCTGGCTCGACCGGGTGCCGGCGAAGCAGCAGCCGGCACCCACGGACTGCCCGACGGCGGTCCGCAACAAGCCGGCAAACGGCAAGGTGCTCTTCGGTGACGACTACGTGGAGAAGGGCAAGGACCGGAAGCCGGACGACGAGAAACCTCCGTTCCTCAAGAAGTTCACGGACGACAAGCGCAAGCCCTGACCGCGCGCTGAGTCCGGCCCGAATCTCGCCTCGCGGCTTTGCATGCGCGAAGTAAGAGACCAGTACCTCCCTCCCGATCACGACGCATTCGTCGGATCGGATCCACCCACCGGGCGCATCATCGTGATCGCGCCCACCCGGGCGGCCTGCGAGACGATCGAGCTCGCCGTGGGACTGCACATCGAGACGTACCTCGAGAAGAACTTCGGACCGCGGGTGCGCGAGCTGGCCCGCGCGCGCCGCGGCTTCGGCATAGTGGCGGGCACCGGCTCGGGGAAGACGCTCGCCATCCGGCCCATCGCCGAAGAGCTGCTCGAGACGACCGATCTGCGTGTGGGTGTGATCAACCGCGAGCGTGAAGCCACACCCGACACGCCGTCGTGGAACGTCATCATCGTCACCACCGGCATTGCTCGGCGCTGGTTCCAGGATGGGGACATCCTGCCCAGTGACACGCTCATCGTGGACGAGATTCACCAGACGTCCGCCGAGCTGGAACTGTGCCTCGCGCTGGGCAAGCGCGTGGGCTGCCGGTTCATCTGGCTGTCGGCGACGGTGGATCCGACGTTCTACCGAAAGTACCTCGAGAGCGCCGACGTCCTCGAGGTCTACGCGTTCGATCCGGAGAAGGCAGCCAAGGTCGAAGTGGTGAGCAAGGACGTGGGCGAGTTTCTCGACGACAAGTTTCTCCAGCGGGTCTACAGGGAGAAGCGTGGCGTGGCAATCTTCGTCCCGACACGAAAGGGCGTGGAGCAGGCGGCGGAAAGCGTTCGCATGCGTGCACCTCGGATCAACACCGCGCACTACCACGGCGGCGAGCCCATTCGGGTGCTGCGACCATTCCTCGAAGGCGAGGAGCAGAAGCCGTACTTCCTCGCGATGACGGCGGCTGGGCAGAGTGCGCTCAACGTGCGCGGGCTGGACACGGTCGTCATCGACGACACGCGATTCACGTCCATTGTGGAGCGCGGCAAGAACGTGCTGACCAAGCTGCACCTCGGCGCCAATGAAATCCTGCAGATGGCGGGGCGCGTGCACGGACGCGTCGCGGGCGGACGTGTGTTCATCCTCAGCGACCGCGACATCGATTTCGCGTCGCTCAAGCCGACGGCGCCGGAGTTCCAGTTGGCCGGCGATTCGGAGCGCGTAGCCATCACCTGTGCAGATCTGGGCGTGGCAGCCGATGAGCTCGAGCTGCCGGTGCCGCTGGACCGCACGTCGTACCGCCGCGCCATCCAGTTCCTCGAGGGACGTGGCATCATCGAGAACGGCCGGCTGACGCGCTACGGTCGCGCCGTGGAAGCGATGCCGGTGGAGCGCGAGTGGGCCGAGCTGCTGGTGAACGCGGATGATGCGATGGTGCCGTACCTCGCCGTGATGAGTGGCGTGGAGTCGCTGCACCGCATGACGCGCGAGGAGCGCGACCTCGAGGGACTCGTCGTACCGGGGAGCGACAACCTCACGGCGTACAACGTCTACGCCGAGGCGTTTCGCGTCGCGGGATATATCGGCGAGGTATACGGGCTGGCGCGACACCTGTTCGAGGTGGAAGCGATTGCCGAGTGGGCTGAGCGGCGCGGCGTGCTCGTGAAGTCCATCGAGGATGCGGCGCTGGGCATGGCGAGTGTGTATCGTGGCGTCAGCATGGCGCTGCCGGCCGAAATGCCGATGGCGCACGAGGGCACGCGTCGTTCGTTCGCCGAGCTGCTCGCGGAGTACATGCCATTCGATCTCGTGATTGACGAGATGACCAACTACGGTGAAGAGGCGAGGGTCAGCAAGACGAGCGTGTGCGGCAGCTGGGGTGCAATTGCCGGCGAGCTGCGCTACTTCGCCGACAAGTTCGGCCGGCCGCGCGCATCGATCGAGGGCACGCAGTTGCCGATGGACGTCATCCGTCGCTTTGCGACGAGTGATGCCGCGGAGCTCGTGTACGACGGCGAGCGCAGGAAGGCGCCGCTCGTGATGCGCCGCCGCGTGGAGTACTTCGGCTTCGAGCTGGAGCGCGAGGTCGAGGCGATCGAGCATTTTCCGCCGGGTCGTGAGGCCGAGGCGCGCAAGGTGCTCGCGGACGCACTCGCGCGCGGTGAGGCGCGGCATTTCGCGGTAAAGGACAACCTTGGCATCATCGACGCGGTGCGCGAGGCATGGCGCAGGTCTGGTGGTGCACTGCCGCGGTTGAACCAGGCGGATCTCGCGGCGCTCTACGAGCGTCGGCTGTCGGGCGTGAACTCAGTGACGGAGTTCAAGCAGGCGGATCTCGACCTTGCCGGCGACCTCGAGGTATTCAGCCCGCGCAAGTCGCGCGCGGCGTACGACGCGCTGCCCACGCGCGTGAGCGTGCGCGACCGCGACGTGGAGATCGGATATGATGTCGAGGAGGTTGGTGGCGCGAACGTTGGTGTCGCGCGGCTGCAGTTGCCGGAGAAGGTCGCGCGGTCGCTGACGCAGGGCGAAGTGCCGGCCCTCGATCGACCGGTGCGGTTCGTGGTCTATCGTGGCCAGCGTGGACAGGTGCGCGCGACGACGCTGGACGAGTTGCAGACGTTGCTGGATGCGCCGTGGACGGAGGACGAGGTCGCGCGGTTCAACCGGAAGCGCGACGAGCAGCGAGAGGCGGCTCGTGGGCAGCGTCGTGATCAAGCGTCGCGTGAGCCAAAGCGCGGGCTGCGCGAGGGGCGTGGCGCGGCGGGTCGTCCGGGCAAGCGCGAGCGCGGCGAGCGCACTGGCCGCGGCGATGAGCGTCCAGCGCCGTCGGGCGGGCGTGGTGGGCCGCGTCGTGGCGGGCCGGGCGGTGCCCCGGGTGGTCGCGCTGGTGGAAAGCCTGGCGGACGGCCGGGTGGCGGCCGGGGCGGGGGCCGACCGCGTTGATGCATCGTCGCTGATGCTGAACTGTCCGAACTGCGCGAATGTCATAGGTGAGTATCCAGACGCCAGCGTCGCCATTGTCGCGTGCGCGCACTGCACGTTCAAGTACGAGCTGTCTGCCGGTACGTGCACGTCGCTCCGCTCTCACCTCGTCGAGGTTCGGCGCGCCGTCCTGGACGGTCCTGCCTTGCACATGCGGCGCTTCGAGCTGTCCGTCGCGACGTCGTCGCGCGAAACGCTGCGATTCACGTTCGACACCGACCGCGACGACGAGTGGATCCACATCGCGACGGGGGACCGCGTGGTGGTGGCGTACAGCATGCGGGCCGATACGCGCGAGGAGCTGCTGTTCGTGGTCAACCGCACGCGGGGCGAGCGCTTCGTCCTCGGCAAGCCGGGCCAGCGCTCGAAGTCGCGCGCGATGCTCTTTGGAACGCTCGCTGCCGCAGTGGGTGGAACGACTGCAGCCGTGCTCTCCGCGCCCTTCCTGCTTGCGGCGGGTGTTGCGTTGCTCGCGGGAGTCGCGACGACCAAGGGACTCGGCTACGCCTTGCGGCCGAAGCACGTGCTCGCGGCCCACGAGCAGGTAGAGCTGACTGCACGCTCAGAATTGCTGATCCAGAAGCGGTCGCTGCGCGAGTCGCGCGGAGTGGTGCTGAACGATATCGAGAACCGCAGGTCGCTTGCCGAGCGGCTGCACCGCCTTCGTTCGCGCATGATTGCCGTCAGGCTCGACGCCTACGCGACGCGCATCGCCGACACCGATCGCGCGCTGCAAGCGCTGGACGAACAACGCCAGATGGACGACCGTCTCCTCGCCGAATACGACCGGACGCTCCAGATCCTCGACATCGAGTATGAATCGAGCGTCGCCGCGGAGACGCTTCCTTCCGACGCCGCGGGCATCATGGACAGCCGCCTCGCCGAGCTGCGCGTCGTCGAAGAACTGCGCGCCGACGTTACCCGACGGCTCGCGGCCAACGACGAAGTGGAGCAGCTACTCCGCAGCAACAGCGGATGACGGCCGCTCCGCCACGTAGCGCTCCTCGCGCGTGATGACGAACCCGCGCGCGAGGTAGTTCGGCAGCGCATGCGGATTGTCGAGCGTGCAGGTGTGAAGCGTGAGCGGTGACGCGCCGAGCGCGAACGCTTCCTCCACGGCGCGCGTGAGCATCCATCCGCCAAGCCCGCGGCCGATGTAGCCCGGTGCGAGACCGAAGTACATGAGCTCGACCCGCGCGTCGGGATAGCGCTGGAGCTCGAAGAAGCCCGCCGTGTCGCCGTCGACGCCGAGGGTCCACACGCTGACGGTCGGCGACGCGAGGTACTCGCGAAGCGCCTCGTCGCTCATGTCGGCGCGATCACGCCAACTCCACGGCTCGCCGACCCTGCGATAGATCGCGCGGTAGTCGTCGACCGTGATGTCGGGGCGGAGCGAGAGACGTGCGTCCTCACTGGGCGGTCGCGAGCGGCGGAGCGCGGTGAGCTCGCGCATCTCGAGGTGCGTGCGGACGACCTCAGTACCGAGTGTCATGTGGCGATGTTGGCGGGTGTTGAACTGGCTGCAGGCGCGAGGTGAACGGTGCTCTGCAGTCACACGTAATCTACGACGGTGCAGTCCGGTCGTCCGTGACGTGTCGCACCGCAACCGCCGGCGCGATGGTGCGGCGCGCTACCGGTGCAGCTTCATGCGGTGACGCGCCGCCTTCGCGCGGTTGCCACAGGTGGCCATGTTGCACCAGCGCCGGCGCCCATTCTTCGTCTCGTCCTGGAAGACGCGTGCACACCGCGGGTCGGCGCAGCGCCGCACGCGATTGAGCTCGCCGAGGATGAGCGCGTCGGCGGCGCTTTCCACGATGGGAATGAGCAGGCCGGCGAAGGCGTCGCCCACGGGGACGAACGTGCGCACGAACGTGCCATCGCCCTGCAGCTCGAGGCGACGCGTGCCCGCGCTGCGACCGAGCACGCGATTGATCTCGGCGAGTGCTTCGGCGCGGATGTCGCGCAGGGCGTCGCCGCGCTCGGCCAATGCACGAAGGACGGAGCGGACGCGTCGCGCGTCGCCCATCACGGCCAGCGCGCCGGCGGGCTGCTGGTGCGCGCGCCGGCGCATCGACGCGGCGCGCTCGCCGTCCAGCAGCTCGGCGGCTTCGAGCCAGCGGACGAGTCGCTCGAAATCATGCAGCGCGTCGCTGCCGCGCACCGCGTGGTCCGAGTTGACGAAGTCGAGCCAGAGGCGCTCCGCGACAAAGACGAACGTGCCGCGTTCGCGGGTGTCCGGTCTGTCGAGCGTGGTCGAGAGCTCCAAGGGATTTGACATCGGCCCTAGCATATCCCGCGATCCAAGGGGCGGCAACCGTGCGGGACGGCTCGGCGCGCGAGTAGTTTTTTGCAGCCGCCCAAACCCCGGAGCGTGGTCGATGTCCGACGTGCTCGCCGCCCTGCGACTGGTCGCCGTGGGCTCGACAAATCCCGTGAAGATCGGTGCGACGCGCGCGGTGCTGTCGCGGGTCGCGGCGCACGCCAGCGTCCAGGGCATTGCCGTGCCAAGCGGCGTGCCCGATCAGCCGTGGGGCGACGACGAGACGATTCGCGGCGCGCTCATGCGGGCGCATGCGTCGCGCGCGGCGCTCGATGCGGATTGGGGCGTGGGCATCGAAGGCGGCGTGGTAGCGATGCCGAGTGGCGCCGTGCGCACATGTGCGTGGGCGGCGATCGTCGGGCGCAACGGGATGGAAGGGGTGGGCGGTTCGCTGTCGCTGGAGTTGCCGCACGCGGTGGGTGCGCTCGTTCGCGGGGGCATGGAGCTCGGCCACGCGATGGACGCGACCACAGGGGAGCACAACGTGAAGCAGGGCGTCGGTGCCGTGGGGGTGCTCACGGGTGGCCTGGTGTCGCGGCAGCAGGCGTACGAGATGATCGTCGCGTACGCGCTGGTGCCGTTTCTATCGGATTGAGCTCAACTGCAGGTGCAGATCCTTCGCTGCGCTCAGGATGACAAACATGCGCTGAGGATGACAACCTCGACAGGCTAGTCGCGCACGGCGAACGTCTTGATCGACGGGAGGCCAGCCATCCGCGCATGGCGCTTCTGGAGCCGTTGCAGCCCGTCGTACGCGGCATACTTGTACGCGTCAGCGAGCGACGGGTAATTGAACGCCGCCTGGATGAAGTAGTCCAGCGATCCGCCGTAGGCGATTACCGTCATGCCCACGTGTATGAGCTCGCACGCCGTTTCGCCGACGATCGTCACGCCGAGGACGCGCTTGTCCTCGGGATGGAAAATGATCTTCACGAAACCGTCGGTGTCGCCGAGGATCTGGCCGCGCGCGTTGAGGCGAAAACTGGAACGACCGATCTCGTGCGGCAGCTCCCGTGCGTGCAGGGAGCTCTCGCTCTCGCCGACGGTCGCGATCTCGGGAATGGTCCACACGCCGTACGGCAGCACGTCGGACACGGCGCTCTTGTACCTGAGATCGAACGCGTGGCAGATGGCAACGCGCGCCTGTTCCATGGACACCGACGCCAGCGCGGGAAATCCGACGACGTCGCCGGCGGCGTAGATGTGCGGTACCGCCGTCTGGTAGTGCTTGTCCACCGCGATGAAGCCGCGCTCGTTCACCTTCACGCCGATCGCGGACACGCCGAGCGGCACGGAATTGCCGACGCGGCCCGTGCTGACCAGCACGGAGTCGGTGTGAAGGACCACACCGTCCGACAACGTGACGTGGGCGCGACCGTTGTCCACGGACACGTGCGTGACCTCGACGTTGGCATGGATGCTCACGCCGAGCCGCGCGGTCATCGACTGGCGGAGCGCGTCGCTGACGTCGGGATCGAGATGCGCGAGGAGACGCCCGCGCCCGTTGACGAGCGTGACGCGCACGCCGAGCGCGGCGAAGATGCCGGCGTACTCGCAGCCGATGACGCCGCCGCCGACCACCACCATCGACGGTGGGATGCGCTGGAGCGTGAGCAGCGTGTCGCTGTCGTGAATGACGTCGCCGTCTACGGCGTAGCCCACCGGCGCCAGCGGAAGGGACCCCGTGGCGATGAGAATGACCTCGCCGGTGACGCGCCGTGGCTCCATGCCATAGCGCGACACTTCCACCGTGCGCGCGTCGACGAAGCGCGCCGCACCCTGGATGGTGACGATGCCGTGCTTCTCGATGTTCTCCTCGATGATCGCCCATGCGGACTCGATGACCGCGCGCTCGCGGTGCATGAAGTCGCCGATGGTGATGTTCTGCTTGAGGCTCAGGTCCACGCCGTAGAGGCCGCGCTGGCGCAGTCCCGAGAAGTAGAGCGCCGTCTCGCGCAGCGTCTTGCTCGGAATGGTTCCGGTGTTGACGGCGGCGCCGCCGGGCTTGGGCGCGCGCTCGATGAGGCAGACGCGCTTGCCGAAATACGCCGCCTGCGCGGCGCCCTTTTCTCCCGCGGGACCCGAGCCAATGACGACCAGGTCGAAGTGCTCGAAATCGATCACGGCGCAGGTAGGGAAGAGGGGGCCGGAGAGGACAACGCGTCTTCGCGATAGACGAGCCAGCCCGTCGCATCCTCGGCCACCAATTCTACCTCGGTGCCGATGGGCAGCGTCAAATTAGGATTCTCGTGTCCCGCGGGAAAGTCCATGATGACGGGGACGCCAAGATCGGAGACGAGGTCGAGCACGAAGTCCTCGAAGTCGTCTTCCTCCGAGCGGTCCAGCGAGAGATGGCCGAAGACGATGCCCCGCACCTTGGAGAGCAGGCCCGTGGCGCGCAACTGCACGAGCCGCTCGTCGACGAACGACATTGGATCGCGCACTTCCTCGAGGAAGAGGATCGCGTCCGTGGTGTCGATTTCGTACGGCGTGCCGATAGTCTGCTGCACGAGCGCGGAGTTGCCGCCGACGAGGCGCCCTGTGGCGCGGCCCGGCTTGACGGTGCGCGCCGTGTCGCGCCCGAAGCGCGTGGTGGGGCGCGGCGTGCTGAGCGCGGTGAGGAGCGTGGCCGTGGTGACGTCGCGCGCGCTGGGAATCAGGTCGTCCACGGTGGGGCCGTGGAACGAGCGCAGACCGGCGAGCTGCATCAGCCAGAGGTGCAGCACGGTGATGTCGGAGTATCCGGCGAAGGCTTTGGGGTGACTTCGGAACAGCTCCGGATCGAGATACGGCAGCATGCGCACGGCGCCGTAGCCTCCGGTGCCACCGATGACCGCCTTCACCTTCGGGTTGGTCCACATCGCGGTGAAGTTCGCGGCGCGGCGCTCGTCCTCGGCGCGCTGGTAACGACGGTTGGTGGACAGCTCGGGGTCCAGCAGCACGTTGTAGCCAGCGCGCTCGAGTGCGCGCACGCCGCGCGCCAACCACCGCGGCCGCGGTGAGTACGAGGACGCCACGACGCCAATGGTGTCGCCCTTGTGGATTGGCGGCGGGAGCAGCAGCGGTTTCGGATCACCCACGTGTGGCGGGGACGCGCTCGCCGGCGAGCGCGTCCTGGAGGGCGATGAACTCGGCGTCGGGCGGCTGTGGCTTGCGCGACATGATCAACCCCGGGTGGCGGGTACGCCGCCGACGGGAGTGTCGGCGTCATCATCTGCGACCTCGCCCTCGTTCGTTTCGGCGTCGGTGGGCCGATGTGCATCGTGCGGGCGGAGCCGCGCGTCTGCAAGCAGCAGCTCGACGTCCGACTGCGCTTCTACCGCGAACGCGATCTGCTCGCCGACGCGCTGCGCGGCCTCGAGTGACGCCGTGACCGACTCGATCCCCGCGCTGCCCATCTGGAGGCGCAGCAAGTCCAGTCGAATGTTCTCGAGCGCGGCGACCGTGGCGGCCAGTCGCTCCGCGGAGAGGGTGCGTGACGCGCGAAGGTCGCGCTCGACGTCGTCGCGCTTGGTGCCGGAGTCAGCGTCGCGGCCGAACATCGCGAGCTGGTCGTCGAATGCGTCGATGACGGCGCGGAGCTTCGCGGCGTCCTCTTCGAGTCGCCGCACCGTTGCGGGCAGCGCGGCGAGCTCGCGTCGCCGCGCTTTGGGCAACGCCTGAAAGAGATGATCGGTGGCTCGGCCGAGTGCCACCTCGGTGAGCAGGGGCATGCCGACTGCCGGACGATCCGCCGGCTCGAGCCCCAAGCCCGCGACCTGCGCGAGGCGCTTCCCCCATTTGCCGTTCCAAAACGATATGGTCGCGGAGCTCATGCGCGCGGAGAGCTTCTGTCGGAGGTAGTTGCCGCCCAGTCCGACGGCGGATACGAGGCCTACGCCCAAGCAGATGAACATGCCACCGTAGAGCCAGGCTTCTTTCACGACGTCGCGTCCACCGAGGCTCCCGTTCTCCAGCAGCCTGGTGAGGAACCCGAACAGCGGAATGCCGGCCACCGTCACACCGAGCGTGACTTGCATGATGCGGTGCGCGAGGGGGGAGCGCTGCGAGAGTTCGTACGCGATCTCCTCGCTTCTCAAGAGCCGATGCTCGCGCAGCGCAGCCGCGAGGTCGTCCACGTGGTAACCGTCCTTGAGCACGCGGCGCAAACGCAGGAGGACGGGAAGCACGCTCATCGTGGTGGCGATTCCAACGGGAACGAAAAACGCCCACGTATGCATCGATGCCGTGACGAGTGCCACGCCGAGCAAGGCGCTCATGCCGACAATCGTGAGACGCGCGGGCAACTCTCGCTCACCTCGCCCGATCCACACGCGCAGCGGTGCCGGTATTTCCTTGGCATGCTCGAATGCAAGGTCGATGGCCTCCGCGAAACTCTCCGCGTTGCGATAGCGACGCAGCGGCTCCTTCGCGAGACACCGATCCACCGCCTGCCCGAGCCGCGCCGGCACCGCCGGAGCGAGGGAGGCGATGGGCGGCGGCGTCACCGTCAAGTGCATCGTCACCACCTCCGCTGGCGTCTCGGCGTCGAACGGCAGCTGTCCCGTGAGCGCGTAGAAGCCGCACACCCCAAGCGAGTAGAGGTCGCTGCGCGCGTCGACGCGCTCACCCACCGCCTGCTCGGGACTGACATAGTGCGCGTTCCCCATCACGCGGCCATCGTCCGAGATCGCGGCGCTCTGCATCGCGCTGGCGATGCCGAAGTCCATCACGATCGCGCGATCGGTGCCACGCTCCAGCAGGATGTTCTCGGCGGTGACGTCGCGATGGACGATGCCCGCCGCGTGCGCGTACGCGAGCGCCCACGACACCTCGCGCAGCAGGCGCGCCGCCTGACCGGGCAGCAGTGGCCCGCGCGTGCGAATGCGCTCGCCCAGCGTGATGCCCTCCACGTAGGCCATCACGATGTAGACGAAACCGCCACGCTCGCCCGCCGCGTAGACCGGCACGATGTTCGGATGGTTGAGCCGAGCGACGGTCTGCGACTCGCGGAGGAAGGCGCTCCGCAGTTCGTCACGCGCGGCGAGGGCAGGCGGCAGGACCTTGATGGCAACGTGCCGCGCGAGGCTCACTTCGTGGGCGAGGTAGACGATGCCCATGCCGCCGCGGCCGATCTCTCGGTCCAGCGAATATTCGCCGGCGACCGCTTCCTGGAGGGCGATGAAATCGGCGTCGGGCTGCTGCGGCTTACGAGACATGATCAACCGTGTGTGGCGGGTACTCCGCCGACGGGTGTGTCGGCGTCGTCGTCGTGTTCGTCATTTACGTCACCCGCGTCGGCGATGTGTCGCTGCGCATCGCGCGGGTGGAGCGGCTCGGCCGTCAGCAACTGCGCCACGTCCGCCTGCGCGTCCACCGCGTACGCGATCTGCTCGCCGATTCGCTGCGCTGCCTCGAGGGACGCCGTGACCGACTCGATGCCCGCGCTGCCCATCTGCAGTCGCAAGAGGTCCAGCCGGATGTTCTCGATTGCAACCACCGTCGCCGCCAACCGCTGCGCGGCGAGCGCGCGCGTGCCCCGAAGGCGCGCCGCCATTGCGATGCGCGCTGCGTCCTCGAGTGCGCTCCCACCGCGGTCGAACGCGGCGAGTTGGTCGTCCAGCGCAGCAATGCTCTCGCGCAGCTTCGACGCGTCGCCCTCGAGGCGGCGCACGGTCTCGGGGATGGCGGCGAGTTCGCGCCGAGCGGCCTTGGGCAGCGCCTGGAACAGGTGGTCGGTGGCTCGGCCAAGTGCGATTTCGGTGAGCACCGGCATGCCGAGTGTGGGGCGTTCGGCGAGCTTCAATCCAAAGCCAGCGAGCTTCGCGATCCGCGCACCCCACCTGCTCTTCCAGAACGAGATGCTGCCCGTCGCGAGGCGGCTGGACAGGTGGTTCCGGATGAATTCACCCGCCAGCGGCACGCCGGAGATCGTGAGGCCGATGAGGGAGAACAGCATCGTCAGCAGGACCGGCCCTGTGACGTCCGAGACAGCGCGGCCGAACACCTCAAGCGATGGGTTATCGATCACCTGGCGGAGCATCATCCACGTGCCGATAGCCGTTGTGCCTGCAGAGACACCGAACAGAACTCGTAGCACAGTTCGCACACGTGGCGAGTCCAGTCGCCGCTCATATTCGATCTCTTCGCCACGTGCGAGCTGATGTTCGCGCAGCGCGGAGTACAGGTCGTCGACGTGATATCCCTCGGCCAGCACTCGACGGAGCCGCGCCAGCGCAGGAAGGGTGCTCAATCCTCCGTAGAGCAGTAGCGGCGGCGGGAAGAAGAGCGGCTCGCGGAACGTGATGGCGAGTGTGATGCCGGTAATCGTGCCGATGCCGAGCAGCGCGAGCCGTGCGGGCAACTCGCGCTCGCCCTGGTTGATCCACGACCGCAACGGCGCGGGAATCTCCTTCGCGTGCTCGAACGCGAGGTCGATCGCCTCCGCGAAGCTCTCCGCGTTGCGATACCGGCGGATGGGCTCCTTGTGCAAACAACGCTCGACCGCCGCGGCGAGCCGCGGCGGCACCGAGCCAGCGACACTCGTGATCGACTTCGGAATCGTATTGAGATGCTGCGCCACGACCTCGGCACTCGTCTCCCCGTCGAACGGCAGTTGGCCCGTGAGCGCGTAATAGCCGACGATGCCCAGTGAATAGAGATCACTCCGCGCGTCGAGCGGCTCGCCGGCCGCCTGCTCCGGGCTGACGTAGTGCGCGTTGCCCATCACGTTGCCGGTCGCGTCGAGCGCAGCGACCTGCATCGCGCTGGCAATGCCGAAGTCCGTGACGAACGCGCGCTCGCTGCCACGCTCGAGCAGGATGTTCTCCGCCGAGACGTCGCGATGGACGATGCTCGCGCCGTGTGCGTAGGCGAGTGCCCATGCGACCTCGCGGAGCACGCGCGCCGCCTGGCCCGGCAGCAGCGGACCGCGCGAGCGAATGCGCTCGCCCAGCGTGGTGCCCTCCACGTATGCCATGACGATGTAGACGAAGCCCGCGCGTTCGCCGGCCGCATGCACGGGCACGATGTTCGGATGATTGAGCCGCGCGACCGTCAGCGCCTCGCGCAGGAACGCCTCGCGCAGGTCCGCACGCTCGGCGAGGTGTCGCGGCAGCACCTTGATGGCCACGGGACGCGCGAGGCTGACTTCGCGCGCGAGGTACACGATGCCCATGCCGCCGCGCCCGATCTCCCGGTCCAGCGAGTATTCGCCTGCCAGTGCGGACTGGAGCGCGATGAAGTCCGACTCATGGGACATGCGAATCAAGCTATGGCTGTGGCATTCGAATGCCAGCGGCGCAGCGAGTCGCTAGATTCGATGCATGTCGTCCAACGACCCGTCCGCCACGTACTTCCGCAAGGGATTCGGCCTCAAGGCCGACGTCCGGGACGACCTGTCCGTGGACTACAACGGACGCCTGGTGGATGTGCTGCGCGACCAGGACTACACGCTCACGGTCGGCGACGTCACCATCCGTCTCGCCAGTGAGTTCGGGTTCTGCTACGGCGTGGAACGGGCGGTGGAGTACGCCTACCAGACTCGGCGCAAGTTTCCCGACCGGCGGTTGCTCCTGGTGGGCGAGATCATCCACAACCCGCACGTAAACGGCAAGCTGCGCAACATGGGCATCGAGATCCTCGAGCCCAATGCGGACGGTGTGTTCGACTTCAGCTCGATCAGCCCGGAAGACGTCGTCATCCTGCCGGCGTTCGGCGTCACGATTGCCGCCTTCGAGGCGCTGCGCGCCGTGGGCTGCGTGCTGGTGGATACCACGTGCGGGTCCGTGCTCAATGTCTGGAAACGCGTCGAGGCGTACGCGCGCGACGGATTCACCGCGCTCATTCACGGCAAGTATTACCACGAGGAGACGCGCGCCACGGCGTCGCAGGTCATGAAGTATCCCGACGGACGCTACCTGATCGTCCGGCACATGGACGAGGCGCGCGCCGTCTGCGAGTACATTGAGGGACGCATGTCACGCGAGGACTTCTTCAGCCAGTTCGCGCGCGCGGTGTCGCCTGGCTTCGACCCCGACCTGCACCTGCGGCGCATCGGCGTGGCCAACCAGACCACCATGCTGGCGAGGGAATCGCTGGCCATCGGCGAGGAAGTGGGTCTCGCGATGGCACGCGCGCGCGGCGACGAGGCGCGCGCAACCGGCTTTCGGACCTTCGACACGATCTGCAGCGCGACGCAGGAGCGGCAGGACGCGGTGCTCGCGCTGCTCGAGGAGCCGCTCGACGCGATGATCGTGATCGGTGGATTCAACTCGAGCAACACCATCTCGCTGGCCGCCCTCTGCGCGGAGCGCGTGCCGACGTACCACATCGAGGACGCGTCGGGCATCGATCCGGAGACGGGCGCAGTGCGGTATCGCCTCGCGGGCGTGGAGCACGTCGAGCTGACGGGCTCGAGCTGGATGCGCGGCGAGGGCGCCGTGCGCATCGGCGTCACTGCCGGTGCCAGCACGCCGAACAACAAGATCGGCGAGACGGTGGCGCGCATTCTCGCGACGCGTGGACTGGTGTTGGAGGGCGTGTAGCAAACAGGTCCCTCCCCTCGACTTCGCTCGGGGCAGGCTGCCTACGGCTCCTGTCGGGACGACAAGAACTCCAATGCTTCCATACTTCACCCACTACATCGCACTCGGCGACTCCACGTCGATCGACCTCTACCCGGCGCTCGACGCGGGCGAGACCGACGTGGCCGTGGCGCTCGAGCGCGTGCCCACCGCTGGCGCCGTGGCTCCACTTGGCGCGGCGTCGCTGCTCTACCAGAACGACGACGCGCGCTGGCCAGAGGAGCAGGGCAACGACCTCGCCTCGCGCTATCTGGGCATCAGCTTCCAGAACCTCGCCACGGACGACGCGTCCATCGGCGACGTGTTCGGCGAGCAGCTCGCGCAGGTGGACGAGAGTGGCGAGAGCACGCTCGTGACGCTGACCGTGGGCGGCAACGACCTGCTCAGCGCGTTCTCCGTTCGCCCGCGCGCCTCGCTGCTGGAGGCCATCGCGCGCGACGTCGCGGAAGCCTACGACTTCATGCTCGACGCCATTCGCCGGACGAGACCGGGCGCGGTGATCGTGCTCTCCACGATCTACGATCCCTCCGACCGGACGGGGCGGATCCCGGGCGTGCTGGAGGATGCGGGCGTGCTGCCGCTCGCGGTGCTGGACCGGATGAACGCACACATTCGCCGCCTCGCTGAGGGGACGCCGAATGTCGTGCTGGCAGACGTGTACGCGCATTTCCTGGGACGTGGGGCCACCGCCCCCGAGGGCGATCGCTGGTACTGGCGCCGCTCGTTCGTGGAGCCCAATGCGCAGGGTGCGCACGAGATCCGCACGGCGTGGCGCGACGCACTCGACGCCGCGGACCTCCACGCATGATTGCCGGTCTGCTGCTCGCAGCGGGGCGCAGCAGCCGCTTCGGCGCGGACAAGCTCTGCACCAAGCTGCATGGCAAGGCCGTCGTCCGCTGGAGCGCCGCGTCGCTGCTCGCTGCGGTGGACGAGGTGTACGTCGCGATCGCACCGGGCGCCGACGCTCCGACGCAGGCGCTGTCGCGCATGGACGTGCGCTTCGTGATCAACCTGGCGCATGCGGAAGGGATGGCGAGCTCCATTCGTGCCGGCGTGGAGGCACTCTCCCAGGACGTAGAAGCCGTGGTCATCGCACTGGCGGACCAGCCGCTCGCGCGGCCCGACGTCACGCGCGCATTGATCGACCGCTGGCGCTCAGGAGACGTGGACGCCGTGGTGCCGTTGTATGAGGATGGTCGCGGCCATCCAGTGCTGTTCTCTCGCGCGTGCTTCGCGGCACTGCTCGCCCTGCGCGGCGACGTGGGAGCGCGTTCCGTGCTTGCTGGCCTTGGTGATCGCGTCGCGGAGTTGGCGGTGACGGGCCTCATGCCGGTGGACGTAGACACGCCGGACGCGCTGGCGGCCCTGCACGCGCCTATCTGATCGTTGCGCCGGACGAGGATCGCGCGATGGCGATGTTGCTCATCGGCGTTTCGCGCGGAACGTCACCAGCTCGGCGCGACGGCAGCGAGAACGCGAACACCGTCTCGCCCTCCGCAAACTCGACCCACGCCTCGCCGCCGAGGGACTCGACCGTCTCCCGCACGATGCTCAGGCCGAGCCCTGTGCCCTCGATGCCGGTCACCGTTTCGGCGCCCGCGCGAAAGAAGCGCTCGAAGAGCCGCTCGCGCTGGTCCACCGGCACGCCGCGTCCATTGTCGCGCACTTCCACCACCACGTGACCCGGCGTCTCTGACGTCGCGAAGATCATGCGGCCGCTCACGCGCACCCAGCTGTCCGGGCGCCGGTCGTCCGAATACTTGAGCGCGTTGGAGACGAAGTTCATCAGGCACAGCTCCACCGCGGCCGCATTGATCTCCACCTCCGGCAGCTCGTCGTCGAGGGTGACGCGCACGTCGCGCGACCGGGCCAGCTCGCGCAGCTGGCGAACGACCTCCGCGGCGGCGCGTGGCAACAGGATGTGGCGCTGCTGCCGGGTGTCGGCGGTGACCCGCGAGAGCTCCAGCAGGTTGTCGAGTGCCACGCGCATGCTCTCCATGTTCCGGACGACGATCCCCACCAGGCGCTCGCGGTCCACGGCGGCCAGCTCGCCCAGCTGGAGCAGCTGGCCGGCGCCCATCGTTGCCCCAATGCGATTGCGCAGCTCGTGCGTGAGCGATCGGTTGAACGCGCGCAGGCGTTCCTCGCGCTCGTGCAGGCGCTCCTTCATGAGCGCGAGGAACTGCACCGTTGTCGCCTGCTGGATGAGCGCGATGGCGTGGAACAGCCGGTGTGCGCAGAGCATCAGCTCACTGCGCGAGCACTTCAGGTCGATGTCATCCACGACCTGGCTCAGGAACGTGAACAGGATGCTGCCGAAGATCTCGTATTCCTTGAGCAGCTCGTATTCGTCGAAGCCCTGGTTGTGGCGCAGAGCGCCGAGCTCCATCGCCTTGGCGATCACCGGCATGTCCGCCGACACGTGCTGCGTCG
The DNA here is from genome assembly GCA_031407575.1 of Gemmatimonadaceae bacterium. Lineage (GTDB taxonomy): Bacteria > Gemmatimonadota > Gemmatimonadetes > Gemmatimonadales > Gemmatimonadaceae > AG11. The sequence continues at coordinate 90,524 of JANOIJ010000228.1, read as the reverse complement.
GGTTCTCGATGTAGTCCGCGATCCCGACGATCAGCAGCGGGACGTGATCCAGGAGGTCGTCGGTCGGAAAGATCTTGTTGGGATCCATCGCGACGCGGTCGCTGATGCGGTCGAGCCAGCGCCGCGTCAGCTCTTCCTTCGCGGCTCGCAGCCGCTGCGAGAGTGGCCCCGAGAGGGGACACGGTGCCATCAGATCCATGTGTAAGGCTAGCGCATCACGGGCGTTCTTGGCAGAGCGCGCTCCGCGCTCGATGCCCTGCGCTTGCGTGGACGCGGACGCCTCCGCAGCTTCGAAGCCCCACCTCCCTGCGCGCGATGCATCCTCGTCTCACCGAACTGCTGGACTATCTCGAGACCCAGCGCACACGCGTGCTCGACGCGGCCGCGCCGCTGCCGCGAGAGCGGTGGGCGGTTCGTCCCGCGCCCGACCAGTGGTCGGTGGCCGAGGTCTGCTTTCACCTGCATCGCGTGGAGCGTGGCGTCGCGAAGCTCATCGACAAGCGCGTGAGCGAAGCGCGTGCGATGGGCCATCCCGCCGAGCTGGACGCGAGCTCCGTACTCGGCACGCTCGACGGGCGAGGGCTGATGGACCGGAGCCGGCGCCTCGTCGCGCCGGAGCGGGTGTCGCCACAGGAACTTCCGGACCCCGCTGTGGTACAGCAACAGCTTGAGGAGTCCCGCGCGATGCTGCGCGCCGCGCTCGCTGAGGCCGACGGACTCGCGCTGGGGACGATCACCCACCTGCACCCGGTGCTCGGCGAGATCGACTTGTATCAGTGGATCTTGTTCGTCGGGCAGCACGAGGCACGTCACGTCGAGCAGATCACCGAAACCGTATCCGCCGCATCGGCATCGTAGTCCGCCGCATACATCTCACAGGAGTCCCACCATGATTCGCCGTTCCGTCACGACCCTTTCGCTCGTCCTCGTCGCCGCCGCGCCGGTGTCGGCGCAGATGGCGCATGACCATGACAAGAAAGTCGCCGGCGGTCCGCTGCCCGCCGGCTGGACCGGACGCACCGACGACGCGACCGCGAAGCTCGCCGATGCGAACTTCGCAGTGGCGGGCACGGGCTATCGCGTCACCACGGGGCCAGCGGCGATCTTCTGGAGCGAGAAGGGCAAGGTCACCGGCCCGTTCTCCGCGTCGGCAACCATCCGCCAGACCAAGGCGCCGGAGCATGCGGAGGCCTACGGCCTGTTCTTCCAGGGCGGCAAGCTCACTTCCGCCGACCAGAGTTACGCGTACTTCCTGGTGCGCGGCGACGGGAAGTTCCTCGTCAACCACCGCGCGGGGGAGGCGATCCACAAGATCATTCCGTGGACCGATCACGCCGCGATCAAGAAGCAGGACGCGAAGGGTGTCTCGACGAACGTGCTCGGCATCGACGCCTCGAAGCCGGACTCGGTGCGCCTCCTCGTGAACGGCAAGCAGGTGCACGCGCTGTCGGCGCCGTACCTCGGTTCCCTGGCGGGCAACGTCGGCCTCCGCGTGAACCACAACCTCGATGTGCAGATCAGCGACTTCGTCATCACGCCGGCGAAGAAGTAAGGGAATGGTGAGGCGGCGCCCGGCGCAGTTGCGCCGGGCGCCGCGTCGTTCCTGCTTTCGTTTTCGGCGCGACGCCGATCCCACTAGCGCGTCGCAGACTGTGTATACAATGTTGTACGCGAATGAACGTCCCACGCGTTCTCCCGTCCCGATCACGCCATGCTGACCTCTGTCCTCGTCGCACTCGCCGCCACGCTCACGGTCCCGCCGCGCGCGCCCGTCATCCGCGCCGCGCACGCTCCCGAGACGTACAACGGCCGCGCCAACCAGATCAAGGTGCGCCCACCGCGGCTCGACGAAGTCGGCTTGGCCACTGACGGAGCGCTCGACGAGCCGCAGTGGGCGAAGGCGGCGCTGCTCACTGGCTTCAGCCAGTTCTCCCCGAACGACGGCGCGGCGGCCGACGATTCCACCGAGGTGCTCGTGTGGTATTCCGCCACCGCGATCCACTTCGGCATTCGCGCGTTCGAGAAGCACGGCGCGCCGCGCGCCACGCTCGCCGACCGCGACCGCATCGCGTCCGACGACCACATCCAGATCCTCCTCGGCACGTTCAACGACGGGCGGCAGGCCACGGTGTTCGCCGTCAATCCGTTCGGCGTGCAGTCGGACGGCACCATCGTCGAGACCAACCAGAACCGCTCGAGCAGCATCGGCGGCGCGGCACTCGCGCGCGACCCCACCGACGTCAGCGCGGACTACGTGTTCACGTCGAAGGGACGCGTCGTCTCCGAGGGCTACGTCGTGGAGGTGCGCATCCCCTTCAAGAGCCTCAAATACCAGTCGGCGCTCGCCCAGACGTGGGGCCTCAACGTCGTGCGCATCGTGCAGCACTCCGGACACGAGAACAGCTGGACGCCGGCGCGCCGAGCGGGGCTGTCGTTCCTTGCGCAATCGGGCTCGCTCGAGCAGTTGACGGACTTGCGGCGCGGGCTCGTGGTGGACATGAATCCGGAGATCACGCAGCGCACGGTGGGCGCGCCGCGCGGCGCGATTCCGGCTGCCGATCGCTTCGATGCGAACCGCCCGGAGATCGGCGGCAACGCGCGCTGGGGCATCACGAACAACCTCACGCTCAACGGCACGATCAACCCGGATTTCTCGCAGGTCGAGTCGGATGCGGGCCAGTTCACGTTCGACCCCAGGCAGTCACTGTTCTTCTCCGAGAAGCGGCCCTTCTTCCTCGATGGGATGGAGCAGTTTGCCACGCCGCATTCGCTCATCTATACGCGACGCATCATCCAGCCAGTCGGCGCAGCGAAGCTCACGGGCAAGGTGGCGGGCACCAGCGTCGCGTTCCTCAGCGCCGTGGACGACAAGGTCGGCTCCACGTCCCGCGTGGACAATCCGTACATCACGCTGTTGCGCGTGCAGCGCGACATCGGCAGGTCCTCCAAGCTCGGCGTGGCCTACACCGACCGGATCGACGGGAGCAACTACAATCGCGTCGCCAACGTCGACGGCAATCATTTGTTCGGCGGCATCTACAGTCTCCAGGGACAGTACGCGACCAGCTTCACGAAGCAGTCGGCGCGCACGTTCGATGCGCCGCTCTGGCGCGTTGGCGTGAACCGCAACGGCAAGCGGTTCGGATTCGGCTACAGCCTGGACGGGGTCCACGAGGACTTCCGCGCGCAGAGCGGCTTCATCTCGCGCGGCGGGATTGTGGTGGCGGGCTTCGATCATCGCTTCACGACGTTCGGCAAGCCGGGCGCACTGCTGGAGTCGATCACGTTCGGGCCACGCTACCTCAGCACGTGGCGCTACCAGAGCTTCGTGCACCAGGACGAGGCGATCGAGAAGAAGATGCACTTCAACCTCAACGCCACGCTGCGCGGCGGCTGGAACATTGGTGCTGGCTACTTCCTGGAGACGTTCGGCTTCGATCCCGCGCTGTATGCGAACTACCGCATCCTCGGCGTCAAGGGCGACACGCTGCCGTTCGTCGGCGTGCCGCGCATCGGCAACAACGACCCGTTCATCAATCTCTCGACGCCGCAAGGCCGCCGGATCTCGGCGAGCGTGTTCTACCTCATCGGGCGCGATGAGAACTTCGCCGAGTGGGCGTCGTCCGACATCGTGTTCGCGACGTACACGCTGAACGTGCGTCCCACGGACCGGCTGCGGCTCAACGCGACGTACAACCTCCAGAGCTACAATCGTCGCAGCGACGGCAGCATCGTCGGCAATATCCGCGTGCCGCGTCTCAAGATGGAGTATCAGATTGCGCGCCCGGTGTTTGTCCGGCTGGTGGGCGAATTCAACTCGGTGTTCCGCGATGCGCTGCGCGACGAGGGAGGCGGCACGGGTCGTCCGATTCTCACCAACGATTCCTGCAACGGCGGCGTATTCGGCGTAACGCGCGCGTGTCAGCGCACGAGCTTCCGCGGGGATTTCCTATTTTCGTATCAACCAAATCCGGGGACCGTCGTGTTTCTCGGCTACGGCACGGGGTACGCGGACAGCCGCGCGGCCGGTCTCGCCGAGCCGTTCGAATTTCCGTCGAGCCTGGGCTTGCGCGGCTACGACCGCACGGACGACGCGCTCTTCGTGAAGGCGAGCTACCTGTTTCGCATGTAGGTCGCGCAGCGAAATGCTGTGACGGCGTGAGCGATCCCGAGGTGCATGTCGTTGGGGAGTGCAGAGCCGGGACAAGTTCAGGCGAGCGCGACACACGATCATCCATGGGCGCGCGAGTGAGCGCGGTGCGCTCATCGCGTCATCACGCGTCGTGCGCGTCCGTCGTCACGGTGCCGCATCGCCGACACGTCGTGCATCCCCGCCGTCCGCTCATGTGACGGGAACTCTCTCGTGCTTTGAAGCGTTCGCGCATGCAGGACGCGAGCGTATCGAGACTTCGGCCGGCCGCGATAGAGGCGAGTCGCGCTCATAGTGATTGCAGGAGCAGTGCGTACAACGAGATCGCGATCGGCGATGACTTTAGACGCCGGAGCTCCGCCGACGCGAGTCAACTTTTCAGGGGGGCAGTTTCGATGAGATCAAGCTCGATACGAAGTCGCGTCGCCGGCGCGGGTGTCGCGGCACTGTTGCTGGTGACGACGGCGGCGGTCGCGGCAGCGCAGGGCACCGTGACAGGCACCGTGACGGAGCAGGCAAGCGGAGCTCCGCTGCAGGAAGCCCGCGTCACGATCATTGGAACCAGTCTCGCCACAGTGACGGGCGCAGACGGCAAGTACACGCTGCGGCGGGTGCCGGCTGGTGCAGCGGAGGTTCGCGTGAACCGCGTCGGTCACACCGAGCAGAAGAAGCCCGTTCGCGTGGTGGACGGCCAGACGGCCTCACTCGATTTCGCGATGGCGGCCGCGCTGGTGCGCCTGCAGGAGGTAGTGACGACGGCAACGGGCCCGCAGCGTCGCGTGGAGATCGGCAATGCGACCGAGAACATCTCGGTGGCCGACCTGACGAAGACGGCTCCTGTCCGCACTCTCGCCGACGTGCTCACGGCGCGCGCGCCTGGGGTGATGGTGCAGCAGGGCACGCAGACGGGCGCAGGCCAGCGCATCCGCGTGCGCGGCATCAGCAGCCTGAGCCTCTCGAACGAGCCGATCTTCGTCATCGACGGCATCCGGATGAGCGCTGACAACGGCTCGACGGCATTCGGCAATGGAGGCAGCAACTTCAGCCGCCTCGGTGACATCAGCCCGGAAGACATCGAGAACGTGGAGATCGTGAAGGGACCATCGGCGGCCACGCTGTACGGCACCGACGCCGCGAACGGTGTCATCGTCATCACGACGAAGAAGGGCCGTGCCGGATCGTCGCGCTGGACGACCCACCTCGAGACGGGCATCCTCAAGGACCGTAACTGGTACGCAGACAACTACACCCTGGCTGGCGCAAGTCCCACCGGCGCCAGGCTGATCCTGTCCGGCCAGTGCACACTCGTCATGGTCTCCGCCGGCACGTGCCGGAAGTCCGATGGGTCGCTCGGCTATGACAGCGTTCGCGTCTATACCCCGATCAAGGATCCGAGCGTCACGCCACTCGGCACTGGGTATCGGTACGCGGCGGGCGCGCAGATCTCCGGCGGCAACGAGGCGATCCGCTATTTCCTCTCCGGCACGCGCGACGACGAGACGGGTGTCTTCCAGCTCGACGAATACGAGCGAAACCGGTTCGACTCGCTTGGCATCACGATCCATCCCTGGCAGGAGCGGCCCAACTCCCGATTGCTGAACGGCTTCCGGGCCAATCTCAGCGCGCAGGTGAATCCGCAGCTCGACGCGTTGTTCAACTTCGCGTACAACACCGTCGAGGCGCTCACGAGCAACGAATCGAACAACACCGTCGGCATCGGCTCGCAGGCGTTTGGCGGGCCGGGCTATCGCAACAACGGTCTCATCGCCGGCCTTCCGGATTCCCTGCTGGGCTACCGCGCTGGCACGCCGGGCCAGATCTGGGCGGAGAAGCTACAGCAGAACGTCAACCGCGTGATCGTCAGCACGAGTCTCAACTGGCGTCCCTCGAGCTGGCTGCAAACGCGCGCCAACTTTGGGACCGATTTCAGCGGGCGCGTCGACAACCGATTGCACATGAACGGCGAAGGCTGGCCGCTCACCGCGACGTATCGCGACGGCGAAGCACGCAACGCGCGCGCGAACATTACGAACCTCTCCGCGGACCTTGGTGCGACGGCGAACTACAATCCGTCGCGCTTCAAGTCGCTCAACCTCAAGACGACGATCGGGACGCAGTACAACAACTTCCGTCAGGACCAGAACCAGGCAGCGGGCGTGACGCTTCCCCCTGGCGCGACGACCGCCAGCCAGGGCGCCATCCCGAGCGCCACCGAGTTCTACCAGCTCCAGAAGACGTGGGGCGTTTTCCTCGAGGAAACCGCCGCGATCCGCGATCGCCTGTTCATCATCGCGGCCGTTCGCTCGGATCAGAACAGCGCGTTCGGGACGGACTTCCAGCGTGTGTTCTACCCCAAGGCCAGTGTGTCATGGCTGGTGTCTGACGAGGGCTTTTTCCCCAAGGGTGGAGTCTTCCGTGCCATCAGCGATCTGCGCCTTCGCGTGGCCAATGGAGCGTCGGGGGTCCAGCCCGGACCCAACGACGCGCTGCGCACGTACTCCGCGGGCTCGGCGAGCATCAAGAACTCCGATCAGGCGATCGAGACGTTCAATGCGATCGGCAATCCCAGCCTCAAGCCGGAGCGGTCAACGGAGTGGGAGACGGGCTTCGACTCGCACTGGTTCGGGAGCCGTCTCCAGTTCGACGTGACGTACTACTCTCGTCTGACGAAGGATGCCCTCATCAGCGCGATCATCGCGCCGTCAGCCGGCTCGGGCGCGACGAGCCAGCGCGCCAACCTTGGCGCCGTGAAAAACGCCGGCCTGGAACTCACCCTCGGCGGTCCCATTCTCGAGCGGAAGAATCTCGGTCTCGACTTCCAGTTCAGCACTTCGCTCAACGCCAACAAGGTGGTGAGCCTGGGTACCACGCCTCCGCAGGTCGGCGTCACGAACTGGACGGTCGCGGGATATCCGATCGGCGGAATCTGGCAACGGCCGATCAGTGGCTGGGACGACAAGAACGGTGATGGCATCCTGACGGTCAACGAAGTCACGGTACAGTCGGACACGCTGTACGGTGAAAGCATCGACCCGGTGACGGGCCTGGCGAAGCGGAGCATCGTGGGCATCGGCACGTTCCGCGGATACGCCCAGCCCCGATATCTCACGACGCTCACGTCGGGCATCGATCTGTTCAACCGCACCATTCGCATTCAGAACCTGTTCGACTGGCGTGGCGGCAACCGCTACTACAACAACACGGAGCGCATCCGGTGCACGCGGCCGAACTGCAACGGCATGTTCAATCCCGCCGCATCACTCGAGGAGCAGGCGATGGTCGTGGCGGCGATCTACTCACCTGAGAAGACGCTCGACGGCTACCTCCAGCCTGGCGCATTCGTGAAATGGCGTGAGGCGAGCGTGTCACTCCAGGTGCCGCAACGCCTGCTCGGCCGCACGCGCGCACGTGATGCGAGCCTGGTGTTCTCGGGGCGCAACCTGAAGTTGTGGACGAACTATCGGGGGAGCGATCCGGAGAGCGACTTCACCGCGACCGGGGGCGGCGACACGCCCAGTGAGTTCCAGACGTTCGCGGCGCCCTCGCTGTTCCAGGTTCGTTTGAACATCGGCTTCTGACCCTTCGACCACCACTATGATGCGCTTTCTATTGAAGAGTGGCCGGGCGGTCTTGATGACCCTCGCGCTTTCGACATCGGCAGGACTCGTGGCATGCGACACGGTGAAGGACGCGCTGCTCGAGGCGGAGAATCCGTCCATCATCGATCCGTCGTCCGTGCAATCGGCCGCGGGCGCGAACGCCGTGCGAAACGGGGCGCTCTCGCGCCTGCGCAGCGCCACCGCGAACGACGAGAGTACATGGCTCTTCGGCGGCCTGCTGGCGGACGAGTGGGCGACGAGCTCCACGTTCGTACAGAATGACGAGACGGATCAACGTCAGTCGCAGTTGAACAACGGAACGGTCAACAACCAGTTGCGCCGGTTGTACCGCGTGCGCACCTCGGCCAACCAGGCGATCGAGCTGCTGGTGAAGTACCGGCCCACTCCGGTGGCCGAGATTGCGGAGATGTATTTCGCTCGTGGTTTCGCCGAACTGCAGTTGGCCTCCGATTTCTGCAACGGCATTCCGCTCAGCGATGGGGCAGGCGAGGTGGTCACCCTCGGCAAACCCCTTCCGGTGGCGGAAGTGTTTGCGGCAGCGGTGGCGTCGTTCGACACCGCCATCGCCCGCAGCAGCGGAACGGACGCGGCCAGCGTCATTGTTCGTCGCGCGTCGCAGATCGCCAAGGCGCGTGCACTGCTTGGCATCGGCCTGAGCAATGCCCCCGCCGCCGCAGCACTCGTGGCCGGGATTCCCACGACGTTCCGATACGACGTCACCGCCTCGCTGACGGGCGGCGACAACACGCTGTGGAACCAACCCGCGAGCTCCAACCGCTACACCGTGAGCGACAGCGTGCAAGGAAACGGGCGCAACATTCTGGTGGCGAACGCCATCCCATTCCTGTCGGCCAGGGACCGGCGCGTTCCGGCGAACTACAAGATCTCCAGCAACGGCCGGGACACGGTGAAGTCGCAGGACGGCGGCACGTACGTGATCCAGGTGGACAGCCTGTGGGGACAGACGTCAGCGGTCGCTCTCACCCACGGTCTCGATGCGCGATTGATCGAGGCCGAGGCGGCCCTTCAAACAGGCAACGCTGCAGGCATGATGACGATTCTCAATGCCCTGCGTGCCACGCCGCTCCAGATTACAGCGCCGAGCCCGACGGCCACGGGCACGCACCCTGGCTGGACAGTGCCCGCGTTGCCCGCTCTGGTCGACCCCGGCACGGCGGCCGGTCGCGTCGATCTCCTGTTCCGTGAGATGGCGTTCTGGCAGTTCGGTCGCGGCCACCGTTTGGGCAACCTGCGCCGGCTCATTCGCGACTACGGCCGTGCTGCGGACGGCTCGAACACGTTCCCCGTTGGACAGCATTTCAAGGGCGGCGTATTCGGGAAGGACCTCAATCTTCCCGTGACAACCGACGAACAGGTCGGTAACCCGAACTTTACCGCCTGCATTGATCGGAAGGCGTAAGTCCGAGCGCTCGATCCACCATGGCAACACGACGGGAGACGAGATGATTGTCTCCCGTCGTGTTTCGTCCAACGTGGTGGTCAGGACGACAGCATCGCGATCATCTCCCGCGCATTCGTCGAGCCATAGTTCCCGTAGCAGTTGTTGAAGAACACGATCGTCCTCGTCGCCTCCGTCGCCGCAGATTCGATCAATGGCATCCACGACTCGAGCTCCGCTGGCGAGTACAGGTACCGATAGCGCTCGACTGTCGGCACGTTCGCGGCTTCCCACGTCGCTGAGCGTCGGCCGTGCAAGCGAACCATCGCCAGCGACGGCGTCGTGACCGCCGCAACCGCCGGCACGCTGCTGTCCAGTCCCTGGGGACCGTCCACGATGACGTGGGTGAGGCCGAGGTCGCGCAGCATGTCGAGCGTCCACTGAGAGGAACGCTCGCTGCTGAACCAGGTGTGGTTGCGCAACTCGACTGTCGCGGGAATTCCCGCGAGCCGCTGCGCGGATTCCGCGAGCAGCGCCTTGTTGTCCGGCGTGGGCAGGAACCAGCGCGGATACTGGAGGAGGATTCCCCCGAGCTTGCCGGCGTCGTGCAACGGCGTGAGCGCGTCGAGAAAATACGTCCACACGGCCTCGTCGAGCTCGCGGGGCAAGTCCTTCGCGTAGATCTTCTTCTTGCTCGCCACGGCGGCGGGCAATTCGCGCACGAGACCCTCTGGCAGGCGCGCCACCTCAGTCGGTTGGCCCGTCAACAACGCGTGCGCCTTGACGTGGAAGCTGAACTCCGCGGGCGTTCTCTCCGCCCACAGCTGCGCGTTGGCCGGATCGGGCAGCGAGTAGTACGTGGCGTCCACCTCCACGACGGCGAACTGGCTGGCGTAGTAGCGGAGCCGCTCTTCGGCGGACGACGTGCCGCGCGGATAGAACACACCGGCGCGCACCATGGTCGGATCGGTCCAGGACGCGGTGCCGATGCGGATTTCATGCGTTGACGCGCGGTTGCCGCGCATGATCGGCACGCCGATGCCCGTTGGTTCCAGGGACGCCAGCGCATTCTCAGCGCGATCGCTCGCATCCGCGAAGCCGGGATCGTGCTCGGCGTCGAGATCGGGAGCGGGGAGCGGGACATTCTTGCGACTTGGCATTTGTACTGGAGCGGAGAACGGCGAGCGGAGAACGGCGAACAAACAGGTCCCTTGGTCGCGCTGCGCGCTCCTGTCGGGACGACAATATTGTCATCCTGAGCGCGGCGAAGGACCTGCACCTGCTGGTACGAACCGCGCAAGTGCAGATCCTTCGCTTCGCTCAGGATGACAGCGTTTCGGTCGTTCGCCGCGCCGCTCGCCGTTTCGCCGCTCGCCGTTTCGCCGCTCGCCGTTCGCCGTTCGCCGTTCTCCGTTCTCCGATCTCGGTTCTCCGTTCGCCGATCTCCGTTCGAGGACTACTTCTCCGGGTTGCGCGGCGATCCCACCGAGAACGGCTCGTGCTGCTCCGAATGCTGCTCAGGCGGGTTGCCGCGCTTCTCGACCTGCTCTTCCGCGAACTTCGACTTCTCCACATCGAGCAGGCCCGACTTCTCGCGCTCCATGTCCCGGTTCGCGCCGCCGGACTCCGGACGATCACTCTGCATGTTGCTGCTTGGCTTTGCGCCCATGGCTGACTCCGTAAAGGTGATGACGAAGTACAAGGCAGAAAGCACGCCGCGCCGCGGACGTGGAGTCCGCGACGCGGCGAGGAAGCACGGCTGCCCGGTGGGGAGGCCAGCCGCGCGACTTGTGGAGGCTCAGGGATCGATGGGCGGTGCCTGGCTGGCCGGCCCCATGCCGATGCCGAGGATCTCACCCTTGGCGCTGATCACCCAGCGCAGCAGCAGCGGTTCGCTGAAGATGCTGAACATCGCCGTACGCCAGTACTGCCTTGCCCCGTTTCGCGTGATGAACTTCTCGTCCATCAGCAGCTTTTCAGTGCCGCCGCGCACGGCCAGGTCCGCCGTCAGGGACTCGTACTGCTGCTTGATGCCGGGCTTGGCGCGGTTCACAGAGTCGAGATGCGCCACCAGGCTATCGATCTGACTGGTATAGAACCATTGCGTGTATTTGCGTGCGATCGTCATGGAATCCGCCGGAAGCTGCGCCGGCTTCGCTGCGGTCGTGACTGCCGGCGCCGCCTGTGCGGACGCAGTGACGGGAGCGCTGATCGCGAGGGCTATCAATAGAAGGGTCGTAGTGCGATGCATCGGCGACTGCTCCGGAAGGGATGTGCTGCCGTACGGAGGGACCTCCGTGCGAGATTCGCGGGTAGAGGCGGGAGTCTCCTGCCGTATATTCCAATCCATGCGCCTGCTTCGACTTCTCGTACCCCTCGCGGGGGTAGTCCTCGGTATTGCGCCGGTGTGGGCGCAGCGGATCCCCACGCGTCTTCCGGCCAAGCCTCCCGCGCGCGACACAGCCTCCAAGGCCGCGCCGGTGAAGACGCCGCCTGGCCCAACCGCGCCTGCCGCGCCCGCCGAGGTGCCGAAATTCGGCTACCTGCAGGGAGTGGCGATGGACAGCGTGCACGGTGAGCCGCTCGCCGGCGCGCTCATTCAGGTCGAGGGCACGAGTCGTATTGGCCCCACGGATTCCCTGGGCCGCTTCCTCCTCGACAGCATTCCGCCCGGCAGCTATCGCCTGCTGGTGGAACACCCGATGCTCGACACGCTCGGCATCTCGCTCGTGTCGCCGCCGATGCAGTTCGCGGTGAACGAGATCACGCGCACGTTGCTGGCCGTGCCTGGCGAGGAGGTGCTTGCGTCGCTGTTCTGCCCGGCGGCGCGTCGCGCGCTGGGACCTGGAGCGCTCGTCGGACGCATTCGCGAACCCGACACCGACGAGCCGGCCGTGGGCGCGCGTGTCTCGTTCGTCTGGTACGACCCTGACATCCCCGGTCTCCCGGCGAACCTTCGCATCAAGAAGGCGCCGCGCGTTCGCGAGGCCAGCGTCGCCGCCGACGGCACGTACCGATTGTGCGGACTGCCCGCGACGTTCGAGGGCAAGCTTCAGGCACAGCGCAAGGACGGTGGTGCCACCGCTGAGGTGACCGTGTCGCAGACCGAGGCGGTGCTGTCGCTGCGCAGCATGAGTGTCGCTGCGCTGCCGAAGATCGCAGGCACGGACACCGGCACCGCGCAGCCTGCGCAGCGCGGATCCGCGCGCGTGTTCGGCCGGGTGCTGAGCGCCAGCGGCGCGCCGGTGGTGGGCGCGCGCGTGGGTGTGATGGGGGCCGCCGCCGCGACGCAGACGCGTGCGAACGGTGAATTCGTGCTCGACTCGCTGCCTTCCGGTACGCAGTCGCTCGTCGTGCGGCAGCTCGGCCATCGTCCCACGGAGAAGACCGTCGAGCTCTCGGCGCGCACACCGGCGCGCGTTACCGTGCAGCTCGGCATTTTCGTGCCGGAGCTCTCGCCGGTTGAAGTCGTGTCCGCGCGCGACGAGGGATTGCAGAAGGTCGGCTACTCGGAGCGCAAGCGATCATCCACTGGCGGCCACTTCATCGATCCGGAAACGATCGAGCGCCGCAACGCGCAGCTGTTCACCGACCTCCTTCGCACGGTGCCGGGCATTCGCGTGCAGGCGGCCGGCAACAACCAGATGCAGATCGTGTCGACGCGTTCGTCGACTGGGGGCGGTTGCGTGACGATCTACGTGGACGGCGCGCCCTGGCAACAGCTGGCGGCGGGCGATCTCGACTCGTTCGTCCGGCCCGGCGAGGTCGCGGCCATCGAGGTCTACAACGGCACATCGACGCCGGCGCAGTTTTCCGGCACGGGCGGGGGCAACTGCACGTCAGTCGTCGTGTGGACGAAGATGCGCGTCCAGAGCCCACGCAAGAAATGAATCCCGACCCGATCATCCATCACGCTTTCAACTTCTCGCTCGGTCCCATCAAGCTCACCGGCTTCGGCCTGGCGATGATGGCGGCGTTCGGCATTGCGCACTGGGTGGCGCAATCGGTGCTCGAGGAACGCGGCGACGATCCGGACATCATGAACGACGTGACCTTTGGCGCCCTGGTGGGCACCATCGTGGGCGCGAAGGTCTATTATGCCATCCTGCAGGGGACGATGAGCGCGCTGTGGAGCCGCGGCGGATTCGTCTTCTGGGGCGGCTTCATCGGATCGGTGTTGTTGTGCGCGGCAGTCATCGCGTGGCGCAAGAAGTCGTTCCTTCGTATCGCCGACGGTGCGGCCGTGGGCATCGCGGCGGGATACGCCATTGGCCGCACGGGATGCTGGGCCGTGGGCGATGACTACGGCCGCGTGTGGAACGGCCCACTCGCCGTGGCGTTTCCGGAAGGATTGCCCGTGACGACCGTCGGCGTGATGAACTCCGTCTACCACGCCAACCTGCCGGCGACGCTTGGCGCGAACACGCTCGTGAGCGTCTATCCCACGCAGTTGCTGGAAGTCGCGCTGGGCTTCGTGATGTTCATGATTCTCTGGCGCCTGCGCCGGCACTTGCACAGCCCCGGCTGGCTGTTTGGTGTGTATTGCGTGCTCGCGGGCATCGAGCGCTTCGTCGTCGAGTTCTTCCGCGCCAAGAGCGACATGATCGGTCCAGTGACGTCGGCGCAGGTGGTCGCGCTTGTCGTCGCTGCGATTGGTCTCGCGCTCGTCACGTGGCGCAGGCCCGCGGTCACATCGTTCGCTCCCACCTGATCCCTTCTCCCACCATGACTGCTGCCAACCGCTCCCGCCCCGACGCGTCGGAGTACGCGCCCTTCTATGCCGGTTACGTGGCCAAAGTGCCGGACGGCGACATCGTGGGCACGCTGCGGCGGACGGGCGAAGAAGTGATCTCCGCGCTCCAGGCCATTCCGGAGGGCAAGGGCGACCATCGCTACGCGGAGGGCAAGTGGAGCGTGCGGACGGTGATCGGCCACCTGATCGACGCCGAGCGCATCTTCTCGTACCGGGCGTTGCGAGTCGCGCGCGGCGATGCGACGCCGCTGCCGGGCTTCGAGGAGAACAACTATGCCGTGACGGCGAACTCCGATGCGCGCACGCTGGCCGACCTGGTGTCGGAGTTGGCGGTGGTGCGGTCCAGCACCGTGCGGTTGCTGGAGTCGTTCCCGGACGAGGCGTGGCTGCGCCGTGGGACTGCGAGCAACGCGGAGGTGAGTGCACGTGCGCTCGCCTGGATCATGACGGGGCACACACTGCATCACCTCCAGGTGCTCAGGGAGCGCTACGGCGTCTGATCGCTACTTAGCGACGCAACAGCCGCTGGCGCACGCGGTCCACATCGGGTCGTCGTCGAACTGGAGTGCGAGCCCCAGGCGAACGGTCTTTCCACGCACCGAAGCTGTGGACGAATCTGCGCACGTCTTGAAATTGGCCTGTGCACCCGCAACCCACTTATGGTTGCAGCCCTCGAAGGCGCCAGTGCCCACCTGTTTGTGCGTGCGAGCATTGGGCGTGGTGTCGAGCTGCTCCAGGCGCCATTGCATGCCGCCAGCCGGCATCGCCGAGACGATCAGGTAGTACTCGAACTTCTTTCCGGGCGCGAGATTGTAGCGTGCCTCCTCGGCGTTGCCGTCGTTGATGGCTTTGACGTACACGACGCCGTACTGCGGGGCAGTCGACGCGGCAATGGAATCCTGCGTCGCCACCGCTTCAACGCTGACCTTGACCTTCTTCGCGCCGCCGCATCCCGGGGAGTTCTTGCAGTTGCGCTGCTTGTCGTGCTTGCCGGTGTAGGACAGCGACTTCACGAAGTCGTTGAATTCGTCGCCCGTGTACTGATCGATGGGCTTAGTGAGCGCGCCGGGCATGGCTCCGGCAGCGGGAAGCCGCTGCGCCTGCGCGAGCGGCGCCGGCGAGACAGAGTCGGCAGCGGGTGGCTTGTCTGAGCTAGAGCAAGCAGTGGCGAGCAAGAGCGCGGCAACGGCGACGCGCTGGCGACGACACGTGAGTCGAATCACGGATCCTCCATGGGTATGTGATGTGTGGCCACGATGGTGGCCGTGTGCGGCGGGAATTGCAACTGCTGCAACGCTACGACCACGTACGGCTCGCTGCGAGGTCCGTCATGCGCGATGGTCAGTGCGAGCGACGGATCAGGCGGCGGTGCGCGCGAGCACGGTGAAGTTGTTCGAGGCGTTCGCCGCGAAGGCGCGGACGCGTCGCGGGTGACGAGCAACACGGACGTGAGCGTGCGTGGGCTCGCCAGGATTGCGGCTGGCCACGCACTGCATCACCTCCGAGTGCTCAGCGAGCACTCAGGGATCTGATCGCTACCTGGCGATGCAGCAGCCACTCGCGCAGGCTGACCACATCGGGTCTTCATCGAACTGCATTGCGAGGCCGAGCCGGACCGTCCTTCCACCCACCGACGCCGTCGACGAATCTGCGCACGTCTTGAAGTTGGCTTGCGCGCCGGCGACCCACGTGTGATTACAACCTTCGAAGGCGCCAGTGCCAACCTGCTTGTGCGCGCGCGCCTTTGGCGTCGTGTCGAGTTGCTCGAGGCGCCACTGCATGCCGCCGGTCGAATCTGCTGAGACGATCAGGTAGTACTCGAACATCTTCCCGGGCGCGAGACTGTAGCGCGCCTCTTCGGCGTCGCCGTCGTTGATGGCGCGGATGTAGACGACGCCGTATTGCGGAACATTCGAGGAGCCCACGGAGTCCTGCGTCGCCACGGCCTCCACACTGACCTTGACCTTCTTCGTGCCACTGCACTCCGGCGAGTTCTTGCACTTGCGCTCTTTCTCGTGCTTGCCCGTGTACTTGAGCGACTTCACCAAGGCGTCAAATTCATCGCCCGTGTACTGATCGATGGGCTTGGTGAGCGCGCCAGGCATGGCTCCAGCCGGTGGCCCGTCCCCCTTGGAACACGCGGCAATGAGAACGAGCGCGGCGATCGCGAAGTGATGGCGACGACACGTGAAGTGAATCACGAATCCTCCATGGGTGTGTGATGTAGTGGCCACAATGGTGGCCAAGTGCGGCGGGGAATTGCGACTGCCTTCGGAACTCTCCGACTACGTGCGATTCGCTGCGAGGGCTTTCATGCGCGCCATGGTGGGCGCCAGCGAGGGATCACTGCGCGCCCAGAGGGTGAGCACGCGTCCGGCCCAGAGTGCTGCCGTCCCGACGTCACCTTTGCGCGCCGCGAGATCGGCGCGGAAAATCATACTCCGTCCCACGGATGCCGCCATGCCAGGCTCGTACACGATGTAGGCCGAGAGGGTGGGCAGCGCCGTGAGGGTGACGTCGAGCTGGTGGGCGGCCGCGGCAGTGTCACCCAAGGCTGCGCGAATCCACGCCTCGGTCAGCGTGAAATCCAGTGAGTATTCGCCGGGGCGGAGCAGTTGACGCGTTCGCTGCATGGAATCGAGCGTCGTGCGAGCCAAGGCCGTATTGCCGCGCCCGAGGTGCTGCATGACCTGCATGACCGGCATCTGCGGACCCGTGAGCGGCAATGACGATGCGGCACCCAGGCACGCGACGCTGAACTGTGTGGGCTTGGAAAGAATGCCCACGCGCGCTTCGTCCCGCTTGTTCGGGCTGACGTAGCTCTCCAGCATCGTCTCAATCTTGCCGCGAAGCGCTCGCAGCGAATCGTCGCACACGCCGAGCGCCGCACGCACGAACAACGCGGTGGACACATCCTCGAGGAGCGGCACGGCCGGCGCACCGCCGAGCGTGACGGAGAAGCCGCTGGCACGCAGGTAGTTGGTCGCCGCGCGCTCACGCCCGAGCAGGGCGGCAATGCCGGCAAGATAGCTGGCGCCTTCACCCTTCAGCGACGAATTCGCGGCGAGAATCGAATCGCCGATGGCGGCCGTGCGGCCGAAATCGCCGAGCTTGAGATGCAGACGCACATCGCTGGCTCCGAGCCTGGCGCGTTGCGCGGAGTCGGTGGCCAGCGTGCGGGCGCGGTCGAGCGCACTCAGTGCGGAATGGCCGCCGTTCGGTGTACCGGTTATCTCGTCTCGCGATTCGAGCACACGCGCCAGTCCCTCGAATGCGTCGGCATTGGCGGGCAGGCGCTGCGTCAGTGCCGTGAGGATGCCGACGAAGACATCGCGATTGCGCTGAAGCGCGCGATCGAGCGCGGGTGCGAGTGTCTCGGTCGAGGTGGCCTGAAGCTCCCGGAATGGACGTGCCACGTAGGCGAGGCTGTCGCCGATGATATCGGGTCGGCCGAAGAAGAGCGCGCTGTCGGCCGTAGCTCCCTGGCGGTAGACCGCCTGCTCGACGACGAAGAGGCGCTCGACCGCACTGAATGGAAAGGCGCAGAACGCCGATGGCGCGATCTGCAGTGCACGGGCATACGCGCGCTGGGCCGCAGCGATGCTGCCACGGAAAGCCCATCCACTGGAACTTGCGGCGCTTGGAACCACAAGCTTGTCACCCCACTGACAGTGGGCGAGCCCAAGCCACGCCGTGGCATCCAACGAATCTCGGGCGCGAAGCGACGAATATTCACCGCACGCCGCACCGTAGTTGCCGATCTGCAGCGCCTGCAGCGCATTCACCAGCGTGATCTCTCGCTCACTCAGCGACGCACGGGTGCGCAGTGCCGCGCTCGCGTGCGGACTCCATCGCGTGAGTTGCTCGCCGCGCCAGACCAGCAATTGCGCGAGCCACACCTGCGCATGCGCATAGTCCGGATCGGCGACAACAGCGCGCTCGAACGCATCGATCGCCGGCAGCACGCGCCAGGTGATGAGATCGCGCTGGCCTTCCTGGTACGCGCGCCATGCGACGAGCGACCGTGTCCCGACGTCGCCCGTGTGCGCCGACGCGGGCGTCCCATCGAGACGCAGCAGGTCGGCGGCGAGCTCGCGCAGCGCAGCTGGGCGCGTCACCAGCAGGTCGCGCGGACCCGTGAGCGTCCTCTCCTTGAGCGAGACGCCACTGATCGCGTCATAGACGGCGGCTCGCACCTTCATCGAATCGCCCGTCAGCCACACGCGACCCCAGATCACCTTGCCGGCGCGCGCGCGGCGTGCGACGGTGCGCACGCCACTCAGGCTGACGTCCTCGGTGCTGCGAAGGGCGTCGGACACACTCATGTCGCTCGAGACCTTCAGCCCGTTCCATTCGCGCAACGCCGCATACAATCCCTGCGACACCGGCTCCTGGTCCTCGGCCGGCGCCTTCACGCCCGCCGCGTACTGGAACGGCACCACGGCGTACTGCGCGGTGTCGATGCGCCCGGTAAGCAGGTCGATCCGGTCGCGGCCATCTGGCGTCACCGACGCGCCGGCGAACGCCACCAGCAACACCGCGGCGGCCCAGAGCCAGGGACTGCGGCTGAGCGGACGACGCGCCGTGCGCGCCGTGCCCGTCTCGCCCGAATGTCCCACAGCCGCCGAGAGCGCGGCGCTGAACGCGCGCGCATCGTCGAAGCGGTCGTCCGGGGACATGGAGAGCGCCTTCGCGATGACCGCCTCGATGGGCGGCGGCACATCGTGGCGATATTCGCGCAGCAGCGGCGCGACCTTCGAGATGCGCTGGGTCAGCAACGACTGCGGCGTCTCGCCAACGAACGGCGGTACGCCCGCCATCGCCTCGTAGAGCACGCACGCGAGCGAGTAGACGTCGCTGCGGCCGTCGAAGGCGCGGTCGCGCGCCTGCTCGGGGCTCATGTACGCCGGCGTGCCCGTGATCGTGCCCTGCTGCGTGATCTTCTCGTGCGCGCGGTTGATCGCGCGCGCGATGCCGAAGTCCGCCAGCACGGCGTGGCCGCCGGAAAAGAGGATGTTCTCCGGCTTGATGTCGCGATGCACGACGCCCCGCTCGTGCGCGTACGCGAGTGCGCCCGCCACCTCGCGCCCGATGCGCACCGTCTCTTCCACCGACAGCCGGCTGTCGGCGCCGAGTCGCTGGCGCATGGAGTCGCCCTCGACGTACGGCATGACGTAGTACAGCTGATCGTGCAGCTCTCCCGAATCGTGGATGGAGAGGATGTGCGGATGCTGGAGGCTCGCCGTGAGCTTGATCTCGCGCAGGAAGCGCTGCGCGCCGAGCGCGTGGGAGAGCTCGGGGTGCAGGATCTTGACTGCTACGAGACGCTCGTGGCGTACGTCGTGCGCGAGGTAGACCGTCGCGGCTCCGCCACGGCCGATCTCCCGCTTCAGGACGTACCGTCCAGCGAGGGTCTCGTGGAGAAGTGGGGTGAGCTCTTGCACGGTCATCCAGTCGTCAGCGAGGAGGGGAAACTAACTGATCCGGCGTCGGGTCAGCCATAGCGTTCCCTCCCTCTACGGAGACGACTACTGGTAGCGTTCGCCACGGAACCGTCGGGTTGGTGGCGGGTTGGTGCGCCAACAGCGCGGTAGTGACCTCTTGCCCCATCCGTGAGGTCCGACAATTATCAATCACGCGGTTTCACCTTTCGCTCCGGCGCGGCGTCGCATGCGCGTTTGGCTTCATTCGTCCGTCAAGACGTCAGCGGTCAACCACAGCGCGATCTTCAGCCTGGTGACCCACGTCGCACTCGTAGGCGCGTCCGTGATCGGCACGGGCGCGGGTCGAGAAGTGCCCAATGAAATCGCCGAGCGCGTGTTCTACCTTCCGCCGCCGGACCGCCGACCCCACTCGGAAGGACGTGTCGAGCACCTGACCTACGTGGACATCGGCAACGGCGCGGCGATCGGCGGCGCTACCGAGCCCGGAGGCAAGGAGTCGAAGCCGAGGGCGCCCGAGAAGGCCGACGATCCGGGAGCCCCGGCAGGCACGGACGCGTTCTTCCAGACGCCTTCGCTGGAGGTGGTCTCCCCCGATTCCGTCTACTCCATCCTCGACGTCGAGGAGAGCGCCGTGCGGTCTGCGGGGAGCGCCGCGCCCATCTATCCGCCCGAGATGATCAAGGAGAAGAAGGAAGGCGGGGTGTTTCTCCGGTACATCATCGACACCACCGGTCGCGCCGACGTCAACTCGCTCGAGGTCGTGCGCTCCAGCCACCCGGCGTTCACGGAAGCCGTGCGTGAAGCGGTGCCGCGCATGGAGTTCTCGCCCGCCACGGTCGCCGGACGCAAGGTGCGGCAGGCGGTGGAGCAGAACTTCGAGTTCAAGATCACGGCGCCCGTCGCCGCGGCGCCCGAGCATACGCGGACCAAGCCGGTGCCGTGACGGCAGCCGAGTTCACCGGCTTCCGTCCCGCGGCACTCACGTTCCTGCGTTCGCTCAAGCGGCACAACGACCGCGAGTGGTTCGAGCGCCACCGCGCCACCTACGAGGACGAGCTGCGCACGCCGCTAGCCGCACTGGCGGAGGAGATGGACGTCCGCCTGGCGGCGTTCGCGCCGGAGATCGTGGGCGATCCAAAGAGCTCGCTCTTCCGCATCCACCGCGACGTGCGCTTCTCGGCCGACAAGTCGCCCTACAAGACGCACGTGGCCTGCTGGTTCCATCATGGCGACGCGGGACGTGGCGTGGGCACGGCGACGCCGCACGGTGGCGCAGGATTCTATTTCCACATGGAGGCAGACCGCGCCTCACTCGGTGGCGGTATCTGGATGCCGCCGCGTCCCACGTTGTCGCGCCTGCGCGAGTCGATCGACGAGGATCCCGGCGCGCTCGAGGAGATCCTGCGCGAGCCGGCACGCCGGCGGCGGTTTGGCGGACTGGCGGAGGAGAACATGCTGACGCGAATGCCGCGCGGGTATGCGGACACGCATTCCGCCGCGACGCTGCTCCGGCACCAGTCGTTCACGCTCGGTCGCGAGATCGCGCAACGTGATCTCTTCACCGCGCGGCTGCCGGACCTCCTGGCGCGCGACTACGAGCGTCTCCTCCCGCTCGTGCGCTGGATCAACGGCGCACTCGGCCTCCGCACCGTCGCGCGCCGTTGACGCTCGGCGTTAAGTTCGGCGGATGACACTTCGCGCCGTCTCATCCATCACCACGCGCGTCGCGACGCCAGCGGACGCCGCGCTGCTCGCGTCGCTCGCCGAGACGAGCTTCGTGGACACGTTCGCCGCGCAGAACACGGCGGAGGACATGGCGCTGTACGTCGCCGGCGCGTTCGGCGAGCAGCGGCAGCGCGCGGAGCTCAGCGACGCGCGGTACACGGTCTTCATTGCCGAGCGTGAGGGGGAGGCGGTGGGGTACGCGATGCTGCGCGCGGGGCCGGCGCCGGACGTCGTTGGCGGCGACGCGATCGAGATCGCGCGGCTCTACTCGGCGACGCACGTGATCGGCTCCGGGGTGGGTGCCACGCTGATGCAGTGCTGTCTCTCCGCGGCTGCGTCGCGTAGTGTGCGCACGGTGTGGCTCGCCGTGTGGGAGCGCAATGCGCGGGCAATTGCGTTTTACGCGCGGTGGGGGTTCGTCGACGTGGGTGAGGTGACTTTCAAGCTGGGACGCGACGTGCAGACGGATCGCGTGATGCTGCGTCGCGTCGCCGAGGGCGGGTAGCGTGCGGCATACGGTGAAGCTGAGGGGGGTGATCATCGGCCACTCCGAGCTGGAGGAGGCGGATCCGTCGCTCGGCCGCGCGTGGGGGGAGTTCAGTCCGGGATTCGGGTATGATCTCGTGCAGCCGATTTTTCGCCTGTTCAGGGAGGCGGTGCCGATGCGGGGAGGTGAGCCTCGCGACCAAGAGAAGCTGGCGCGGTATCACGCGGCGCGGGACAAGCTGGGACTGTCACTGACAGACGGTGCGGGGAATGCGATCACGACGTCGGTGATCCACATCGCGGACTATTCGGACGAGCGGCAGGGGCAGGCGATGGAGCTCGACGTGCTGATCAGCGACGCCGAGTACTGGGCGACGACGCGGGGCGAGTAAGGGCGTCGGAGGCTCGTGTGACGCCGCGATGACGCGGCCTGTTATCATGTCCTCAGCTGCGATGTCGCGGCTGCAAGCGACATGGCCTGATGCAACAGCCACCTCTCGCGCGAAGGATGTCGCGGAGGTTGGCGTGATTGCCACTGCGGGGCAGGGTGAGCACGTCCCCTGACGAATGACCACGCTGGTACGCGTCACTGGTGGCATCGCCCGCAGGTCATCTCGACAATCCGCATTCCCAATTTCCCGGAGCGCTGCATGCAGACACCCGTTCATGCCCGAGTATTCGTTGTGGCGATCATCTCGATGCTGGCGCCGTCTACGGTTGACGCGCAGGCCGCTGCGCGTGCGTGCACGGCGACGCCGGCGTTTCAGGTCCCCATTCGGCTGGATGGTGCCAGGCCCGTGTACGTGGAGCCGCAGGCGGTGGTGAGCTCGGGCGACCGTATTCTCGTCGCTGGCAATCCCACCTACGTGTGGTACCTGAAGGACGATCGTGTGGTGGCCGCGGGCCGCGACAGCATTTTCGGGATCGTCGTGCAGCGCGACGGGCGGGCGCAGGCGGTGCCGTCGCCGTTGCCGCCGGGGCGCGTGCATTCGGTCCGCGCCGCGCCGCATGCTGATGGGCAGTGGGCGGTGGTGTTCGTGGAGGCAGCGCCTCCGCCTCGGTTTGCCTCGCCAGTGAACGTGGAGGCGTACTGGTTTGGCGTCACGGACGGGACACGCTGGCTGCGCATGGAGAAGCTGCCGGCCCTCGAGGGCAAGTTCGCGACCGACAATGCATCGGCGCTGATCCGCACCGAGCGCGGTTACGCGATGGCTGTTCCCGTCACGCTGCCATCAGGTAGCCGCGCCGCCGTCTTCAGCGAGAGTGGCGGACGGTGGAACGTGGAACTCGTGGCGGGCGGTGCGGTTTACACGAGCCTCACAACTGACGGTCGAGAGTTGATGCTCGGCGTCGTGTATGCTGACACAATCGCTCGCAACCCAACGGGCGCATCGAGCAGCAACGGCTCGTTCATCCCGGGCGATCTCAACTCGCTGTGGCTCTACAGGACGGCGGACAACGGCACGCGCTGGAGCCCGCGAACGCGGCTGGTGGACGGTCTCCTGCAGCAGCCGGTGTTTCACCCGCGGCTCCACTGGTCCGGTCGAGGGCTCGAGATCGGCTGGATCGCCAAGGACGGCATCGGCGGCGACACGCACATTGGCGCGATCACCCGCGCTCACACGCTCGCGGTCATGGATTCGCTCGTGGTTGCAACGCAGCACATCGAACTCACCACCGCGACGAATGGCCGGCCGTTCTGGCTCACGACGGACGCGGCCGATAGCACGGGCACGACTCGCACTCCGTCGCTGCGCATCTGGACGATCACTGGCGCGAAGGCGACGCAGGTGCTCGGCGGACGGACGCCGTTCCATGGTGTCTCCGGCTTTGCGGCGCTGGACACGAGCCTCATGGTAGTCGGCCCGATGCGTGGTACGAAGCCATTCGATCCCGCGGTGATGCTTCACCTGCACGCATACACACTCGATTGCGATTAGACGACGACGTCTGATCACAAGGGCCGCGCATTGCGGCGGATTCACCCCTCACGTAGAGGCGCGCATGAGCTCTGCACGACGAAGTGCCACGCTGGTGTTGGCCGTTGCCATCGCGACGGGATGTACCGACACCACGAAACCCGCTGCAGCAGTGAACGAGCCAGCGCTTGCCCCGCAACAGACGTCATCGAAGTACGCGGAGGGCCCGCAGTCAGCACCCGCAGGAGCAGGGCCGGAATGGACAGACGCGACGTCCATTTCGGTGGAAGCAGCGGTCGGATTCCGGAACGATCCGGTGAACCCGGATGAGAATGTTCCTGGAAACATGCGTTCGTACGCCTGGGGACAGGCGCTGGTACGGTACTTTGCGAACGAAGCCGACGCGAAGGTGGATCTGACGGTACGAAAGAGCGGGACTCTGGTTGCGAGTGCTCAAGGAGAAACGCAGGACAGGAACTGGCTTCCTGCGTACCGCAGCTTCAGCGCCATTACCCAGACGGCAGTCCCCGCGGCATGCGGGCACAACGCGCAGGCAGTTGCTTATGGTTCGGCTTGGAACAAGGCACTAATTCCTCCCGTGGGTTGGTTCGAGTGGGGAAAGAAGGCAGACGGCGCTACGGCGGGCGAGTATCAGCCCCAATGTGCGAGCGGCCCGCCTGGACAGCCCGGAGGCGGAGATCAAACTCCGCCGCCTCCGACCGGATCTGAGCCAACCAACTGCAGCTGGGTGCGCGACTATGTCATCTACACGGACGGAAGCTGGGAGTGGTCCAGCCCCTGGTACCACTCGTGCAACGGGGATCCGTTGTTACTCACGCCGGGCGGACCAACGGAGATTGCACGCAGCATGTCGGGCGGTCTGTCATCGATCTCCGCGGCGAAGGCGAAAGGCGGTCCACCGATGCACTTGACCCTGGTGGGAACGTCACAGGCTCGCAACGGGCAAGTCGTCACGATCGAACGCAATGCACAGAAGGGCGTGGACGCCACCATCACGGTGGACGTGTCACGAGCGACGGCGGCGGATCTCGAGGAAGCGTTCATCGTCGCTGAAGCGTTGTCGCTCAAGGTCAAGCCGAAGGACGCGCGACATGCGTACGGCAGCATCATTGCAGCGCCGTCTGCGTCGTCGCGCACGGCGGCCGGTGCAGGGTCGCGGGCAGCGAAGAACCTCGACGCACTGCTGCGGTCCGGAGCGCGCGGCAAAGCGGCTGGTGATGGTGCTCGCGTGGACGTGGTCGTCAATCGAAAGCCGTAAGCCACGCATCAGCTGAAGTGATCACGCTGTAAGTCCGGCCGAGTAGCGGCGTCCGTGCGACGCTACTCGGCCGCGACTGCACGACAGATGCGCGCTGCGCTCAGTGGAAGTCGTGTCGCCGCGCGAACTCCGCGCCCACGGCCGCTTGCAACGCACGGAATTGCTTCGCCCGCACGTTCACCACCGTCTGCTCCACCTGCAGCACGCCGCGCACGAGCAACAGCGGCGTTCGTGAGATGAGCAGGGCCTGTTCCTCGAACCGTCGCGGCGTCACGACGACGTTGATCAGCCCTGTCTCGTCCTCCAGCGTGAGGAACACGAATCCCTTCGCCGTGCCGGGACGCTGGCGGCAGATCACCAGGCCGGCTGTCGCAATGGTCTCACCATCGCGGCCATGCGTCAGCAGGTCGTGCGCAGAACGCACGCCGTTCGGCTCCAGCACGCTCCGCACGTGCGACATCGGATGGCCGGCCAGCGAGATGCCGGTCATGCGGTAATCCGCTTCGGTGAGCTCCACAGCTGTCATTGCGGGCACTGGTGCCGCGTCCGCGAGTGACGGATCGAGCCGGCGCGGCGCGAGCGGGCCGGCGTCTCCACGCGAGGCATCGAGCACAGCCCACAATGCGGCGCGTCGCTTACGGAGGTCGGGCTCGTGCGCGAGAAAGGCGTCGAACGTGCCCGCTTCCGCGAGATGCCGCAGCGCTCGGCGGTCGAGCCCCGCGCGCTGCACGACGTCCTCGATGGACGTGAAGCGTCGCTCCGCCAGCGCGCGCTCGAGGCTGTCGCGCGCCGTGGCGCCGAGCCCGCGCACGCTGCGTATGCCCAGGCGCACGGCGGGGATGGTCGGGGCCGTGTCATCCTGAGCAACGCGAAGGATCTGCACCTCCTCCGGCGCAACAGCACGTGCAGATCCTTTCTCGTTGTCATCCTGAGCGGAGCGATGGATCTGCACTTCCGCCTGCACAACAGCACGTGCAGATCCTTTCTCGTTGTCATCCTGAGCGGAGCGATGGATCTGCACTTCCGCCTGCATAACAGCACGTGCAGATCCCTCGCTGCGCTCAGGATGACAGCTGTTGCGCTCGAACTCCAGCGTCGCATCCCAGCCCGATCGCGTAAGATCCGCAGGACGCACCTCCACGCCATGCCGGCGCGCGTCCTCCACCAGCGTCCCCGGCGCATAAAACCCCATCGGCTGCGCGTTGAGGATCGCCGCCGTGAACTCCGGCGCGTAGTAGTGCTTCAGGTACGCCGACGCATACACCAGCAGCGCAAAGCTCGCCGCGTGGCTCTCCGGAAAACCATAGTCGGCGAATCCGTTGATCTGGTTGAAGATCCGGTCCGCGTCCACGGACGCGATGCCATTCTTCGCCATGCCGTCCAACATCCGCTGGCCGATGGACGCCATGCGCTCGCGGCTTCGCTTGTGCCCCATCGCCTTACGCAGCACGTCCGCCTGACCAGGTGAGAATCCGGCCGCCGCGATCGCGACCTGCATGCCCTGCTCCTGAAAGAGCGGGACGCCGAGCGTGCGCTTCAGGATAGGCTCGAGCGAGGGATGGAGATACGTCACCGCCTCCTCGCCGTTCCGGCGGCGCAGATAGGGATGCACCATGTCGCCCTGGATGGGACCCGGACGGATGATCGCCACCTCGATGACCAGGTCGTAAAAGCAGCGCGGCTTGAGCCGCGGCAGCGTGTTCATCTGCGCGCGGCTTTCCACCTGGAAGACGCCGATCGTATCCGCCGCACACAGGTCGTCGTACACCGCTTGATCATCCATCGGCAGTTGCGCGAGATCCACCGTGACGCCTCGACCCTGCCGGATGTACAGCAAGCAGTCCTGCAACAGCGTGAGAATCCCAAGGCCAAGGAGGTCGATCTTCACCAGGCCGACCGGATCGAGATCGTCCTTCTCCCACTGGATCACCGTGCGGCCCGGCATGCTCGCGGGTTCGATCGGGACCACGGTGTACAGTGGCTCGGCGGTCAATACAAATCCGCCGACGTGAATGGAACGATGGCGCGGAATCTGGTGCAGCCCCTCCACGATCTCGGCGAGCGCACGAACGCGCTTGTCGTTGGGATCGAGCCCCACGCGTTCCACGATGCTCACGCCGTCGGTAGGACGCAGCGCCGTGGTGGGATTGCGGCGCTCATTGTAGCTGTAGTCGGCGTGCGGATCCTCCCAGCGATTGCCACGCGACGCATTCGCGAGCATCACCTCGGGGATGGCCGTCAGTTCCCGCGCGCCGGAGCTCTTCGCGCTCGGGCTGCCGTAGGGCTCGTACGCCGCCTTGGGCGTCGGGCGGTCGGCGGCCGTCACCGGCCGCGCGTCCTGCTTCGCCTTTTCCTTCTCAGCGCGCGAGCGGGTGGTCGCCTCGGTGCCCGGCACCATCGCGCTGCCGAGTGCGGTCGCGACGGACGTGTCGCTCGCGGCGTCGTCGCCTGGCTTCGCGCGCAATGCGTCGGCGGTCGCGCGCGCCGAGAAGCGATCGCTGAGCGTGGAGAGCGCGGCGGCCTTCTCGACGCTGAAGCCAAGGACGCGCGCCGCGTCGCGCACGGCGCTCTTGCCGCGGTAGGTGATCTGTTCGCACACCATCGCCGCGTGCTCGCGCCCGTACTTCTCGTAGACGTACTGGAGCACGTCCTCCCGCTCGCGGTGCGCGAAGTCGATGTCGATGTCGGGCGCCTCGGTGCGCTCCTCGCTGAGAAAGCGTTCGAAGAGCAACTCGAGCTTGATCGGATCCACGGCCGTGATGCCGAGGCAGTAGCAGACGGCGGAGTTGGCGGCGGAACCGCGGCCCTGGCAGAGGATGCCCTTGCGCCGCGCGAAGCGCATGATGTCCCAGACGATGAGGAAATAGCCGGCGAGCTTGAGCTTCGCGATGAGTGCGAGCTCGTGGACGATCTGCTTGTCGTGGACGTGCGTGCGTCGCGTCGTGTCCGGCGTACCCCAGCGCTCCTGCGCGCCCTGCTCGACGAGTCGCGCGAGATACTCGTCGGGACTCACGCCCGGTGGCAGCATGAACGCCGGCAGCGTGGGCTCGAGTTGATCGAGACGGAATTCGCATCGCTCGGCGACGGCGAGCGTCGCGTGCACGCCCTCGGGCGCATGACGCCAGCGTCGCGCGATCTGCGCGGCGCCCTTGAGATACCACTCGCCGTTGGGACGCAGTCGCGTGCCCATCTGGTCCAGCGGCAGCTTGTGCCGCAGCGACGCGAGGACGTCGTGAACCATGCGGTCGCGGGCGCGCGCGTAGTGGACGTCGTTCGTGACGACCCACGGAATGTCGAGCGCGCGCGCAACGGCGATGAGATGACTGCTGGTCTCACGCTCCTCGGGGAGTCCATGGTCCCAGCATTCGATGGCGATGCGGTCGCGGCCGAAGATGTCGATGAGATTCGCGGCGGCTTCGCACGCGGCATCCGACTCACCACGCGCGGCGAGCGTGGGCACCCAGCCGCGCGGACACCCCGTGAGTGCAAAGAGCCCTGCGGAGTGCGACGCCACCTGGTCGAGCGAGACACTCGGGCTGCCGCGCGGCGCATCGCGTCGCCCGAGCGTGATCAGCGTGGACAGATTCGCGTAGCCCTCGCGCGTTTCGGCGAGCAAGGGGAGGTGTGTCAAAAACCCGCCTGACTCTGACCCCACCATCACGGTGAGCTCCGCGCCGATGATGCCCGCGAACTCAGCCTCACGCGCCGCGGTGGCGAAGCGCACCACGCCACCCAGCTCGTCGTGATCGGTGATGGCGAGTGCCGCGAGACCGAGCTCCTTGGCGCGCGCCACGAGCACCTCCGGCAGCGCGGCGCCGTCGAGCAGGGAGAAGCAGGAGTGGCAGTGGAGCTCCGCGTATTGCATCGGATCAATCGGCCCAGTTCTGCAGCCGCCACGAATCATCCGCGCGATCCAGGAACACCACGACTTCTCCCATGGCGCTCTCGCATCGCCAGTAGTCGCGGCGATAGCCGTCGTCCCACCAGTCGCCCGAGAGACGCTCTGGCCCCAGCGCGCGCGTGACGGTGATGCGCTGGCCGCGCCACGTGATGGCGCTCGGCGTGTCGTCGTCGCACGTCACGTCCACCGGCTCGGGCGGATCCAGCGCGCGACGAGCGGTGTTGGCGAATGGTGGCGGCTCGGCGATGCGGAGCACGGGCCGGCCGGCCGGTGTGGCCAGCGCTGGGCGCGGTGAAGACGTGTGCCCGTTCGCCCGACCGGTCATCGGAACGTCAGACGACAGCTCGGCCCACACGCCGGACTTCTCGGGACGATGTGTGTCCTGCACCTCCGCGCGCACGATGGCGCCCGTACCCAACTCGGCGCGTAGGCGCTCGAGCGCCGCATCGGCGGCGCCGAGGTCGCGCCACGACGTGGTGAGGAGGTCGCCCTGCTCGCCGGAGAGCGGCGCGGCCGCAACGATGGCGACGCGCACCGCAATCACCGGCGCGTCGAGCGTCCAGTTGTCGAGCAGCGCTCGGCAGCGTTCGAACAGGGGCAGCACGCGTGCGAGGGGACGCGCCGCGCGCGCCTCGCGCGTGACGGTGTGCGCGGGCGCATCCACGAGCGGGCCGCGCGCGTCGTCGAGCGTGAGCGTGATGGCCACCGCGGCCACGGCGCGTCCATGCGCGATCATCTCGTTCACGAGCCGGTCGAGCGCGGCGCGCACCACGAACAACACCGGCTCCATGGTGGACGTGGGCGTCGCGAGCTCCACTTCCACGGCAGGTTGGGTCTCGACGCGTGCCAGCACGGGACGACGCGCATCGTCGCCACGCGCGAGCCGCCACGCACGGAGGCCGATGTCGCCCCAGCGACGTTCCACGTCTTCAGCGGCCAGCGCGGCAAGTGCGCCAACCGTGCGAAGCCCGAGTGCGTGGAGCGCCGCGCGCAGTTCCTCGTCCATGGGCACCAGCGCGAGCGGCGCCGGTGCGAGATACGCCGCGTCGTGATCAGGCGGGACGACGTGCACGAGCGAGCCGTCACCGCCGGTGGCGGAGTAGCTCGCCCCCGCCCACGTGGCCGCGCGCGCCGCCACGCACGAGCCGGCGACGGCCACGCGCGGGCGCGGATGCCAGCGCCGCGCGATGCGCAGGAGTGCACCACCCAGCTCCCGCTCCCCGCCGATGCCGTCGAAGCCGGAGGCGCCCACCCACCAGAGTCCGGGCGCACCAGCCACCGGTGTCACCTGCGGGCTGGCGCCCAGCAGCTGCGCGGAGACCTGCGTGATGGCGGCGCTGATGGCGACGTCGTCCCACGCGAGCTCGCGGAGGTCCGCGCACAGCGCGCGCGCCTCGGCGGGCCGCATGCCTGCGCGCACGCCCGCGCGACCCGCCGCCGCCGAGGCGGCGCGCAGGCGCTTGCTCGTGGGGTCGGTGAGCGCGATGGGGAGCTCATCCCAGTGCGCGGGCTGCTCGCTCGGCGCCGCGCCGTTGCCGTTGGGGCGGCGAGGGTTCGATGACGATGGGCTCGCCCCGTTCGGGGTGGTGAGCGGGAGGAGAAGCTGCGCGTCCGCGCCGCCCGTGCCTGAGCCCCCCGACCGGGCCGCGCGCCACACCGCGCCGATCGGGAACCTCGGGATGCGCACACAGGCGACGCGCCACAGCGATTGCACAACTCACCTCCACCGTCTTGAGCGTTGTTCCTCCCTTTTCGACCCGCACGCCGATCGTGTGAGTCTCTGCTGCCTGGTTCGCTGGTTCGTCGGCTCGTCGGTGTCGCGGTTTTCGCCGCTCCACGAGGAGCCGTGCCGCCCCGCCGAGCTGCGATGCTCCACCGGTTCGATCCCCGAGGGCGACGAAGGCGGCGTTCGATTCCCGGGCGAGCCGCGTGAGGCGCACGGCCGCCGCTTTGGAGAGGGCCGGCGCGCCGTCGAGGACGAGGAGGGCGAAGGCACTGCTGCGGAGCAGGACGTCGGCACACCATGCGGCGCGCATGGGATCATGCGGCCGGATCATCCACACACCTTCCGCGCTGCCCAGGTGCACCCAGTCGCGCGGGTCGAGGGTGCGCTGGGCGTCGATGTAGGCGACCCATCCATGCGCGGCGACGGTGGCCTCCACGACGGCGCGGACGAGGGTGGTCTTTCCGCTGCCGGCAGGTCCGACGATCTCCGTGAGCCGACCCCGTGGCAGCCCGCCTCCGAGCAGCACGTGGTCGAGCGTCGCGATTCCCGTGGGAAGCGCGGGCGCGGCAGGCGCGGTAACCGGGAGGAGCCGAACGAGCTCGGCAAGGGAGAGGGGCATCTTTGCGAACGGAGAACGGCGAACGGAGAACGGCGGCGGCGAGCGGCGAACAGACAAGCGTGCAGGTCCAGTACCAAAACCCGAACAAATACCGAAGAAAAAGGGTGCACCACAAGACGGCGGTGGGGTCGTCTCGGGTGGGGGGAGGTATCTACCGAACGAAAGCCGAAACTGCAACGGCTGTCGCGATGGCAGACTGGCGGCGCCAATGGCAATCGCTTGTGCGGCAATCACTTCCGAAACCCACGCCAAACGCTGCAGACGACATTCGCGAGCCGTGTCCGCTTTTGCCGACAATTTTCGCATTACCTGCATACGGGACACGTCAGACTGCGCGTGCGGACCCGTAACGCGCGCGCCCCTACGAGGAGAATGACAATGAGAAAGACTGGACTGCATTGGCGGGCCTATGCGCTCGCGACGCTCGCCGCCGCTGCTTTGCTGGGCGGCTGCGCCGACGGCGGACTTGTTGGCCCGGATCGATGGACCGCACCCGATTCCCGGAGCGAGGCTCGCGCCCCGAACCTCGGTGCCTGCGGAAACCTGCAGGCGCCCGCTGGGAGCAAGCTCGCGTCCCACACGTACGCCGACGGAGTGCAGATCTACCGGTGGAACGGCACGAGCTGGGACTTCGTCGCGCCGTCAGCGCGGTTGTCGGCCGACGCCGCGGGCAAAAGCACGGTCGGCACCCACTACGCCGGTCCGACCTGGGAGAGCAATAGTGGCAGCACGGTGGTCGGTGCGGTCAGCGATCGCTGCATCGCGGACGCCAACGCCATTCCCTGGCTGCTGCTCAACGTCACATCCAGCCAGGGACCTGGCATCTATCGGGGGACAATCGCCATCCAGCGCGTGAACACGGTTGGCGGCAAGGCGCCATCCACGCCCGGAAGTGTCATCGGCGAAGTGACCAACGTGCCATACACGGCCGAGTACTACTTCTACCGCTAACGAGACTCGGGTCCCGAGCGTCCAATCGGCATTCCGCTCGGACGCTCACCTGGCGGACATCAAAGTCGTTGAACTGCAAGAAAAACGGGTCTGGACGGGTGCGACGGAAAAGCCGGTAGACCATCAAAGCTCACTACCGGCTTTTTCCGTCGCATCCGTCCAGACCCGTCTCCTTTGCTGTTGGCGAACGGAGAACGCCAACGCCGCAAACAGCAACCGCCTACTGCACGGTGATCGTCCTCATCGCCTGGCCGCGGAACACGATGGGATAGAGCAGCTGCGACACCGCACCGTCCGCCGCCACCTGGAGGTGGATCGTCCCCGCTGAACTTGGCGCAGTGAACGTCGCCGAGAAGGTCGAGAGCCCCGCGCCGTCGCGTGTGACGGTCGCCGGGACGGACGTACCAGAGAGGTCCAACCCGGTCGTCGTGGAGTAAAGCAGCCGACCCGTAGGTGCACGGTCCGGGAAGAACGAGAACGGCTGCGCGGTCTCGTCGAAGGTCCACGTCACCGTGACCGTCGAGTTGATGGCTACCGTAGCCGGCGCGCTGATCGTCGCCGTGTACGGCTTGAGCGCAAACACCGACACGGTGCTCGGCGGTCCGAGCGTCACGGCCTTGTTGGTGGCCGCGATGCCAATCTGGAGCGCGATGCCCGTGAGCGCTGCCGGCGCGCGCGCGGGATCTGCCGACGTGCTGGCGCGCGCGCGATACGTACCGTTGCTGGTGACGATGGTGAATCGTGACACACTGTCGGCCGGGATGATGCCCGTGCGGATCGCGGGGCCGACGGCAGCGGGAATATCGATTGCCACGCTCACCGGGTCGCCCGGGGTGCCGCCCGTCGTCACGACGTAATAGCCGGAGTCGGGCACGACGTAGAGGCGCACGCTGTCCGACTTCGTGCCGTTGGACGCGTAGATCGTCACCGGTCCAACGCCGGTGGCCGACGCCAGGCCCGCTGGATCGAGCACGGCAACGTCCACGTTGGACGACCGGTACGTGAGCGGCCGCTGGAGCACATTGCCGGCGCTGTCGCGCGCTGTCGCGACGATCGTCCGTGGAGCGCTGAACTGGAGGATCGTATCGGCGACGGGCGCGATGACGACCTGCACGACAGGCACGGGGATGACGGTGATGTTCACCGACGCCATCGCAGCGGTAACCGTGACGCCCTCGGCCGAGATGGTCGCGGTGCCGACGCCGTTCGCGGTCACGCGGCCGGTCGACGATACGCTGAGGACGCTGGGATTGGAACTCATCCAGGTGAGGGCGCGAAGCGCGACGGCCTGATTGGCGGAATCCTTGCCGGCCGCGGTGAACTGCACCGACGAGCCGAGCGCCAGCGGGCCCGTGTTGCCGGTGAGGGCCAAGGTCACGAGCGACGCGTCGGAGGAGATGACCGCGACGGTGCCGACCGCGCCGTCAACCGTTGCCGAGATCGTCGCGGTGCCGGGCGCGACGGCAGTCGCGACTCCGGCGGCGGTCACGGTGACGGCGGCGGCATTGCTCGTCGTCCACGCGACGGTCTTGCCGGGGACGGTCACGCCCGTCGTCGTCTGCGGGGTTGCGGTGTAGGTCGCCGTGCGGCCGACGGTGATGCGGCCTGGACCGGTCATCACCACGATGGCCACCACGGGCGGCGGCGGGACCACGATGACCGTGTCGGCGGGGGGCTGCGTGGGAGCTTCGCTGCAGCTCATCACGCAGACGAGGCCTGCGGTGAGTGCGATGAGTGAACGACGTACCTGAGTCATGGGCATGTGATCGGAGTTCGACGTGTGCGAGCGCAGATCCGCTGCATCGCGTTTCTGACCGGCGACCCCCGTCGTGGAGGCCGAGCCAACGTAGCTTAACCGCGTGCGCGTCTCGTTCGTCACCGTTTGCAAAAAATTCCCTGCGCCGCGAACCGCTCGAACGGCGGCCTCGACGACGGACGGCACGCGCCGAAGCGGGATCCCCATGCTGCCCTCCGGCGAAAACGGACGCAAACGTGAGCGCCCAACGATACAGCACTACTCCTTAGACAGCCACACCCCGACCCGCAGCCCTCGGTCGCCGCCGAGGGAGGGCCGCACGAAGAAGTTGGCGTAATGTCCGTCGCGATGGATGCGCACGACGTGGAGCAGCGCGACGCCGCCGTAGATCAGCGAGATGTCCGTCTTGGAGAGCGACGAGGTGCGCGCCATGAAATCGACGTCGCTCACAGACGCGGTGCGGCCGATGGTGATGTAGAACAGCGCGGTGGCGATGCCGCCCGCGAGCACGCCGCGCTCCAAGGCGGCACCGCGCGCGTGGGGCACATCCAGGATGGCCTCGTCGAGCGCCGCCTGCACATTGAGCCCCATGCTGGAGAAGAGGAACTGCTTCGTGGGCTCACGCTCGACGTCGAGCCCCGAGTAGACGGTGGGGCGCCCCTTGTCGAAGCCGATGGTGGGCCGGCCACCCACCGCCACCGCCGTGACGATGTGCGCCAGCTCGTGCGCGAGCAGGCTCGTCGCCGCGCCGGCGACAAAGTCGCGCCAGTAGTGCGCCGGACGCGTACCCGCGCGGCTACTGTCGGCGCGCTCTGCCTGTGCGTGCGACGCGCCGGCGGGCGTGAGGAGGGCGAGCGTGGCGAGGAACACGCGCGGCAGCTGATGATGCGTCAAATGAACGATGATGGGAGGTGGCGCGAACGGGCGCGCGTCGACAACGTTGCAACGACGCCACGCCATTGTGGCGCACGTCGCTCCAGTTCACCAACACACGAGGGCCATGCCCCCAAGACTGTCCGACCTCGAGATCCAGCGCGCGCTCGGCTCGCTGCCGGGTTGGTCGCGACGCGGCGAAGTGCTGACGAAGAGCTACACCTTTCCGACGTTCGCCGGCGGCATCGCGTTCGTCCAGCGCGTGGCGGTGGCTGCGGATGCCGCGGACCATCATCCGGACATCGACATCCGGTACACGAAGGTCGTGTGCACGCTCTCGACGCACGATGCCGGCGGCATCACCGCGAGCGACCTCGCGCTGGCCGCGGTCATCGAGGGGTTGGTGGACGGCTGACGAGACGACACGGGGACGCCGGACATGCGTCCGACAGTCCCCGTGCGGTGACGCGGCCCGCTCATCGGGGACAGTTCAGCGGCGACGTCCGCCCAGCAGGCTGACGAGCGCCAGGAACAGGTTGAGCAGGTCGAGGTAGATGTTCACCGCGGCCGCCACGTAGTCGTCCGCACCGTACTGCCCGGACCGCAGCAGCCGCCATGTGTCGAACACGAGCAGGCCGCTGAACACCAGCACGGTGGCGCCGGCAATCCACAGCGACGCGATGGCGCTCTGGAAGAAGAAATTGAGCACCGATGTGGCAATCAGCACCCACAAGCCCACGATGAAGAAGCTGCCCCACGCGCTGAAGTCGCGCTTGCTGACGGCCGCGTACAGCGTGAGGACGCCAAACGTGGACAGCGTAAGGATGCCGGCCTGTCCGATGACGCCCGGTGCGCGCGCTTCGGCCATCGCCAGGAACGGCGCGATGAAGATCCCCTCGATGAACGTGAAGATGAGGGTCAGGATGATGTTCTTGGGGAAGTCGCGTCGCGCGCGAAGCGCCATCCACAGCGGCGCGAACATCGCCAGCATCGTGATGATGGGATGCCGCGAGACCGCACCGAACACACTCGGCTGCGACAGGCAGAACGCCACGCCGATCACGGTGACGATGACGCTGACGAACACAAGGCCGTACGTGCGCTTCACCAGCGTGGCGCGCTCCGTACCGGTCCGAACGAGTGTCCCTGTGTAAGAGACGCCCATGCTTTTCAAGCTCCGTTGAGGGTCTGGGAATATACCCCGAACGCGAGACTTAGAGCCAGTTTGATTGGCGTCAACTACGAGCCCTTATCGCTTCCTCAATTCCACATTCCCATTCACGGTCGAAAGTCGAATCCGGCGGCCGCCCTTGCCGAGTGTCGCGCGGAGCCGGCGCGGGTCGATGCGCCCGCTGATCGTCACCGGCCAGTCCGTCTGGAAGCGCCCGTTCACCGTGGACAGGTCGATCTCCGCGTCGATGTCGCCCGAGAACTCGGCGACGACGCTGCCGTTCACCGTACTGAAAGTCAGGTCCTGGTCGCCTTCCCACCGGCCCATCGTGGCGCGCACGCTGCCGTTCACCGTGCTCGCCTGTACCGGTCCGCCCGTGCTGCTCGCCTCAACGGTGCCGTTCACCGTGCCGGCGCGCACCTCGTTCGTCACGCCGTCCACCGTCACGCCGCCATTCACCGACCACATGCCCACCTTCACACCCTTGGGCACGCGGATCTCGAACTCCACGGCGACGTCATTGCGGTCGCGGTCGTACGATCGGCGGCGGTTGATTTCGTCGTTCGAGGAGTACCGGTCCTCGGTGCACACCGTGTTCTCCGTCCAGATGGCGCAAACGAGGATGCTGCCATCGCTCGCGGTCTTCGACTCGATGCGCACGTCCGCGGGGTCGCCGCGACGCCACGTCTTGGTCGCCGAGACCTCCACCTTGTCCGACGTGGATGCGCGGACGCGAATCTCGCCGTTGACGTTCCGCACGCGAATCCAGCTGCCGGACGGCACGCGCTCGCTCAACGTGAACGCGTCGCGCTGGGTCTGTCGGCTCTGCGCCACGAGGGGCGCTGACGCAGGCACGACAAGAGCCGCCCCAAGAATCAATCGCTGTAGCTGCCGCATCGCAGTGCTCCTGTTGGTTGACATGCGCCTATCGGCGACGCTTGAGTGTGATGTCGCCACTGAATGTCTCGGCGATGATCCGCGCGGTGCCGCGGCCCACGGTAAAGTTGAGGCGCTTGGACTGCGAGCCCCCGATTCCATGCTCGCCGGGCTTGAGCGTGATGGGAAAGTCGCTCTCGATGCCACCGCTGAAAGTCGAGACGCTGAGCTCCGCGCCGATGTCGGGCGAGAGCATCAGGCCGATCTCGCCGGAGTGCGTGTTGAACTCGTACCGCCCCGCCTCCAGGACCTGCCCGGCAAAGGTGATGTCGCCGTTGGTCGTGTGGGCACGGACCTGCTTGGCCACCACATCGCGCAGGTCCACATCCCCACTCACCGTCTCGATCTGCACGGTGCCGCGCGATCCCGTCAGGTCGATGTTGCCGCTGATGGTGTGAAGCGACACTTCGCCCCGGGCGCCGGTGACCACCACATCGCCCGACAGGCTTTCCACCTCCAGCCGGTCGCCCGCGTCCCGAATCTGCACGTCGCCGCTCTGCGCGTGGGCCACGACGTCGCCGTGGACGCCGCGGACACTCACCGAGCCGCTCCACGTCGTTGCCGAGACCTTTGCCCCAACCGGCACCGTGACCTCGAAATGCCCATCGCTGCATCCGCGGCCGGACGTGGGCTCCAGCGTGGCGCGCGATCCATTGCTCGTGAAGCGGATGGCGCCGTTCTCGGTGCGTGCGCGCACCCGGATTTCGTTGCGGTCCGAGCCCGTGACGATCACCGCGCCGCCAAGGCAGCTCACCGACACCGAGCCTCGCGCATCGAACACGACCACCGTGTCGAGCGAGCCGGAGCGCTCGCGCTCGGCACGCTCGCGCTCACGATCTCGATCGCGCTCGGCACGCTCACGCGCTTGCTCACGACTGCGTTCTGCACGCTCGCGCGCTTGCTCTTGTGCGCGCTCGGCACGCTCACGCGCCTGCTCGCGCGCGCGCTCGGCACTCGACGACTGCGCCAAGAGGGGAGCCGCGAGGGAGAGCGCGGCGGCAACTAACAGGAAGGGGCGATACATGGTGTGTGATGTCCTTAGGTGCGCGACGGCAGCAACGCCGCCGTCCGCAGGAGCTCGACTTTCTTCTCGAGCGAATGGTTGAGTTGCGTGGCGAGAAAACCACTCGCCGGATCCTTGGCCAGTGCGGCACGACTCTGCGCGATGGCCGAGTCGATGACGGCGATGCTCTGGTCGAGCACCGCCACCGTGCTGGGGTCGAGCTTTGAACGACGGAGGCGGACCATCATGCGGAGCTTGCTGATCTCGCCGGCGAATATGGAGTCGGCGTGGCTCATCGCCACTTCGGCACTGGCGTTGGGCGCCAGGGGCACGGTGCGCGACACGAGCTGCGCGCCCACCGGACGCTCGGTGACCAACGACGCGATCTCGGCCGTGGGCCCGGTGGCGGTAGCCGTGTCGGCGACCACGATCGGCGTCGCCGGTGTGTCGGTGTTGGCCGACGCGATGGGTTGCGCCGGCGTGTTGGTGAGCGACGCGCGCGTCGCCACGTAGGTGACGCCCGCCGTGATCAGTACCAGCGCCGCGGCGGCGACGGCCGGACGCGCCCAGCTGCCACGACGCGTGGCTTCCCGCGCTGCACGAGGCGACTCCAGGGGAATGACTCGCGCGTCGATCCGCTCCGCGATGCCGCTCCACAAGTCGCGCGACGGCGCGAGCAGCGGCAACGCCGCGGCAGCCGCACTCACGGCGCCGAGATCCGTGAGCAGCTGGCGGCAGGCGGCGCAGGAGCCCGCGTGCGACTCGACCGCCAGGCGCAGCCCGTCGGGCGCGTCACCCTCGAGGTAGTCGCCAAGCGCCTCGGCGAAGCCGTCGCAATCCAGTGGCATGGTCGGTGTGGTCATCGGTTGAGTGCCCCTCGTAAAAGCATGCGTGCGCGATGGAGCTGCGCCTTGGTTGCTCCAGTGGTGACGCCGAGCATCTCGGCGATCTCCTCGTGCTTGTAGCCTTCCACATCGTG
The DNA here is from genome assembly GCA_031407575.1 of Gemmatimonadaceae bacterium. Classification (GTDB taxonomy): domain Bacteria; phylum Gemmatimonadota; class Gemmatimonadetes; order Gemmatimonadales; family Gemmatimonadaceae; genus AG11. The sequence continues at coordinate 51,834 of JANOIJ010000228.1, read as the reverse complement.
CAGCGTGAAGACGCGACGCGCTCCCTTGGGCAGCTTGTTGATCGCCATCTCCAGGTCCATCCGGTCGCCGGGCGAGGTGGGCCGCGCCGACAGACCGTCGATGCCGTCACCCTCGTCGTCGTCGTCGAACCGCGATCGCTGTCGCCCCTCGGTCTTTCGGTCGTTCAACACCACGTTCACAGTGAGCCGGTGCAACCAGGTGCCGAAGGCGCTTTCGCCGCGGAACAGCGTCAGCTTTTCCCACGCCCGCACGAAGACGTCCTGCGTCAACTCCTCGGCGCGCGTGCGGTCGTTCACCATCCGTGCGCACAGCGAGAACACCCGGTTCACATGGAGCCGGTAGAGCCGCTCGAAGGCGCGACGGTCCCCGGCGGCCGCAAGGCCGACGTCCGGGTCGGCTGTGGAGGCCGAGAGGGTCGTCGTAGGTTCGGGTAGGGCCACTGCCGTCATCGGTCGTCTGGGTCTCCCACTGTGCACTGAATGGGATACCCGGACAGCTCAGAAGGTTTGAAGTGGATCGTGCCTGGCGGCGAACGCCGAAACCACCTGTGTGAGCTCGCGCACATGGTCGATGACGACGTCCGCGCCGCAGGCTTCCATCTCCTCACGCGTGAAGGCGCCCCACGTCACGCCAATGGTGTGGACGCCGGCCCCCTTGCCCGACTCCATGTCGTGCGGGGAATCGCCCACGTAGATCGACTCCGCGGCCGTGACGCCGAGCAGCGCCATGGCGCGCTCCACCGGCTCCGGGTGGGGCTTGTGGTTGACGCACGTGTCGCAGCCCACGAGCACGGGGAACAGGTCGGCAATACCCACGTGCTGGAGCGCACGGAGGGCCAGCGCGTCCGACTTGCTGGTGACGATGGCCAGGGGATGCCCGATGGCAGAGAAGGCGCGCAGGACGTCCACGATGCCGTCGTACGCGTGCAGCAGGCGGTCGTGGTGCGCCATCTGGTATTCGCGGTAACGCTCCAGCAGGCGCAGGGCGCCGGGCTCGTCGCCGGCGTACTCGCGAAGCACGGCCATGAGCGGGCGGCCGATGTGGCCGCGCCATTCATCATCTGACGGGACGCGTCCCGGGAAATCGATGAAGGCGTGGCGAGCGGAGAGGAGGATCAGCTCGATGGAGTCGACGAGCGTGCCGTCGAGGTCGAAAAGGAGGGCAGGAGGCATGATGAATGATACCGACCCCGGAAGGGAGCCGAGGCTCGCCTCGCGTCCAACCTCGCCGAGCGCATGGCGTGGTGATTGTCATCCTGAGCCCACGGCGAAGGATTCTGCACCTGCCGTTTCGCAGTGCCGTGGCCACTGGCGCTCCACGGTCGCCACGCGTAGTAGTGAGCACGCACGTCGTCCCACAGCGCGGGCAGGTGCAGATCCTTCGCCTTGCTCAGGACAGTCATTCCTCCCACTCCAGTCATGCGCCACCACCGCACGTTGCGTGCTGCAGCCCTGACCATCTTCGCCGCGTCGGCGTGCAGCACCGCCGGCTCTCCGTCGGCCTCTGCAAGCAAGGGAGTGCCGCGCAGCGTGCAACCCGGGCGCGAGCCCACCGGGCCGTACATCTGGGTGACTCCCAGGACTGGGCCGTAGCAATGCTGCTTCGCACGTTGCGCTTCACCGGCGCGCTGCTGCTGCTTGCCGGCGCGCTGTTCGTGGGCGCGCGCCGCATCGGTCCCGCGCCGGCGCTCGGTGCGTTCCTCGAGCCCGCGCACGGCGTCTGGTCGCTGGCGCGCTCGGCCGACATGCCGCGCTCGGCCTCGGGCGACGTCGCACATCTCGGCGCGAACGTCGAGGTCGTGTACGACGACCGCGCGGTGCCGCACATCTTCGCCGCCACCGAGGAAGACGCCTATCGCGCACTCGGCTACGTCGTCGCGCGCGACCGGCTCTTTCAGCTGTCGCTCCAGACGCTCGCGGCCAGTGGGCGGCTCACTGAGATCGCCGGCGCGCGCGCTCTCTCACTGGATCGCGAGACGCGCGGACTCGGACTGCCCCGCGCTGCCGAGCGTACGGTGGCGACGCGGGACACCGCGTCGTTCATGCGGTATGCGCGCGCTTACGCAGACGGCGTGAATGCCTACATCGATCAAATGCCTGCGAGCGAACTGCCGCTGGAGTTCCGCCTTACAGGCCTCAAGCCGATGAAGTGGAGCGCCATCGACTCGTATCACCTTTTCAACCGAATGGGCTACACGCTCGCGTACATCGCCACGGAAGGTGATCGTGCCGCGGCCGCCGCGCGTGTTGGCGCAGTGGCGGCGGACGCGCTCTTCCCGGATGCGACGCCGATCCAGGAACCCATCCAGCCGAACGGCCAGACGGCGCCGCGGTTCGACTTCCGTCCGCTGCCGCCGCCCGGTACGGGGGACACCAGCGCCGCCCTCGTCATCGCGGCGGCCGATGCGTTTCTTCCGTCGCGCGATCGCAGCGGACGCGGCATCGAGGAGTCGCGCACCATGGCGAGCAACAACTGGGCGGTGTCGCCCGCACGCTCGGCAAACGGCCACGCGTTGCTGGCGGGTGATCCCCATCTCGAGCTCTCGCTGCCTTCGATCTGGTATGAGGCGCATGTCGTCGTGCCCGGCGCGCTGGACGTTTACGGCGTGACGATTCCGGGCGCTCCGAGCATGGTGATCGGCTTCAATCGCGACGCCGCGTGGACGTTTACGAACACCGGTGCGGACGTGGTGGACTACTACGTCGAGCGTGTGGATAGCGACGCGAATCCCACGAAATACCAGGTGGATGGTGCGTGGCGCTCACTCGAACGGCGCGTCGAGCGGTACCTGGGAACGCGCGGCGATACCATCGCCACGGACACGCTGTACTTCACGCACCGCGGCCCGATGCGCCGCGTGCGCGACCGCTGGCTGTCCATGCGGTGGACGGTGCTGGAGGCAGGAACGGAGTCGAACGCGTTCTACGACGTGGCGCGTGCCAAGAGCGCGCGCGACGTGGAGGACGCGATGGCGCGCTCGTTCCTGGCACCCGCGCAGAACATGCTCGCGGCCGACCGCGCGGGGCACATCGCCATCCGCTCCACCGGCCGCTATCCAGTGCGCCCGGGAGACGGCAAGGGCAACGTCATCCGCGACGGTACACTGAGCGCGAGCGACTGGCGAGGCGAGCTGCCCGTCTCGCAGTACCCGCAGTCATTCGACCCGCCGCAAGGGTTTCTCGCGTCGGCCAACCAGCAGCCCATCGACCCGATCACGTCCGCCGCGTGGTGGGGCGGCAACTACGATCCATGGCGCGCGCTCCGCATCAACGCGCTGCTGCGCGCGGATTCCGCGATGACGCCCGAGACGATGCAGCGCTTCCAGACCGACCCGGGGAGCGCGCGCGCGGAGCTGTTCGCGCCGCAGTTCCTCGCGGCCGCGAAGCGCGTGATCGCCACCGGCAGCAGCGGCGTGAACCGGGACGTGCTGGTCGAGGCTCATGCGCTGCTGGCGGACTGGGATCGCCGCTACACGAAGGAGAACACGCGTGCGGTGCTGTTCGAGGAAGCGATGCGCGAGTTGGTGCGCCGCACGTGGGACGAGCTGTCCGCGGATTCGTCGGGCGGCCGCCGCGTAGCGACACCACCGACCGCCGTGCTCGCGGAACTGCTCGCGGACTCGGCGAGCGCGTGGTGGGACGATCGCGTGACGTCGCACGTCGAGCGACGCGACGACATCCTGGCCGCGAGCCTGGCGGGCGCGCTGCAGATCGTGCGCGGACGCAACGGTGATCCCGCGAGCGGCGGTTGGCGCTGGGACAAAATCCGGCACGCGAATGTGAACCACCTGCTGCGACTCAAGGCGCTCTCGGCGCTCGAGGTGCCGGTGCAGGGCGGGCCCGGCACGCTCAGTCCATCGACGGGCAACGGCACGCATGGCGCCAGCTGGCGCATGGTGGTGGATCTCGGTCCCGAGATCAAGGCGTGGACCACGTATCCCGGCGGGCAATCGGGCAACCCCGTGAGCGCGCGCTATCGCGATCGCATTCCGCTGTGGATGAACGGTCAACTGGAACCCGCGCAGGTCCCACGCGACGCAAAGTCGCTTGTGGGGAGTCATCGCGCGGCCGAGCTCGTGTTGAGGCCGCGCAAATGATCTTCTCGTTCGTCATCGCGCTGGTGGTCGCAACGGCGACGTGGGTCGCCGGTTGGTGGGCCGCGGCGATCGTCGCGATCGTCGCGGGCTTTCTCTATCGCGCCGAGGGAGGACGACCATGGCGCGTGGCGCTCGGCGCGAGTGAAGGATGGGCGCTGCTCCTCATCATCGATGCGTTTAGTGGACCGCTCGTGCACGTGGCGTCCACTCTCGCCGGTGCCATGGCACTCCCCGCGCCCGCGCTGCTGCTCGTCACGCTGCTCTTTCCGGCGCTGCTCGGCTGGAGCGGAGCAATCGTCGCCGCTGAGCTCGGGCGCTGGAGGAGCCAACCGCGAGCATTGAGCAGTCAGTAACTGCGAGCTTGAGCTCCAGCTCGCTGCTACTGACCGCGGATCTTGCAGCACTTTTGTTGACACTCATGGTTTACGCCGCCCGCCGTTCAAAGGCAAGTGGCGAGAGATAGTCGAGTGCTGAGTGTAAGCGGATCGTGTTGTAGTAGCGCATGTACCGCTCCAGCTGCCGACGCAGGGCGCGCTCCGTGAGAAAGATCACCCCACGAGTGAGCTCGGCCTTGAGGGAATGGAAGAACGACTCCGCATGCGCGTTGTCACCCGGGCCCCGGACGTTGGCGCTCTGCAACATGCCGAGGTCCGCGACGTGCGCACAGAACGCGGCGCCCATGTATTCCGAGCCGCGATCGCTGTGAAAGATCACGCCACGGCTCGGGCGCCGGCCCGCGGCGAGGGCGAGCACCGCACAGGTCACGGCGGACGTCCGTCGTCGCGTGAGGGTCCAGCTCAGAATGCGGCGCGTATGCTGGTCCATCACGATCGCGAGATACCACCAGGTGCTCGCCACCTTCAGAAACGTGATATCGCCCACCCACACCTGGTTCGGTCCCGTCACCGTTGTCGCCCAGAGGCGATTGGGATGCTGCGCGTACTGTCGATGGATGTTGGCTTTCGCGCGGTAGCCCTGCACGGCCTTCGCCCGCAGCCCCGCGGCGCGCATGAGGCGCGCGACGCGGCGCCGGCTGACCGACCACCCAGCGGTGACGAGCAGGTGGTGGATCCGCGGGCTCCCGTACCGCTCTTTGTGGCGGACGAACAGCCGCGCGATTTCCTTGATGAGCACTCGGTCCTGCTTCGCATGGGCGCTGTCCTCGCGATCGAGCCAGGCATAGAACCCACCGGGCGTCACGTGGTAGCGCTGACACAAGGACGTCACGCTGAAGTGCGTGCGCTGCGTGTCGATGAAGGCGAACGTGTCGCTCTTCGTGCGGAACAGAACCGAATGGCTTTTTTTAGGAGGGCGTGCTCCTCTTGCAGCTGTGCATGGGCTTTCTCGAGCGCCTGGAGGGCGGCGATCTCGCGCCGCGGCCCGGGCGGGGGCGCCTTCGGGGCCCGTCCCCGGATCAAGCCATCACGGACGTCCTTCCGCCACTTCGACAGCATGAAGGGGTGGATCTCCAGCGCGGTGGCCACGGTCTTCACCAACAGGCCGGGTTGATGACTGAGGCGAACCGCTGTCAGCTTAAACTCGTCACTGTACTTTCGGACAGCACGGGGTCCTGATCGGGGCATCGATGACACTCCATTGTCGTTAGGTCGAAGTGTCTACGAAAGTGGTGCAAGAGCCCCGCTCAATGCTCGCGGTTGTTAGGTTTGCCGAGATGGAATCATCGCAGCTGTCCGTCATCGTCGCGCAGGAGCTCTCGCTTCAGCCTCGGCAGGTCGCCACTACCCTCGCGATGTTCGCTGAGGGCAACACCCTTCCCTTCGTCGCCCGGTACCGCAAGGAGGCAACAGGCGGCCTGGATGAAACGCAGTTGCGAGCCATTCAGGAGCGCGCTGAATACCTGACCGAGCTCGGCGATCGTCGCGCCGCCATTCGCAAGTCCATCGAGGAGCAGGGCAAGATGACGCCCGAGCTCTCCACGCGGCTCGACGCCGTGGCGACGAAGCAGGGACTCGAGGATCTCTACCTACCCTTCAAGCCAAAGCGCCGCACGCGTGCCATCATCGCGCGCGAACGCGGACTGGAGCCGCTCGCCGATCTCATCTGGAGCGGCCAGGCCGACGATGCAGGCGCGAGTCGCGCGGCAGCCGACTTCGTGGGTGCCGAGCGCGACGTGCCAACGGTCGACGACGCACTGGCCGGCGCGCGCGACATCCTGAGCGAGCGCATCGCCGAGGATGCAGACTTGCGGGGTTGGGTGCGCGAGCTCACGCGCCGCAAGGGAAGCGTCACGGCACGCTCGGTGACGGGCAAGGAGAAGGACGTCTCCAAGTTCCAGGACTACTACGACTTCTCCGAGCCACTCGGCGGCATTCCATCGCATCGCGTGCTCGCGATTCGCCGCGGTGAGGAGGAAGGCGTGCTCGCGTGGTCCGTTGCCGCGCCCGTCGACGAGATTCAGGCGGGCCTGCTCGCACGCGCGACCGCTGGTCGTCGCGCTGCTGCACAACTCGAGCTCGTCGCGCGCGATGCGTACAAGCGTCTGCTCGCCTTCTCCATCGAGGTGGAGTTGCGTCTCGAGCTCAAGACCCGCGCCGACGACGAGGCCATCGCCATCTTCGGGCGCAATCTCGAGCAACTCCTGCTCGCCGCACCCGCGGGCGAGCGCATCGTGATCGGACTCGATCCGGGTTTTCGCACCGGCGTGAAAGTGGCCGCCGTCTCGCGCACGGGTGCCGTGCTGCACACGGATGCGTGGATGCTCCACCAGCCCGACCGCTTCGCCAGCGCGCTGCTGCGCCTCGTGACGTCGTCCAGTGCCGAATTGATCGCCATTGGCAACGGCACCGCATCTCGAGAGACGGAGACGATCGTCCGCCAGGTGCTCAAGGACGCCGCCCTCGCCACGCCCCCGCAGGTGGTAGTGGTCAGCGAAGCCGGCGCGTCGGTGTACTCCGCGTCCGAGCTGGCCGTCGCCGAGCTCCCGGGCCTCGACGTCTCGCTGCGCGGCGCGGTGTCTATCGCGCGGCGACTTCAGGATCCTCTGGCAGAGCTGGTCAAGATCGACCCCAAGTCCATCGGCGTCGGCCAGTATCAGCATGACGTCGACCAGCGTCGCTTGAAGAAGCGCCTCAACGACATCGTGGTGAGCGCGGTGAATCGCGTCGGCGTGGAAGTGAACACGGCGTCCATCGCGCTGCTCGCGTCGGTGTCCGGCATCGGACCCGTGCTCGCAGAGAACATCGTGAAGACCCGCGATGCGCGCGGCGGCTTCGATTCACGGAAGGCGTTGCTCGAGGTGCCGCGGCTCGGCGCCAAGGCGTTCGAGCAGGCGGCGGGTTTCCTGCGCGTGCGCGGAGGCAAGCATCCGCTTGACGCGAGCGCCGTGCATCCCGAGCGGTACGCGCTGGTGGAGCGCATGGCGTCGGACATTGGCGTTCCACTCGCGCAGCTCATCGCCGACGAAACAAAGGTCGAGTCGCTCGACCTCACGCGCTATCTCTCCAGCGATGTCGGCCTGCCGACGCTCAAGGACATTCTCGCCGAGCTTCGCAAACCGGGTCGCGATCCGCGCGCCGCGTTCGAGGCGCCGGCGTTTCGCGATGACGTCACCGAGCCGAAGGACCTGCGCGAAGGAATGGTGCTGGAGGGTGTGGTCACGAACATCGTCGCGTTCGGCGCGTTCGTGGACGTCGGCGTGCACCAGGATGGACTGGTGCACGTCTCGCAACTGGCGGATCGCTACGTCACGGATCCCAACCAGGTGGTGGCCGTTGGGCAGCGCGTGAAGGTGCGCGTGATGGCCGTGGACCTCCAGCGCAATCGCATCGCGCTGACCATGAAGACCGCGGGCACCGACGCGCGTCCGGCAGCGCCAGGTGAGCGGACGCCGACGCCGAAGGCACCGAAGCCGCCGCCGTTCACGATCCCGAAGTCCGGGGCGATCGCACCGAACGGTATGCGGTTCAAGTAGGCGTCGACGGCGAGCGAGCGTTTGTCATCCTGAGCGAAGCGAAGGATCTGCACTTCACGCGCGTGGGGTGCAGATCCTTCGCTTCGCTCAGGATGACAACTGGCGCGCTCTGACAACTGGCGCGCGCCGCGGGCACCGGCGAGTTTGTCGCCATGATACCACGCCCATACATCCTCGCCGAGAGCACGTGGAAGACCGTGAGCGCGACGCCGTATGACGTCGCCGTGTTGCCGTGGGGCGCCACCGAGGCGCACAACTACCACCTTCCATACGCCACGGACAACATCCAGAGCGACGCGCTGGCCGCCGAGTCCGCGCGGCTGGCGTGGGAGCGCGGCGCGAAGGTCGTGGTGCTTCCGTGCGTCCCCTTCGGCGTGAACACCGGTCAGCTCGACATCAAGCTGTGCCTCAACATGAATCCCGCAACGCAGGCGGCGTTGCTCGCCGATCTCGTGCACGCCATCGAGGTGCAGGGCATCAAGAAGCTCGTGATCTTCAACGGCCACGGCGGCAACGACTTCAGGCAGATGATCCGCGAGCTGCAGGCGCGCACAACCGTCTTCCTTGCCACGCTCAACTGGTACAAGGCGGCGGACCAGAAGAGCATCTTCACGGACCTCGGCGACCACGCCGGCGAGTTGGAGACGAGCGTGATGATGCACGTCGCTCCGGCCCTCGTGCGTCCGCTCGGCGACGCGGGCGACGGGCGCGAGCGTCGCTGGCGCATGGCCGCATTGCGCGAGGGCTGGGCGTGGGCGCCGCGGCGCTGGACGGAGATCTCGGCGGACACGGGGGTGGGCAACCCCGCTCTTGCGAGCGCGGACAAGGGCGCGCGCTTCGCCGAGCAGGTCACGCACAACGTGGCTGATCTTCTCGTGGCGTTGGCGGCCGCCGACGTCAACGACCTCTATCAGGACTGAGCGCTGTGCGCATCGACTCGGCGCAGGGATTCGTGGACTACTGGCGCAATGTGCGCCAGCGGACGCGGAGCGTCATCGAGCGCATCACGCCGGACGACCTGGAGTGGACGTACGCGCCGGACCGCTGGAGCATGGGCGACATCGCTCGGCATCTCGCCGGCATCGAGCGCGACACTGTACGCCGAGAACGCGGCGGGACGCGCCAGCCGGTACCCGGGTCGTGATCGCGCGCTTGCCGATGGGCTGCCGGCCGTACTCGCGTATCACGACCGCAAGCATGCGGAGGCGATGGCGGTGTTCGCGGGACTGACCGCGGAACAGCTGGAGGCCAAGTGCCAGACGCCTGCCGGCATCCGCATCACGACGTGGAAGTGGTTGCGCGCCATGGTCGAGCACGAGGCACATCATCGCGGGCAACTGTACCTCTTGCTAGGCACGCGCGGCGTCAGGAATCCGCCCATTTATGGACTCACAGAAGAGCAAGTGAAGGCGAGAAGTGGGTACTGACGCGCCTCTCTGTGCCGCTCGGCTCATCGCGGCGGTGGACGCGGCCGGTCCGCGACTGCTGGCGTTGCCGGCCACCGCGGTGACGCAGGCGCTCGCGCCCGGCAAGTGGTCCGCCGCCGAGATCGTTGGGCACCTCATCGATTCGGCGAGCAACAACCACCAACGGTTCGTGCGCGCGCGCGACCAGAACGATCTCGTGTTCGACGGGTATGCGCAGGACGCGTGGGTGGAGTGGCAGCAATACGCCTCCGCGCCGTGGGACGAGTTGGTGCTGCTCTGGCAGGGCTACAACCGGCACCTCGCGCGAGTCATGCGCGCGACGCCCGTCGACGTCCGCGAACGTCAGCACACGCGACACAACCTGCATCGCATCGCCTTTCGTGCCATTCCCGCAGACGTGCCCGCCACGCTGGAGTACTTCATGAACGACTACGTGGACCACCTCGAACATCATCTCGCGCAGATCTTCGGCTGACGACCAATCGCGGTGCCCATTCCTCGCAAGACGTACGACGAAATGATCGCCCGCCACGAGCAGGCGCATCGCGAGGCGCAGCGCGACTCGCTGCGTGCGTTCGTGCGCATATGCGCGGAGATCGTCTTCTGGGTTGCGAGCGGCTGGGTCCTGATCGGCTTTGCGCTGCACACGACGGACGTCGGGCGCGGCTGGGTGCTGTACTGGGCAGGCCTGTGCATCTGGATTCCTGGGGTCCTATTCGCGCTGCTCAGTGCGTACCGTCGCGGCGAGGAGCGTGGCGACTGGTGAGCGCCAAATGCGCGCGCCGCTGGACGCACGGTTGGTCGCGGTGCAGCATTAGGCGCATGACCCGACTCGTTCGTGCCCTGCTGCTCGCGGCGCTGGCGCCGCTCCCCGCGCTCGCGCAGGTAGCCCAGACTCCCGAATCGAAGGTCAACGTCTCGATCGGCGTGGGCCTGCACTACGGAAGCCCGATGCGAGGCTCAGCGGCGGTTGGTGTCCTCGTGGACCTGAATGGACGTCGCAACGATGGCGTAATCGTGATGGTCGAACCTGGGCAGCAGGGCAACGAGCTCTCCGTCGGCTATTTCCGGATGCTCGGCCGGTTCGGATCAGGCTATTCGCTGCGGGCCGCCGCGGTGCGGACGCGCAGCGATCCATGGAATGCCAGTCCCTCCAGCGACTACCTGGGCATCGAGGGGCACTGGATGATCGCCTTCGGCGTTGGCGCGCGCGTCGGGTATTTGCGGCGCGTCCGCGGCGTGAGCACCGATCCGCACCACAATCTCGCGTCGATCGGCGTGTCGATCGGCGCGTAGTTCGGCATATGAGCATCGACTGGCCGCTTGCGATCGCGCTCGCCGTGGTGTTCGTCGTGATGTCGTACGTGAGGTGGCGGTGGTTCAGGGCACGAATGCAGCGCAACAAACCACCAACCAAGCCGCCGGCCCCATCCTGAAGGCCATCCTGTCCGATCGAACCGCGCTCGACGCGGCCACAACGACGCCCGGCGTCCTAAAAGAGAGCGCGGGACCTGCCTTTGACTTCAAGGCAGGTCCCGCGCTTCACGTCGCCACCACCGATCAGAACTAGATCGCGTCGAGACCGGGTTCGGGGGCTAGCGGCGGCGGAGGCGGAGCGGGATCGCGCCGGCGCATCAGCCACTTCACCAGGCACACCACCAGGATGATCGGGAGCGCGACCTTGAGCGCCATCAATCCGATGGCCAGCATGCCGCCCACGAGCAGTAACAGCACGCCGCCGATACCGACCACGAACGCAATGGGCAGGCCCACTGCGGCCAGAAGCAGGAAGAGTGGCGCGCCGAGCACGCCGAGTACGATGAGGATCGGAAGGCCGATGAACTTGAGCACGCCGGCAAGAGGGACCATCAGCATCAGCAGCAGCGAAAACACGCCGCCAAGGGTGCGTCCGGCCAGCAGCTTGAGGGCAATCGCCTTGATCAAGATGTGCATATGCGAGCTCCGGCAAAGAGTGCGGTGAGGACCGGGCCGCGTCGGCTCGTCATCCTGCGGTCCCTACGCGCGAGCCCGCCGCAAGTTTCCTCTCTCCCAATCTACGCCTGACAACAGAAGGTGCAGATCCTTCGCCTTGGCTCAGGATGACAGCACACGAGCTGGTCAGGCTTCGAGTGTCGGCAACGGTCGGGGGCGCGACCTGACCTGCGTCGTCCGAAGTGCCGTCGCCACATCCGAGCTCAAGGCGCCGAGGGCGGCTTCGTGCATCTGGAGCAGCTCAGAGGCGGCCGCCGCAGACGGCGTCAAGCGTTGGCGTCGCAGACGGATGTAATTGAGGCGCAGGAGCCAGACGGCGCGCGCCGCGTCGGTCGCGATCAGCGGCGTGAACATCGCCCAGCCGGAGGTCGCGGCGGCGAACGGTTCCGCACGCTGCTCCTCCACCAGCATCTCTTTCAGCGCCTTCGTGAGCGACAGGTGCACGGAGCAGTCGCCGTGTACGTGCCCGATCTGCCGCCCGAACAGCCGGAATTCCACGCCGTCGCTCTCGCCGGGCTCAATGGCGCTGAGATGCGCGCGCGTTTCAACTCCAGGCCAGCGGCGCACCTCCTCCATCACGTGCAGCGCAAACGCCTCTCGCTCTTTGGGTGTCAACATGGCGTGATCCTCGACGGTGTGTCACCTCGCGGGAGGCGGGCCTCCCTGGAGGTCTGAAAGGCATACTCCATACCCTGCGCCTCGATGAGGCCGGGAAGTAAGTGACAGCACTGTGACTGCGCGGCATTTGCGCCGCGCACCCGGCGCGGCCTACTATTGGACAAATTCCTCGTCGGTCTCAGCGACCTCCGCTGTTTGCCGAGGATCTCCGCCTCACCCGCCAAATGCGTACACTATCGAATCGGACCCTGCGAGTCGCAGCGTTCGGGCTCGCTCTCGTTGCCTGCAACTCGGATCGGATTCTCGCACCCGCCCCGTCGCCCATCGGGCCGGCGGCGCTGGACATTGCCCCGTTGGCTGCGCCGCCCTCGGTGCGGTTCAGTGAGCTGCACTACGACAACGCCGGCACCGACGCTGGCGAGGCGATCGAGATTTCGGGTCCCGCGGGGACGAGCGTTGCCGGATGGAGGATCTTCCTCTACAATGGCGCCAACGGCGCGGTGTACACGCCGACCATCACGCTGAACGGCACCATTCCCGCCACGTGCGGTGGCCGCGGCGTCATCGTCACCAACTACCCCGTGAACGGGGTCCAGAACGGAAATCCCGACGCCATCGCGCTCGTCGACAACAACAATGTCGTCATCGAGCTGCTGTCGTACGGCGGCACTTTCACTGCCGTTGGTGGTCCAGCGGCCGGCATGGTGACGACCTCCATTGGCGTCCAGGAGTCGGGCACTACGCCCGTCGGTCACTCGCTCGGCCGCAATGGTGATGGCACCTGGAACGCGGCGGCCGCGAACACCTTTGGCGCCTGCAACGACAATTCGTCGCCCGCGCCAGTCGTGGATCACATCACGGTCGCGCCGTCCTCGGCCAGCATCACGCAGGGTGGCACGCAACAGTTCACCGCGACGGCCTTCGATGCAGCCAACCAACCCGTAGCAGCCTCGTTCACGTGGACGAGCTCCTTGACGAGCGTCGCCACGGTCAACGCGAGCGGCCTGGCGACCGGCACCGGCGGTGGCGACACGCAGATCACTGCGACGTCGGGGTCGGTGAGCGGATCGGCGTCCTTGCACGTCGATGCCGCGGTCATCGCGAGCATCGTCGTCACGCCAGCAACGGCAACCATCGTCATCGGGGGCACGAAGCAGTTTTCGGCCACCGCGTTTGATGCGGGGAGCCAGCCCATCGCGAATGTCACCTTCACGTGGGCCAGCTCCGCCACCGGCGTCGCAACCGTGAACGCCAGCGGGCTCGCTACGGGCACCGGTGCCGGTGACGCACAGATCACCGCGACGTCAGGCACCACCACCGGCACTGCGGACCTGCATGTGGACACGCCGACGCCGGTGGTGGTTCCGGACACTCGCTTCAGCGAGATCCACTACGACAACACCGGGACCGACGCGAGCGAAGCGTTGGAGGTGGAAGGACCGCTCGGTGCCACACTCACCGGATGGAGCATCGTCCTGTACAACGGCGACCCCGCGAGCGGCAGCACGCCGCTCAAGGTCTACCACACGGCGGCCGTGAATGGCACGTTCGCCGCACCAATCGCCTGCGGTACGCGCGGTGTGATCTCGATTCCGATCCCCGCCGTCCCGGGCATCCAGAACGGCGGCCAGGGCGGCATCCAGCCAGACGGTTTTGCGCTTGTGGACAACAACGGGCAACTCATCGAGTTCCTGTCGTACGAGGGCTCGTTCACCGCGGCAGATGGGCCGGCAGCTGGCGTCACGTCCACCGACATCGGCGTGATGGAAGACAACCCCGTTCCCGCACCGGATCGCTCACTGCACCGGAGCGCGGACGGCGCGACCTGGAGCGCCGCGTCTGCCGCGGACTTCGGGTACGTCAACGCGTGCGGCGGACCGCCGCCGAGCAGCATCACGTTCAGCGGACGCAGCCCGACGGCTGATCCGCCGCTTCCTGTCGGGTTCGAGGCGCAGGTGTTCGCCACGGAGACGGTGGGTGGCTCGCCAGTGAGTACGACGTTTACGTGGACGTCCGAGACGCCGGCCATCGCGAGCATCGACCAGAATGGCGTGTTTCGCGCGCTGACCGCGGGCACCGCGGTGTTGCGTGCCACGGCCACCGACGGCGCCACGGCGACCTATTCCCTCCCGACCATCGTCGGAACGCAGAGCAGCGCGCCGTACGGCGGCAATACGGAGTTCGGCGATCCGGTGGATGGCGACGCGAGCAACGACTACATCATCCGCCGACTCGAGTTCACGTCGTCGTGGAACGGCGCGCTCGGTCGGCCGAACTGGGTGAGCCAGAAGCTCGACGCCACGACGTACGGCTCCGAAGACCGCTGCAACTGCTTCACCTTCGATCCGTTGCTGGAGGCGGCCGGCTTCCCGCGGTACACGACGGCCGACTACACCGGTGCGGGCTCGTTTGCCGGCTACGGCATCGACCGCGGACACATGACGCGCTCTGCAGATCGCACCGCGTCCAATCTCGACAACGCGAGGACGTACTACTTCTCGAACATCATCCCGCAGGCCGCTGCGAACAACCAGGTCACCTGGAAGCTCCTCGAGGACACGCTCGGCACCATCGCTCAGAACCAGGGCAAGGCGGTGTACGTGGTTGAAGGCGGCTCCAGCAGCGCGGCGTTCCCCAGCAAGGGCTTCATCAAGGGGCAGAACAAGGTCGAGATGCCGGGCGCGGTCTGGAAGGTTGCCGTCATCATGGATCATGGGAAAGGATTGAACGACGTCACGTCGGTCAACGACCTCACGATCATCGCGATCATCACGCCGAACGATCCGAACGTGAACCCCGACTGGCACGTGTACAAGACGACCGTCGATGCTGTCGAAGCGCTGTCGGGCTACGACCTGCTGTCGTTGCTGCAGGACAACATCGAGACCGCAGTGGAGAGCAACGACCGCCCGCCAGTCGCCGCGATCTCCGGCGCGACGAGCGGAAACGAGGGCGCCCTGCTGTCGTTCAGTGCGAGCGGCTCCACCGATCCCGATGTCGGCGACGTCCTGAGCTACAGCTGGACGTTTGGCGACGGCACCACGGGCACCGGCGTGTCGCCGTCGCACGCGTTCCCCGACAACGGCACCTTTGCGGTGACAGTGACGGTGACGGATTCGCACGGCGTCACCGACACTGCGTCGATGAACGTCGTTGTGGCCAACGTCGCGCCGTCGATCGCGAGCTTTACCGCGGCGGCGTCTCCGGCGTCGGTTGGCTCAACGGTGACGGCGACCGTGAACTTCACGGACCCGGGCGCTGGTGACACGCACAGCGCGGTCATCAACTGGGGCGACGGCACGACATCCACGGTGAGCGCCAGCTCGGCTACGCAGGCGACGGCGACGCACGTCTACGCGAACGCTGGCTTCTATGCGCTCGGTGCAACGCTGACCGACGACGACCTCGCATCCGCATCGTCGAGCACATCGCTCGTCGTGTACAACGCGGCCGCGGGGTACCTCACCGGCAACGGCTACGTGTTGAAGACGCTGCTCGGCGCGCGGACGAACTTCACGCTGGACGTCCGCTACGTCGGATCCAACACGACCCCCACCGGGTCGTTCCAGATCCTGCCGGGTTCGCCCTTCGTGCTCGCGCTGACGAGCAACGCACTCCAGTACATGGTCGTGAGCGCCAACACCGGCAACGTGCGCGGCACCGGCACGTTGAGCGACGGTACGACAGTAGGCTTCATGGTTTCTGGCCTTGACCTCAAGACCGGCGGCGCCGCGAGCGACAAGATTCGCATCAAGGTGTGGCGTCTTGCCGGCGGTGCGGTGGTGTACGACACGGAGCCAGGCGTGGCGGAGTCGGCCGCGCCGGCAACGCTGGTGCGCGCCGGTTCGTTCACGGTTCGGCACTAGGCACTCGCGGCACGGTTGGTTGTTGTCGCCGTCCCTGACGTCCAGCGCTAGCACCGCGCTGGCGTCGGGTCCTGCGATCGCCCAAGGGCCGTGATTCCGAGGGCACGTGCGTACCACGGCTCCCCGCACCAGCGCGTCGCGTGTTGCGCGGACGACGGAAGCATTTGGGCTCTTCAATTTGGACGGATGCAACGGACGCCGCCGGGTTAGAACCCAGACGGCGAACGCCGAGAACGCTGACACGGCGCACGCTGAAAACGCTGGAACTGCGCGGGACACACGGCACGTTCGCGAGCGCGTAACGAACCACGCAGTTCCAGCGACGTGTGCGTGCGCAGTATCTGCGTCCTGCAGCGTTCGTCGTCTGGGTTGTCACCATCTCGACTTGTTTCGAAGCACGAACCACGGATTGGCCGGTGGTGTCTCCCGGTATTCCGTGAAGAGCGGAATGCGAACTGGTAAGCTACGTTGCCGTCCGCACGACGATTGGTAACGCGGTGGGCGCAGTGGTGGCAGCGAGCATGAATGTTCTCGTCGCGACCTGCGGGCGCCGAGCACTCTCGTCCGTGTCGGCGTCTTCGACCGCGTCCACCGGGTACGCTGCATAGGGATCACACTCGGTCACGCTGATCGAGACGCAGGATACGGCGCGCCCGGATTCATCGCGCAACTCGAGTGCGAGGGCGGCAACGGCGTCTCTCGCGTGTGTCATCGCCGACAGCTTCCCGCCGGTGACCTGTTCGCGAAGATGATCGCGCATGGCGTCCGCGGTCGTCGCCGGATCCAGGCGCGCCTGCACGGCCGCCCATTCCGCGGTGACGCGATTCATCCGCTCCAACGCTGGCCAGACGCGGGCGAATGCATCCGTCGGCAGGAACACGCCCATGTGCACGAGAAACCGCGCGCCAAGGCCCCGTGATTCAGCGATGTCCGCTTCGCCGAGCAGGTCGCTTCCACTCCACAGCGTGATGCCCATGCTCTCCTCTGCGGCGAGACCCGAGTGACACTGCTTGCGGGTTGCACTCAATCACAAAATGGCGGCGGAAGCAGCTCGGCGAGCGTGACCGTTGGTCCACTTCCACCACGCGCGTCTCGCGATTGCGGGCCGTGCGTTCTCACTCGACGCGATGCGTGGACGGACGGGACGCATCATGCGCCGTCGTTGGATGTAGCGCCGGTGTCGCCACTGCCGCCGCCATGCCGCGCACGCTGGGTAGCCATGAACGCTCGCACGGCAGGCGCTTTCACCAGGATGACGAAGGCGATGACCTGCACTGCGCCCAGTACGGCGAACAGCGCGCGATCGAAGAGCTGAAGCGCCGGAGTGGTGAGCGCCATCACGACCATCAACACGCCAGCGAGTACGGTGAACAACCCCAGCCCCCAGAGTGCGCCGCGGTATCCCCGATGCACGAGGACGCACATGAGCGCGATCGCCGCCAGACGCATGTACGCCGAGCGTCCGACATCGGCGCCTGCCTGTGAAGCGAAGTAGGTGACGACGGCAGACACCCAGAAAATCCGCCAGAGGTTCACGCGGAGCAGCGAGCGGCCCTCGTCGAGCGTGGATGGCTCGGGGGGTGCAACGGGAGGACCTGGTGGGGCAGGAAAGGTCATGTTCGCAGACTAGCATCCGGGATCTTCCCGAGCGAGGCCCCTTCGCTTGTCGCGAACGGTTGGTGGCCCCGGGAGAGCAGAACTCGGTGCGCCGCACATGCCCGGACGACAGTGTCAGGATGCCAGACGTCGGGCGGCTCCTCGCCACTCCCTCGGATTGGATGCGCTCGTGGCCAGGTACCGAGCCACCTCTCGCTCTACGATGGCGTCTGCGTGCGCGAAGGTGCTGGCCGCGGTCCAGCATCCGCCGAGGTCGTCGAGTCGGACGACGAGGACACCCGGGATGCGATCGACACGATGGTCAACGTTCGGCGCGGCGCCGAGGTCGATCAACAGGCGGGTGTCGCAGGTGCCGAGCGTGTCGACGGTGATCACCGGTTCCGCCGTAGCGACGGCAGTGACGATCGCCGCGAATCGCGTGGGCGTCGTGTCGAGCGCGCGAAGAGGAAGCCAGTCCGCGCCGATGTCGTTGGCGACTGCCGAAACGCGCGCCTCGTGGCGGCCCACGATCGTCAAACGCGCACTGGCGCCACGCAGCCCGCGCGCGATCTCGGTGGCGAGCGCTCCGGTCCCTACCACAGCCACATCGCGGCCCTCGAGTCCATTCAGCTCCCGGGTCAGCCGCTCGATCGTCTTGCCGGCGTAGTCCGACGCGGAGGACCCAAGCGCCGTCTGTCGACGAACCCGCCGACCGCATTCGATGGCTGACGAGAACGCATCGGCCATCGTATCGCGTGCCGTGTTGTTTCTCCTGGCGTTCCCCAACGCATCGCGCAACTGGCCGACCACGTGCGGCTCTCCTGGAATCCGCGACTCGAGTCCAGCAGCGACACGAAAGAGATGCCGCAGCGCGTCCACGTCTGTGGCAGTGGCCGCGTTGAGGCGTGCTATCTCCGAACGATCCCACACCTGCGAGGTCACGGTGCTGCTGCTCGCGTGATAGACCTCGAACCGCTCGCACGTGCTCAGTACGACGACGTCCTCACCGTGGCGCGCAGCTGCGGCGTACAATCGATCGGACAGCAGATCGGCGAGCGCCGCGAACGTCGATCGCCGTTCAAGCGGAATCGCTTTCCGGTCCACTCGACGAACGATGAGTGTGGTCATACCAACGTCGCGGCCTGGAAGAGCGCCGCTGTGGGCTTCTCGCTTCCGGTCAGCAGGTGTCGAGGAGTCAGGTGTCCAGCGACGCGCTGGTAGAAGTCGCCCAATCCTTCATCGTCGTTCCGGTCGCTGGCAAAGCGCTCGAGCAGCGGACGCAGCGATGGGATGATCTCGTCGACCTTGACGTCAGCCGCGAAGAGGTCCGCGAGCCTGTTGCCTCGCAATCCACCGCCCACGAACAGGTGATACACGCCGGGCCGGCGTCCTACGAGTCCGATGTCCGCGTTGTAGGGACGCGCGCAACCGTTCGGACATCCGGTCATCCGCACGGTGAGCGGGACAGTGCCGACGTCGAGCCGCGCCAGTTCACGTTCAAGCTGCTCCAGCACGCCGGGAAGCGCGCGTTCCGATTCGGCGAGGGCGAGGCCGCAGGTGGGCATGGCCGGGCAGGCCATCGAGTAGCGCACAGCGTTGCTCAACTCGCCCGCACCACGAACTCCGTGCGCCGCCAATATTCGCTGTAGCGTCTGGACGTCGGCCTCCGTGAGGTCCGTGAACAGGACGCTCTGCATGGGTGTCAGGCGCACGCCTGGGCGCACGGTTGCGACGATCTCCCGAAATGCGCTCCTGGTCGTTTCGCCGTCTCGATCCGCGACGCGCCCGCTCTGCACGAACACGCCCGCGAAGAATCGCCCGTCGCCCTGCGGGTGAATGCCAATGAAATCGTGCTGCACCGGATCCGGAACGGGGGACGGTGCGTGGAGCGCGAAGGACACGCGCTGACGCAGCGCCTCCAGAAACCGCTCAGCTCCCCACTGCTCGACGAGATACTTGAGTCGAGCATGTTTGCGATCGCTGCGGTTCCCTTCATCTCGATACAGTTCGCAGACCGCGCGCACGATCGCGACGGCATGTTGCGGTTCGACAAACGCGATGGTCGTGGCAAGACGTGCAAACGTGTGGGCCTTGTTGTGGGTCATGCCAAGGCCGCCCCCCACGAGCAGGTTGTAGCCGAGGACCTTGCCGTCGCGGGTGATGGCCACCAGTCCGCAGTCGTAGGTGTAGAGGTCGACGGCGTTGTCAGTGTCCAACGCGACGCCGACCTTGAACTTGCGCGGCAGGTACGAGTCGCCGTACACGGGCTCCTCGTCACGACTGTCCGTGACGCGTTCGCCGTCGAGCCAGATCTCGTAGTAGGCGCGCGTGCGCGGCTGCAACACCTCGGCAACGCCGCGGGCAACTGTCTGAACGGCGCGATGCGCCTCGTCGTCGATGGGTGCGGGGCTCGCCATCACATTGCGCGACACGTCGCCACAGGCAGCGATTGTGGTGAGCAGCGACGCGCTGATCTCGGCGAGTAGCGGCTTGAGGTTGCCCTTGAGAACGCCGTGGAACTGGATGCTCTGGCGCGTGGTGACGCGCAGTGTGCCATTGCCAAGGCGGTCCGCCAGTGCATCGAGTGTCAGGTACTGGTCGGGCGTGAGCACACCGCCCGGAATGGTGAGACGGATCATCATCGACCACACCTTCTCCTGCGGCCCTCCGCGCTTCACGCGCTTGTCGCGGTCATCCTGCTGATAGATGCCGTGGAACTTGAGCAGTACCGTGTCGTCATCGTCGAACAGTGGTGCGTCCGACACGACAGCTTCCTGCAATCCACCGCGCAGTCGGCGGCTTGTCAGCTTGACCAGCTCCACACTCGACGGCGTCGCGGTTTCGAGGGTGGTCTCATCATCAGCAGGCGATTCGATCGGTGTCATGATGTGGTCACTCCCTCAGTTGTGTTCGAGATCGCCTGCAGCGTTGGCAGCGTCCTGCCACTGATCGCTTCGACATGTATGCCGCACTCGAGCTTCTCGCCTTGCCAGCGACCGGATCGCGCGTTGGCCGGATCCGTTGGTCGCCGCGTGCACGGCTCACAACCGATGCTCGTGTAGCCCTGCGCATAGAGAGGCAGCAGCGGGATGTCGTGAAGGAACGCGTAGGCTTCGACGTCGCGCGCGGACCAATCGGCGAGCGGACTCGCCTTGCGCACCAGCGTTCCACTCGGCAAGTGAAATGGCGCGACCTCGGCGAGGTGCGCGCGCGCCGGCGACTGGTCGCGGCGCAATGCCGTGAACCAGAGGTCGTGCCGCTCCAACGTCTCGAACAGCGGGTCCACCTTGTGCCGCGCGCAACAGGCATCGGTGCTCGTCTGCCACAGGCCCGGTGCCGGATCAGCGGCACGCACGTTCACCAGGTTGAGGCGCCACTCGTCCACCAGGCGGTCGCGATAGGCATACGTCTCCGCGAAGTGGTGCACGGTGTCGATGAAGAGCACGGGAATGTCCGGCCGTAGGCGGCGCAGCATGTGGATCAGCACCACGCCGCCGGCCTGAAAGCTCGAGGTGACGCATGGCTGCTCGGCGCGCTCCAGCTCGGCGGCGATAGTCGCCGTCGCGTCGACCATCTGATCAGTTCCTCGAGAGCGAAAAGCGAGCGACATGGGTTCGACCGGGTCCGGTTGGTGAAGGCGGTGGCGCTTGGGTACGGAGTGGAGCGCGAAAAAAAACGGCCGCTCAGGAGAGCGGCCGGACGATGAGTCCTGGAGATGTCGAAGCGCCAAGTCCTATGGCACGAGCTTCGCCTCTGGCCGCCAATGGGTGTCCGAACACGTGCCTGCACAACGGCACGCGCTCATTTCACTACACGCACAACAACACACCATCCCGCGCTGGGAGGCGCAGGTGGCGGCGGTGCAGGCGGATGTGATGAGCTCGAGGGACATGGCGGCCAAGGGTTGTAATTCGAAGCAACATCCGTGCGCCCGGCGAGTCAAGGCCCTTTTCGCTTCTCGCACATCCTTGAACGTCACGGGCATGTAGGGATCCGCGCCCGTTTTTTCATCTCGACAGGTTGAAGCCGGACAAGAGACTGACACGGACACCATCCCGGGAAGGAACGATCGCGACGTTCACGGGAACGTTGAGGCTGCCCACCCGGCGCGTCAGCCCGCCCACGAATGCGACCGCGGAACCGATCGGGGTGACGTTGGGGCCGACGGCGACCTCGTAACCGCGCGAGTCGCGAAAGCCGACGAGCCAGCTCAGGCTGGGCAGCAGCTGGTTCTGTTCCGTACCGCCGATCAGTGCGACGAGCTCGGTTATACCGGTGTAGGTCTGCCCATCTCCACCGAACTGTCTCTCGAGTTGCCAGCCGAATTGAGTGATGATCGGGCTCACGTCGATCTGGTGCTCATTCCGCAGGGTCGTCCTGATGCTTCCGCCCAGCACGGTCACGCCGAAGCGGGGGCCGGACAAGTCCGCGATGAGGTCGCGGCCTGCCTCACGGCTCGGCTCCCGCCGGACGACTCGCTCCGGAAGCCGGGCGGGGGCTGGCCAGCCTTGCGCCGAGGCCACGCCGGCGAGGCCGAGGAGGGCGATGGAAGTCTGGAGTGCGATTCGGAAGCGGTTGCGGATTGTCATGTGTCGGCTCGCTGTAGGGTGAGAACTCGCCGTCAGGATGCGATCCCGGGGTCAAACTGCGGTCACTCGGCGGTCACTCAGCGTTCCGTGGCGAATTGGCCCCTCCAACGGAGCTGTAGCGGCGTCATCCAGCACGATGAGCGCGACGACAGTCGGTGCCTGCCTCGCCTCATCGAGCGCGCGAAACGCCCTCGCCGCCTCTCCGGCCGCGACAGCACGCTCGAGCGCGGCCATCAGCGCGCCTCGCTCGCGCGCGTGAATCGCCTCGGCAGCCATGAGTCGCTCCGCTCCGAGCGGTAGCGAGTCGCGCAGGCACTCGCGCAGCCGGGCGACGATCGGCAAGGCAACCCCGCGGTGGTGGCGTGGCAGTTCGGAGGACGCAATTCCCATCGACCGCTCGATCGAGCGTCGCACTGGCCCGGGCGTTTCGCCGATGCCGCAACTCGACGCGAGTGACTCTGCGGCAAGCCACGAGGCAATCGCCGCTCGCGCCACGCAGAGTGCAGCGTCGCTCGGGAATCGCGCGATACCACTCGACAGATCGATCGCGCGCATCACCGACGGTATTTCGTCGGGCGCCTCACCATCTATGGATGCGAGAAGGCGGCCATCGCTCAACGCGGCAAACCATCCCGGCACGGCGCTCTCAACCGCTGCCACAGCATCGCATGCCACGTCGAGCGCCGGGCAGCGCGGCGCAGACCATGCTACCAGCCGCGCAATGAGCTCCCCCTCGGCGCTTGCGCTGAGATTGGCGTGGCTCGCATTCGACGTCGTCACCAGCTCCACGCGCGCCAACGATGGAAGCACGGGGAACTGTGAGCCCACCACGCGTTCCGCACTCGACAACTTGCGGCGCAGCCGAGCGTCCGCGTCGAGCAGCGAAACCGCATCAGCTGGTGGCGCGAACACATAGGTGCGCACCTCCGCGGCGCCGCCAATGCGGCGCACGCGCCCAACGCGCTGCGCGAGGCGCGCTGGATTCCACGGCACGTCGAGATGCACGACGATACTCGCGTCCTGCAGGTTGACGCCTTCCGAAAGCAGGTCCGTCGCGAGCAACAGCGTGACCGATTGGTGCGGCTCGCGGGGACTCGTGCGCTGCGCGACTGGTGCGAACCGTGCGAGCATCGCATCGCGGGGGATACGGCCCGTGGCAATCCGCGCCTCACGGGCTGTGAGCATGCCGACGCAAGCGTCGCCGCGCATCGCCGAGTAGAGCGCCGAGATGGTCGATGCGTACTCGCTGAACGCGATGATGCGACAGTCCGGGTGGCTCACGCGAACGCTTCGCAAGGCGTCGACGCGCGCGACATCCGGATCCGGACTCGCGCGCAGCACGAGCTTGAGCGCATCCATCGCGCGACACTCCTGCGCGAGCGCGACACCAAGCTCGGCCAACGCATGCCCGCTGGGCGACGCGTCCATCAGCAGCGTCGAGAAGCCGAGCTGCACCACGCCCTCCGCGGCGTGCCACGCGCGAGCCTCGCGCCGAGTGGGCGCGCGTCCAGCCTCCACTCCCTGCGCGATGGCGGTGCCCATGCGATCGCGCGCCCGGATGGACGCGCGCAGTGCCGCGCGACTCGACGCCCACGCGCGTACGAGGCCGATGGTGCGCAAGGCGCCTGCGTCGCCACCATCGAGTGGACGAGGCGGAGGCGGCAATGCGAGAATGGCCGACAGCGTGGCTCCGTCATCGGCGCGCACCGTGATCCATTCCGGCGCGCGCACGTCCGGCATCGCATCAATGGGCGCGGATGCACCGCGGATGACGAAACGCGACAGCCGCTCCGCATCGAAGAACAGCGCGCGTTCGCCGAGGAACACAGCAATCTGCGCGGCAAGGTCGCGCACGCGGTTCTGGAGCGGCGTTGCCGACAACAGGATCACGGGCGCGTTGGCGGCGAGCGCCGTCAAGGCAGCGTGACGACGCGTGCTCATCGTGCGAAAATGATGGGACTCGTCCACGATCACGACGTCGTATGGCGACACGGGTCGACGTCCGCGGCTCAGCGACTCATGCGACTCGAGCGCGATAGGCACGGCCGCGCGGGCGGACGCCTCGCGCCACGTCGTCCTCAGCGCTGCCGGCACGAGCACGAGCGGCCGGCGGAAGCTCCGCGCGAGTGCCAGCGCGACGAACGTCTTGCCACTCCCCACGTCCTCCGCGATGAGGCAGCCACCGTGGCGAGCGATGGCGTGCTGCGCGCGCGCAACGATCCGGCGTTGATCGTCCCGCAGGCGCACCTGTCCCAGCTCGGCAGGTGGAAGCTTGCCGAGGTGCGCCGCGGCAATCGCAGCTCGCGCGGCGATCAGCCGAGCGTGGGCGCGTGACACCAGGCGATGAGCGGCGCAACGTCGGACCTGCGCAGGCGATACGCGTGACACGCAGCGAGCAACAGGTCTTCCTCCGTCGGGACGTTGCCAAGGAGCGCGCGCTCGGCGAGCGGTGCAAGGATGTCGCGCGCGCGGGGCCAGTCGGTGGGCAGCGGAAGCAGCGAGACCGTCCACGCGAGATAGCGATGCCAGGAGCCACGCGCCGGTTCGGCGATGGCATTGAGCCACGCCGCGGCCACCGGCGTGTTGAGCAGCGCGGTGAGGGCCAGCGCGTCGCGCACGTCGTCGCAGCGCACCACGTAGCACGAGTTGAGTGGCACCGTGGGATCGCCTGCCGGGAGCAAGGCCGCTTTCGGCACTCGGCCAAAGTCGCTCCAGACCACGCGAGGTCGCGACGCGTCCGCCCCCTCGGTGCGAAACAGTGTCCACCAGACGCGACTGCCGCGCAGGTCCGTGCGATTGCTCAGTTGTCGCTTCCACGCGGCGAGCCACCGTCCGGCGCCGGTGGGCAACGCGCGACGCGGGGCACCGGCCGGTTCGTGCGTCCAGACAATGGCGCTCTGAGAGTGTGGAATGGTCCACGGCACGACCGCATCGCCGCGGAGCAGGGGGCGAAGCGATTCGCGCTCGATCACACCACTCCGTCCGTGATACTGCACGGTGATGTCGTCGCCACGCTCGCCGATGACGTCGACCATGAATGCGTCGTTGCACCCGCACTTGACGCCGAGCGTCGCGCGTCCGAATGCGCTGTCGGACAGCGGGAGGCCACTCGCAACGATGCGGTCGAAGGCGGCGCGCACCTCAGGCGGCAGCAGCAGCCATGGACTCGCGGCATCTCCGCGGGCGAGACGAATGGAGTCGTCCGATGCACACCACCGCACTGCGAGTGCGCGTCGCCGGATCGCGATGTCCACCGCGTCGTGCAGCGGCGCCCGCCGCCGAGACGCGATGATCACAGAGGGATAGACGGCGGCGTCGAAGAACGATGGCGCCTCGGACCAATCCTCCACCACACGGAGGCTCGTGTGTTCCGCAAGCAGGCGACGCACGCCCCCACCCGCGAGCGACCGCCACAGCTTGGCCGGAAGCAGCAGCGCGACGCATCC
The DNA here is from genome assembly GCA_031407575.1 of Gemmatimonadaceae bacterium. Classification (GTDB taxonomy): domain Bacteria; phylum Gemmatimonadota; class Gemmatimonadetes; order Gemmatimonadales; family Gemmatimonadaceae; genus AG11. The sequence continues at coordinate 26,272 of JANOIJ010000228.1, read as the reverse complement.
CTCGGGCGCGGCCAAGCCGACGCTGCGCTCCACGAACAGCGACGCGAGGTCCACCTGCGCCGCAAAGCCGCGGTGCGCGTTAACACCGGACTCCCACGCTGCGTCGCGGTAGACCAGATATCGCGCGCGCAACGCCGCCCGCGACGCGGCGGGAATGTTGTGCAGCCGCACCCACGGTGGATTGCCGATGACGAGATCAAAGCCGCCGCGCGCATGCGCGCCGCCGAAGTGCGACGGAAACGAGAACGGCAACGCACCACCGTCGGCGATGCGGCGCCGCTCGCGCCGAAGTGCTGCCGCACGCAGGCGATGCGCACGCATCTCCGCGCGATCCTCCGCGGTCGCGCGCGTGCGATCGCCGAACAAGTCGATCGCGCGACGTCCGAGCAGGCGGTCGCGCCGCGCGTGTGCGAGCGCGTCGAGCTCGCGGTCGATGGCTGCGAGCGCGCGCATCCGTTCCTCGCGCGCGAGCGCACGACGCATGGGCGCCTTACGCGGGCCGGCCGCGCGCACGTAGCGCTCACGCAGGCGCGCCAGCACGGCGGGCGGACCCACGAGCGAGGGCCGCTCGGTGAATGCATCGCCCGCCAGCGTGTCGCCGACGCGGACGTTGCAGTCGAGGTTGGGCAGCGGCGGCACCGCGGACATGCGCGTCTCGTCGCTCTCGATGACCACCGACAACCACAGGCGCAGCTCGCACAGCCAGACGGCAGTCGGATTGACGTCCACGCCATGGATGGCGCGCGCCAGCACGTCGCGGCGGATAGCGGCGAGGCCGCGCGTGTCGCCGGCGGCGCGATGGAGGTCGCCGAGGCGCTCGAGCACATGGACGAGAAACGCACCCGATCCACACGCCGGGTCGAGCACCGTAAAGTGGCGCAGCCGTGTCCGGATCAACTCGGCGACGGCGGGCGGCACGACCTCACCGCCGAGCGCGGCGCGGACGTCCACCTCGTTGAGCGTGTCGTCGCACAATGCGCAGAGCAACGCGCGATCCGCGACATGCGCGACCATCGCCTGCGGCGTGTAAAACGCGCCGCTCACCCGCCGATCGCGCGAGACCATCAGCGACTCGAATGCACGCCCGAGCATCTCCGGGTCGATCGCCGCCTCGGACCAGTGCTCCTCGCCCTCGCGCGCCGTGAAGTGAAAGGCGCCGAGCAAGTCGCCGAAGAGCGCGCCCATGGCGTCGTCGCTAAAGCGAGCGCGCGCATGCCGCCGCTCGAGTGGGCTCCGCGCAAACAGGCCGCCATTGAGGAACGGTACGGAGCCGAACGCGCACGCAGCGGCCGCGCGGTCGCGATGCGGTGTGTTCAGCGTGCCGAAGAACAGCGGCAACAGCACGCGCTGATGAAATCCGCCGCCCTTGCCCATGCACGCGTCGAAGTGCCTGGCGAGAAACGCGCGGTCGCCATTCAACCAGCCCTTGGCCTCGAGAAACGAGAGAAACAGGAGCCGCGAGACGCACAGCAGGGCGAGCTCGGCGCGGTCCGTTGGGCCCGCGCTCCCGAGAGAAGCCGCCAAGGCGTACACACGCTGTTCGAGCACGCGGTAGAAGCGCTTCGACAGCGCCTCGCGGCCCAGCAGGTCGCACCAGCGCGTGTGGACGAGGAGGTCGTCACTCTCGCTGCACGCCGCCAGCGCGCAGAGCGACTCGGCGTCACTCGCGACGATGCGATTGCGGTGCGCGAGCAGCGCAACGACGCGCGGCCCGCGGCCCGTGCGCGTCCAGCAGGCGATGCCGACGTCGTCACTGTCCGTCGCGGCGGCCACGACGAGCCACAGCACGTGCGACGTCCGCGTCGTCAGTTGTGCGGCGAGCCGGCTGAGGAATGTGCGAAGCGACAGGCCCACCGGTGCCGCGACGAGGAGCGCGCGCAGGGCGCCGCGTCCGCGAATGATCTCCGCGTCGCCGGCGTCGTCCGGCAATCCGAGCCGGCAACGCGCGTCGTGATCGATGTCCATCGGGCCCGCAACGAACCCGAGTTCGGACGCAATGGCAGCGCGTCCAGCAGCCGTATGTGCCGCGGCGAGACGCTCGGCGGCATGTCGTAGTGTGTGCACGCGAGCACCCTACCGCCGCTCGTCGTGCGCTCCGTCACCATGTCAACGCAGGCAGGATCGAAATGCTACCGAGTCACCGTCACCATGTAGTCGCGTTGCTTCCAGCGCACACGTCCCCCACGCACAATGGACCGCAGCATGATGTACAACAGCACCGCGGAACCGAGCGGATGCAGCAATGCATAGGCGGGCGAGAGCCGCAACCACGCGTAGATGGCCAGCCACCACACGACGTTGCTCGCCGTCACGATGGCCGACCATACCAGCGCACCCGAGCCGAGCACACCAGCGAGCGACAGGAGCAGCACCACCGGCGGCACCAGGCCCGCCAGCGCCGGGGACACCAACACCAGCGGATAGATCGCGCGGCCGAGCGCGCCGCCCGGCATCACGTTGCGCCCTGCGACGAAGATGTTCTTGCCCCAACCCTCGACGAGCTCGCGCAACGACGTGTACATGCGCGTGGACAACTGCTCGAGGCCCAGGACGACGATCGAGCGCCGCCCCGACGTGAAGTACAGCCGCGCCAGTGCGAGATCCTCGGCAACCTGGTCGTGCACGGCCGCATGGCCATCGAGGGCCTCGTAGGCGGAACGACGGACGAAGATGCACTGGCCGTTGGCGATCTTCTGCGTCACGCGACGCGACGCGTTGACCGACTCCGTGCCGCCGAACTGGACCAGCATGACGGTGAACATCTGCGGCTGGATCATGCGCTCCCAGAACGAACCCATTTCCTGCCTGCCCAGCACCGTGAGGAGATCCGCATCTCGCGCACGCATCGCGCTCACGACGCGCGGCACGAGGTCGGGCTGCTGCCAGGTGTCCGCGTCGAGGAAGCCTATGACGTCCGCGGAGGTCGCCGCGGCGCCTGCTGCGCATGCCCATTGCTTGCCGAACCAACCCGCGGGCAACGGTAGTGGCACGATGACGCGCATGCGCACGTCGGTTTCCGCCAAGCCGCGCAGGATCTCACTTGTGCCATCGGTAGAATGGTCGTCCACCGCGATGACCTCGAGCCGCGGATAGTCCGCCGCCAACGCGGAGCGAATGCACCGCTCGATGTTGTGCGCCTCGTTCCGCGCCGGCACGACGAGCGCGACGCTCGGTGCATCCTCGTCGGGCGACGGCGACGCGTCGTCCAACGAACGCGAGTTGCGCGCTCGGAGAATCGTCGCCAGCGGAGTGAGCACCCATGGCAGCGCGAGCGCGACGGCGAGGAAGTCAGGCACGCGTGAAGAGTAGCGAGGCCAACGTACGAAGGGCGCCCCCTACGGAGCGCCCTTCGCATGTCAACGCCTGTGCGTCAGCGCCGAGAGCGTGCGTCGGAGCCCATGTCGTCGGCGTCGAGATCGTCGTTGAAGCTGCCCGCAGTGCGAGAGCTGCCAGACCCTGGCGACCCGCCGCGTGGCGAGCTCTGATCGATCGGCGAGCCCGACGATGCGCTCTTGCTCGTGCCCGACCCGCCGTCACCCTGCGACGAGCTGCCGAGATCGCGATTGGAGCTGCTCGACGAGCCGCTCTTCGCGTCGCCCTGATTGCTCGATTTCTGGTTGGGGCCCTTCTTCTGATCCGCCATGGTCCCGTACCTCCGAAATTCTGGTGGACGTTCGCCGGCGACGAGTCCGCGGCCATTCCGCGGTGCCCTGTCGGCTGATTTATCAAGTGGCAAGGCGAATGCCATTCGCGTCGCGTGCGAGCAGGCACATCCATCGATACCGCGTCGTCAATTGCATGGAATCGAGGCGCTCTCTACGTTGCGTCGAATGCGTCTCCCCCCCCGACTTTCCGCCGGCGCGCGCGTGGCTCTCGTCGCGCCCGCTGGCCCCCTGCGTTCCCCCACCGAGCTCGACGTCGCGATGGAGCAGGCGCGCGGCCTGGGATGGGAGCCCGTCGCCGCCCCCCACGTGCTCGCAAAGACCGGGTACCTCGCCGGCGCGGATGCCGAGCGACTCGAGGATCTCAACGCGGCGCTCCGCGACGACCGCATCGACGGCATCTGGTGCGTGCGCGGCGGCTACGGCGCAACGCGATTGCTCGATGGACTCGACGTGGACGCGATGCGCCGCCATCCCAAGGCGCTCATCGGCTACTCCGACATCACCGCGCTGCACGCAGCGATCGTGGACACGGCCGACGTCATCACCTTTCACGGTCCCACGGCCCGCTCGCCGCTCTCGGGCTTTTCGCGCGAGTCGCTGATCAGCGCCGTGACCGAGCATGGCGACTCGGGCGGTGACGCGCCCGACGCGCGCACCATCAGGCGTGGTCGCGGCCGCGGGCGCCTCGTGGGCGGCAACCTCGCCTTGCTGGCATCGCTGTGCGGCACCCGCTACGCACCAGACTACACAGGCGCCATCCTCGTCCTCGAGGACGTTGGCGAGCCGACCTACCGCATCGATCGGATGCTGCGCCAGCTCGCGCAGAGTGGCGCGCTTTCGCGTCTCGCCGGCATCGCGTTCGGCCACTTTACGGACGGCACGCCAGTGGGCGACATGGACGCGTGCGCACTCGACGACGTTCTTCGCGAAGCCGCCGACTTTGCCGCCGTCCCCGCTGTCTCCGGCATACCGCTCGGCCACGTCGACGACCAGTGGACGTTGCCGCTCGGCGCCATTGCGGAGCTCGACGCGGACGCGCGCTCGCTGCACGTCTTTCCCACGGTGACGCGGTTGACGCCGACGCAGACCATCATGACCGGAGCATTCCAATGAAGAGCGGCACCGACCTGATCAACGAATCCAAGGCGCGCATCAAGCAGGTGAACGCCGCCGAGGCAAAAGCGCTGCACGCGCGCGGCGGCGTGGTGTTCCTGGATGTGCGGGACCAGCCGGAGGTGAACCTCGGCAGGATTCCGGGCGCGGTGCACATCTCGCGCGGCAACCTGGAGACGAAGATCGAGGCGTTGGTGCCGCGGGACGCGGAAGTCGTCATCTACTGCGCGAGCGGCAATCGCTCGGCGCTCGCTGCGGACGTGATGCAGCAGATGGGCTATTCCACTGTCGCGTCGCTCGCAGGCGGCATCCGCGGATGGGCGGAAGCGGACGGCGACATCGACTGAGCTGGATCGCACGACATGATCAGCGCTGAGCTCGACCGTCTCGCCGCGCACCCGCTGCTCGTGCGCTTCATGCGCGCACTGGCCGAGAATCCCGCTCGGGAGATTGTCGCCGAGAGTGACGTCGTGCGCTTCGCGGCCATCCTGCTCGTGTTGCGCGCACGCTTCGACGGCGAGCCGGAACTGCTCATGATCAAGCGCGCCGACGCCGAGGGCGATCCATGGAGCGGACACATTGCGTATCCGGGCGGTCGCATGGAGCCCGGCGACCGCGACCTGTCGGTCACGGCGGTGCGCGAGACGTGGGAAGAGACGGGAATCGACATCGCTCGCGAGGGTCGCCTGCTGGGCCAACTGGACGACCTTCGTCCTCGCTCCCCACTGCTGCCGCCGATGGTGATTCGTCCCTACGTCGCCCTCGTGCGCGCGGACGTGGCCATCGTGCCGTCGCACGAGGTGGCGTGCGCGTTCTGGGTCCCCGTCTCCGCGCTGCTGCAGCGCGCCGCGTGGGGGATGGGCCTGGTGCAGGCGCGCGGCGGCCAGCGGAACGTGAGCACCTTCCAGCACGGCGAACACACGGTCTGGGGCCTCACCGAGCGCGTGTTGCGACAATTCCTGACGTACGTGGGCGAGCCTCCGTACGGCGAGTCGTTCGACGAGTTGCTGAGCGGCGGCTGAGTGAGGACGCGGGGTCGGAGTCGCCGTCGGCCAAAGCCCAGACAGCAACCGAAACAAAGCCCAGACGACGAACGCTGAAGGCGCAGACAGTGCGCACGCAGACGTCGCTGTGCCTGCGTTTAGCGTTGGGCGTTCGTGAACGCGCACTCCGCGCTCTCAAGCAGTTGCAGCGCTTTCAGCGTGCGCCGTATCAGCGCCTTCAGCGTTCGTCGTCTGGGTTGTCTGGGTTGTCTGGGTTGTCAGCGTTCGCCGACTGGCCTTGCTTTCGGCGCGCGTTCCCGGAATTCCCCGAAGCAGCGTCGAAAGCTGCAGGCCCGCAGTATCGGCTAATATCCGCGGTTCACGTCGGCCCAATCGGCGTTGTCGAATCTCGGACTACTTTCCCTCGAGCATTCCCGACGCCAGCGCAGCACCGGTCCATGCGCCGGCGACAACGTGATCTCCAACCACATTCCCATAAAAACCATGTCGCTATCGGTGTCCGCCGAATGACCGACGACATCGCATCAGCCATGACGTGGCTGAAACGCCACAGCAGCAAGGCCACGCGCGACGGGATGGCGCGATACGCCATTCCGTCGGACCACGCACTCGGCGTGACGATGAGCAACCTCAAGGTGCTCGCGAAGCAGCTCGGCACCAATCACGAGCTGGCCGCGGGGCTCTGGGACACTGGGGTCTACGAGGCACGACTGCTCGCCTCGCTCATTGACGACCCGGCGCTCGTGACCGCGGCTCAGATGGAGCGCTGGTGCAACGACTTCGACAACTGGGGCGTGGCCGATACGGTGTGTTTTGCGTTGTTCGATCGGACACCGCACGCGTGGAAGAAAGTCGCCGCGTGGGCAAAGCGCGACGAAGAATTCGTCAAGCGCGCGGCGTTTGCGCTGCTCTGGGGGCTCACGGTGCACGACAAGGAGTCCGGCGACGAGCCGTTCCTGCGAAGCCTTCCGCTCATCGAACGCGCGGCAACCGACGAGCGCCACTTCATCAAGAAAGCGGTGAACATGGCGCTGCGCGCGACCGGCAAGCGCAGCCTCGTGCTGAACGAAGCCGCCATCACGGTAGCGCGAAGGCTGGCCGCGTCGAAGGATCCGGCGCCGCGGTGGGTCGGGAAGAATGCGCTCACCGAGCTGGCCGGTGCGGCCCTGGCGAAGCGACTCGCGTCGAAAGGCTGAGCGCGACTAAGCCGGATCGGCCCGCGGACGCTCGCACATGAGCGCCATGTGATTGCCGTCCGGATCACGAAACTCGGCGAGCCACAGGTCGTGGTCCGGCATGGCCGCGATGAAATGCGGGTCGCTCCCGAACGACACGCCGCGCGCACTCATCTCCGCGTGCGCGGCCAGGATGTCCGCCACCTTGAAGTAGATCACGGAGCTCGCTCCCGGCCTGAAGTCGCCCTCGGGGCCGGCCAGCATCAGTCGAACGCCGCCGATGTCCAGGAAGGCCAGGTTAGGCCCCGCAGAGAACAGGAATGTGAGTCCGACGGCGTCGCGGTAGAACGCGACGGACGTCTCGACGCTGGATACCGTCAGCGCAATCTGCCGGACAGCGGTGATGCGGGTCGCAGACATGATTCAGTCCCCCGGAACGAGTGATGTTGTGCGAGTGCGGGCAAACTCGCAGCACAGGAAACCGAGCGCCAGCAGCGCTTGACTTAAACGCCACAAAGAATATTGTTAGGCTAACCTAAATAATATTCTGGCTATGACTACGACCGACAAGCCGCCGTTCCCCGAAGGTCACGTGCCCGATCCGGATACCGGATGGCGCCGAGCGCGCGTCGCGCCCAGCCTGGCCGAGGTGTACCGGAGCGTGCCGATCAGCCAGCGGTCCACCTGGCGGAAGATGCTCGCCTTTGCCGGCCCGGGATACCTCGTGGCGGTGGGCTACATGGATCCGGGCAACTGGGCCACGGACCTCGCCGGCGGATCGCGGTTCGGATACACGCTGCTCAGCGTCATCCTCATCTCGAACCTGATGGCGATCCTCCTTCAGGGGCTCGCCTGCAAGCTCGGTATCGTCACGGGTCGCGACCTCGCGCAGGCGTGCCGCGACAACTACAGCAAGCCGGTGGTCTACGCGCTCTGGTTCCTCTGCGAGATCGCGATTGCCGCATGCGACCTGGCCGAAGTCATCTGCTCGGCCATCGCGCTCAACCTGCTCTTTGGCATTCCGCTCACGACCGGCGTCATGATCACGGCGCTCGACGTCATGCTGCTGCTGTACCTCCAGAACAAGGGTGTGCGCGTCCTCGAGGCGCTGGTCATCACGCTCGTGGCAACCGTGGGCGTCTGCTTCGGGTTCGAGCTGCTGCTCGCGCGCCCCGACATGGTCGGCATCGCCAAGGGCTTCATCCCCACGCTCGACATCGTCTCCGACAAGGAGAAGCTCTACATCGCCATCGGCATCCTCGGCGCCACGGTGATGCCGCACAATCTCTATCTGCATTCCTCGATCGTGCAGACGAGGCAGTACGAGCAGTCCGAGCCGGGCAGGCGCGAGGCGGTGAAGTACGCATTCATCGACTCCACCATCGCGCTCTCGTTCGCGCTCTTCATCAATGCGGCCATCCTTATCGTTGCTGCCGCCACGTTCCACACATCCGGCAACTCGGCCGTGGCCGAGATTCAGGATGCGTACAAGTTGTTGACGCCGCTGCTGGGTGCTGGTGCGAGCACGGTGTTCGCCCTCGCGCTGCTCGCATCGGGACAGAACTCGACGCTCACCGGCACACTCGCCGGCCAGATCGTCATGGAGGGCTTCCTCAACATCCGGCTGCGCCCGTGGCTGCGCCGGCTCATCACGCGACTCATCGCCATCGAGCCGGCGGTCATCGTATCGATGATGTACGGCGCGTCCGGAACGGCCAAGCTGCTCATCCTCAGCCAGGTCATCCTGAGCCTGCAGCTATCGTTCGCGGTCTTCCCGCTGGTAATGTTCACGTCCGACAAGTTGAAGATGGGGACGTTCGTGAACCCGTTGTGGGTCAAGATCCTCGCGTACTCGGTGGCGTCGATCATCGCGTCACTCAATGTGTGGCTTCTCTTCCAGACGGTCCGCGGGTGGCTCGCGTAGGCGAGCCCCGACAGGCCCCAGCTCAAGAGCTATGTACAAACGCATCCTTGTTCCCCTCGAGAACACCGGCTACGACGATGCCGTCCTCGAGCATGTCCGCGAACTGGCGCTACTCTGCGGCTCGTCGGTCGTGTTGATCCACGTCGCCGATGGCTGGGCGGCGCGGAACCAGCAGGGGCTGGTGCTCCGCGAGAGCGGCGAGATGAAGGACGATCGCGCGTACCTGGAGGCGCGCGCGGACGCGCTGGAGCTGGCGGGCCTCGACGCGGAGTGCGTCCTGGCCGGCGGCGACCCCGCGAGCGAGATCGCCTCCGCGGTGGTGCGCGAGGGCTGCGACCTCATCGCGATGAGCACCCACGGGCACAAGGGTGTGCAAGACCTCATCCGCGGCAGCGTGGCCAACGACGTGCGGCATCACACCACGGTGCCGGTGCTCATGGTACGCGGAACGTCGCGCAAGCCAGCGTGAGCGCCGCGTCGTCGTCCTCCCAGGCCTCACCACTCACCGGGCCAGTCGAGGACTACCTCAAGACGATCTACGAGCTGGAGCGCGTCGGAGACCCCGCGTCCACGAACGACATCGCAGTGCGTCTCGCCATTTCGCCCGCGTCCGTGAGCGGGATGGTACGCCGCCTCGCGGAGCAGGGGCTCATCACGCACGAGCCGTACAAGGGGGTGCGTCTCACGGCCGATGGACGGAAGGCGGCGCTGCGCACACTCCGCCGGCATCGCATTCTCGAGTGCTACCTCACCGAAGTGCTGGGCTACCCGTGGGATCGCGTTCATCCCGAGGCCGAGCAGCTCGAGCATGCGGCGTCGGAAGAGTTGATCGACCGCATGGCGGCCGCGCTCGGCGATCCGGTGCAGGACCCGCACGGCGCACCGATTCCAACGCGCGACGGGCTCGTGGAGGACGTCACCTTCCGCACGCTCGCCGAGGTGGTGCCGGGCGAACGACTGCGCGTGCGTCGCGTGCAGGACGATGACGCCGAACGCCTGCGCTATCTCGCGGAGCTGGGCATCCGGCCCGCTGCGTTGGTGCGCGTGCTGGACAAAGCGCCGTTCGACGGGCCGATCACGCTCTGGATCGATGACGCCGGCGGCGGCGCCCCCCGCGCTATTGGCGTCTCCCTGGCGGCCCAGGTGTACGTGGAGGTAGTGCCGGACTGAAGACGCAAAGAACCCCGCTCGCCGAAAGGGAGCGGGGTCCTTCGAGACAACGCGCGACGACTAGCGGTTGTCGATGCGGCGCGCCGAGTCGGTCGAGTCCACGCCCGGCTTGGATGCCGGGTTGAAATCGACGCGATCCTTCATGTCGTCCACGACGTCCGCTGCCTTGTTCGCGGTCTTGTTCACTGCGCCGCCGATCGCTGAACGGTTGCGGTCGAAGCCCTCGTTCGCGAAGCCGCTGACGGTGTTCCAGTCGCCGTACTTCTTGGTGTACTCCGGCGTCCAGCCGCGCTGGAGGTCGCTGGAGATGTCGTTCCAGTTCTTGCCGGAGTAATCTGGGTTGTGCGCGGCGACGTGCCCGAGGTGATACGCGGGACGAACGTCATCGAAGCCGCGGTCCGCCAGCTTGGTCGACGAGGACTCGTAGTGACCGCGATAGAACTCGTCGTCGTCCTTGGTGACGCCGCTCGCGGCCTCAGTGACGGCGCGCCCTGCCCACCAACCACCCACTGCGCCGGCGATGCCGCCGATGATGGTTCCGATCGGTCCGATCGCTGAACCCACGGCAGCGCCTGTCAGCACGCCACCAATTCCGCCCACCGCCTCACCAGCTTCGTCCACGTGGCTCGGATGACTGTCGTGCTTGCCCAGCGCCTTGTCCTTTGCACGCTCGATGCGGCCGTCCGTCGAATCGTTGAGATTGTCGCGACTATCCATGAATTCCTCCTGAAATAGTGGGCTGAGTTAGCACGATGTGAAGGCAAAATCGGGACCCGCGTTTCGTGCGTCGCACGAGCTCGCTCGAACGGTGACGGAGCCGGTACGGCGGGTACCGAGCTTGACAGCCTGTGCCCGCGCGCGCCGATTTTGCGCATGACCGCGCGGATTCGACTCGGCACGCAGGGATGGAACTACGACGCGTGGGTCGGTCCTTTCTATCCGGAGGGGACGCGACCCGGCGAGTATCTCACGGTCTACTCCCGCGCGTTCGATACGGTCGAGGTCGACTCGACATTCTACGCGATTCCGCCCGTGAAGACGGTACGCGGCTGGTACGATCGCACACCGCCGGGGTTTACCTTCGCGCTCAAGTTGCCGCAGGAGATTTCGCATGAGCGCCGCCTGCGCGACAGCGCGGACCTCGCCGAGGAGTTCTTCGACCGCGCGCGCGAACTCGGCCAGAAGCTTGGTCCGGTGCTGATCCAGCTCGGGCCGGATTTCGCGCCCGTGGAATTGCCCGCCCTGGCCAACCTCCTTCCGACGCTGCCGCGCGACATCAAGTTCGCCGTGGAATTCCGCCATCGCGGCTGGATCACCGATGGTGTCCTCGCGTTGCTCGCCGAGCATGGCGTGGCACTCGCCCTGTCCGACGCGCGTTGGATTCCCCGTCGCCAGATGCTTGGTCTTGCCGCGCGGCCCACGGCGGACTTCATCTATGTCCGCTGGATGGGTGGCAACCGCGACATCGTGGACTACTCGCGCATCCAGATCGATCGCACGCGCGAGCTGGAGCAGTGGACGGACGCGTTGATCACGCTCGCCAAGGTTCGCGTGAAGGTGTACGGATACGTGAACAACCACTTTGCCGGCCATTCCCCGCAGAGTGCGCGCGAGTTGCAACGCCTGCTCGGGCAACCGTCAGTGGATCCGGAATCACTCGGTGAGCAGATGTCGTTGTTTGGTTGATGTCGAACTAGTTGTCATCCTGAGCGCAGAGTTGTCATCCTGAGCGCAGCGAAGGATCTGCACGTTTGTTGGCATCGCGAAGGATCTGCACCCTCCAGCTTTACACAACACACATGGCAACCACACTCGACCACCTCACCGGAGCCCTCGCTCCCTCGCGCGCACGTGAGCACGCTGGCACGCAGGCGTTCGCCTGGCACGCGTACGCCTGCGTGCTCGCGGCATCGATGGTCGTCGTCGGCCTGATCTGGGACATCTCGTGGCACATGTCCATCGGTCGCGACACCTTCTGGACCCCGGCGCACCTGATGATCCAGGGCGGAGGCCTCATCGCGGGACTCGGGTCAGGCGCGCTCGCGCTCACGCTGACCTTCAGGGGCACACCGCAGGCAAAGGCGAGCGCCGTTTCGTTCTGGGGTTTTCGCGCGCCGTTTGGGGCGTGGGTGTGCATCCTTGGTTGCGGCGCGATGCTCACGTCCGCGCCCTTCGACGATTGGTGGCACGACGCGTACGGGCTTGACGTCCGCATCATCAGCCCGCCGCACATCCTGCTCGGACTCGGCATGCTGGGGATCGTCACCGGTGCCACGTTGAGGACGCTCGCACTCCAAAATGCCGAGGAGTCGCCGACGCAGCGGCGCGCCGCGTTGCTGTACGCGCTCTCCACAGGACTCTTTCTCTCCATTCTCGCGATCTTCCTGCTTGAGTGGTCGGATCGCCGCGCCATGCACTCGGGATCGTTCTACCGCGCACTGTCGCTCACGCTGCCCATCGTGCTCGTGGGCACCACGGTGGCCGGCCGCAGCAAGTGGCCCGCAACGACCGCTGCCGCCATTTACACGATCGTGCTCGCTGGAACGAGTTGGATCCTCATGCTCTTTCCCGCCGAGCCGAAGCTCGGCCCCATCTATCGCGAGATCACGCACTTCGTGCCGCTCGATTTTCCGCTGCTGCTCATCGTGCCGGCGTTCGCCATCGACCTCGCGTGGCGGCGCGTGCAACACTGGCGCGTGCCTGCCGCAGCCGCGGCGCTCGGCGCTGCGTTTCTTGTTGCGCTCATCGCGGCGCAGTGGCCGTTCGCTGATGTGCTCATGACGTACGGTCGCAACTGGTTCTTTCACGCAGACAACTTCGTGTACTGGCAGAGTGTTCCATCCGAGCGCTTTTCGTTCCAGTACGAGCAGCGCGCGCCGGGCGACTGGCCACTCTCGCTCGAGCTGCTCGTGGCGTTCGCCTTTGCGACGATTGCAAGCGCCGTCGGTATTGCGCGGGGACGGTGGATGATGCGCGTGCGCCGGTGACGTCTGTGTCTGCGCGCGTGATGCGCTGTGTCGCGGCGCTGTCGTTAGCCGGATTGCTCGCGGCGCACATCGGAAGCCCACAGGTCTACTTCACTGGTGTCGCCGGCCCGTATGCGGTGGACGTCATCGTTCGTCCGCCACAGGTGGTGCCCGGAATTGCCGAGGTGCACGTGCGAGTCGCCGACATCACAGTGCGGAACGTGGTGGTGCGGCCGGTGTTCTGGCGCGCGGGCAGCAAGGGCGCGCCCACCGGCGACGTCGCGCACGCCGTAAAGGGTCAACCAGGTGCGTTTACGGGTGAGCTGTGGCTCATGGCCTCGGGCTCCTACAGCGTGTACGTGACCGTCACGGGCGCCGCGGGCTCGGGCACGGTTGTCGTTCCCGTCGCGTCGGTCGCCACGGGGCAACTGGCGCTCACTCCTGCGCTCAGGATGCTACTTGGAGCGTTGGGTGTGTTGTTGGTGGCGGGTGTCCTCACGGCAGTACATGCAGCGGTTGGCGAGAGCCAACTACCGCCCGGGGAGATTGCGACCATCGACGTGAGCCGCCGAGCGCGTCGCGGGGTGATCATTGCGGTGCCGGTGATGGCGCTCATCGTGTTCGGCGGCGCGCGATGGTGGACCGCCGAGGCCGATGCGTACCGCCGCACGCTGTACCGCCCGGTGGAGACGACCAGCCGGATTTCCGATTCTGCGGGCATTCCGCGTCTCACGATGTCCATCACGGATGCGCGCTGGCGGGCGGGGAACGTCACGGCGATCATGCCCGACCACGGCAAGCTGTCGCACATGTTCATCGCGCGGGTGGACTCACCGTTCGTCTTCGCGCATCTCCATCCGGACATGTTGGATCTTACGTCGTTCACGACGGCGCTTCCGCCACTGCCAGCTGGCCGATACCGCGTGTTCAACGACATCGTGCACGAGACCGGCTTCGAGCGCACGCTGCTGGATTCGTTTACGCTTGCGTCTCCGCTGTCCCACGGCGGTGTGGTTCGCCTTACGGCAGATGAGGCGTGGTCGCCTGACGTGCGGCCTGCGGGGAGTGGCATCGTCGTGCAGTGGGCGGAACGGACGAAGGTGGCCGCCAATGTTACGGGTGTGCTGCGCTTCGTCCTCAGCGCCGGTGATGGCAAGCCCGTGCCGGTCGAGCCATACCTCGGCATGCTGGGTCACGCGGTGGTGATGCGCGAGGACGGGCGCGTGTTCGTGCACCTGCATCCGAACGGGACGTCGTCGATGGCGTCGCAGATGGCGTTTGCGATTCGCGATCGTGGCGACACCACGAGCTCGGGCCGGTTGCGCCTGGATGCAGCACACACGATGGACGCGGCGCCGCCGACGCTCTCGAGCGAGATCAGCTTTCCGTATGCGTTTCCGACCGCGGGGCGCTATCGCGTGTGGGTGCAGATCCGGAGCGCAGGCACGGTGCACACGTCGCCGTTTGATGTCACTGTGGCAGATTCGCTTGGTGTCGCCGATCGTCGGTGAATGTGAGTGCGCGCGGTAGCGGCGGCTGTTTGTAGCTGGCGTGGCGGAATGGCGCGAGCATCACACCGCACTCGTTCACCGCAGAGGACGCAGAGACAACGAGAGGTACGCAGAGAACAGCATGAATTTGCAACGTCCGGGATGAGGATGGAGGTGTCTGTTCCGTCGTCCTCCGCGATCCTCTGCTCCTCCGCGTCCTCTGCGGTAAACGAATGCGGTAGTTGCAGCTGTTGCAGCTGGCCTGTTCGGACGAGATCGCTTGGACGGTGAGTCTCGAAGAATTCACCGTTTTTGATGCAACGTTCGTTGTCCATGATCGTCTTTAAGACAGAGAGCAGTAGAGCAGCGCGCACAGCTCCCTCGCGCTGTAGTTCGACGCCGTAAGGCGACCCCTGCTGTAGCGGGTCGTCTCCCACCTACGACGACGAGTCCCGATGACCCAGACGATCCGCCACCAGCGCGCTCGCGCGCGCGGCCGAGCCCTGTTTTCCGCGACCCTGACCGCCTTCGCCGCCTCGGCCGTCATGGGCGCCGCCCCAGCGGCTGATCTGCGCCCACTTTCGAGCGTCGCCGCGCCTGCCGAACACGACAGCACCACCGCGAAGCGGGGCCGGCTGACGAATCATGTCGTCGTCATCTCCATCGACGGCCTCCGTCCGGACGCGATCGAGCAATTCGGCGCGCCGACGCTGCTTCGGCTCATGCGTGAAGGCACCTACTCGCTCACCGCACAGACCATCACGCCGAGCAAGACGCTGCCGTCCCACACGTCGATGCTCACGGGTGTCGATGCGGATCAGCACGGCATCACGTGGAACAGCGACGAGGTCGCCGATCACGGGCACGTCGATGTGCCGACGATCTTTGGCCTGGCGAAGACGCAAGGGTTCACGACCGCAGCATTCTTCAGCAAGACCAAGTTTCATCATCTCGAGGCGCCCAATACGCTCGACTACGTGCGGTCGCCAAGGGGCGGGATTTTCGGTTCACGCTGGAGTGGCGACCGAATGGTCGATGAGGTCAAGCGGTATCTCGGCAACGCCGCCACGGCACCGAATGTCATGTTCGTGCACATCGGCGAGCCGGATTACGCCGGTCACCTGTTCGGCTGGATGGGCCGCGCATATGGCGGTGCGGTTCGCCAGGCGGACAAGGCCGTCGGCGAGATCCTGAAAGAGTCCGAGAGCCGCTTTGGGCGTGGCAATTTCACGGTGATCCTCACGGCGGACCACGGCGGGCACGGGCGCAATCACGGGAGCAGCGATCCGCGCGACACGACGATTCCGTGGATCGCGTGGGGCCAGGGCGTTCAGGCCGGCGCAGCGCTGCCGTCCGCGATCCGTACCATGGATACTGCGGCCACCGCGCTGTGGCTCCTCGGCGTCGACGCGCCGCGGACGTGGGTGGGTACTGCGATGGTACAGGCGTTTGAGCCCACCCGTCTCGCTGGCGCCGCCGGTCGGTAACTAGCCCAGGCAACGTTCAGGCAAAAAAACAGCCGGCCACCCGTGGGTGGCCGGCTGTTTTTCCCACTCGTGTGACCTTATCCGCAGCCCGGTCCCTTGAGCGCTGCGTCGGCGAGCGCACGCGACAGGCATTCCGCCTGTGGCACGCCGAGCTCGGAGATGATCACGTGCGTCGGCAGGTCGAGGGTCAGCTGGTTGAGTCGCCCGAAGCGGCGCATGTCCACCCAGCGGTGCCCCTCGAACAGCAACGAGAGACGACGATTGTACAGGAGCTCGTCGAGGAACGCTGCTTCGTTCGCGAACCCGGCCAGCGGGTCGAGCCCGCCCGCCGTCACGCGAATGGTGTTGATGTCGGCAAGGGCACCGGCAACGTCACCCGTGAAATATCGTGCTTCTGCGCGGAGCAGGATCAGCTCCTCGTTCTTGATGATCGGCACCGAGGACTCGCGCACCGAATACATGGTGTAGTCGAACTTCGTGCCCACGCCATGCAGCGCGTTGGACGGCTTCTTCTCGGTGATCGTGATGACCTTCGCCAGGAAACGCGCGTCCCTCGTGCCATCGGCTTTGTTCTGGATGCCGCTGTCAGCCTTGAAGTGAGCGACGATGCTCGTGTTGGCCTGGTTGCTGATGCCGTTCGCCACGTCGCTCGCGGCGGACGAGTAGATGTTGAACGGTCCGGTGCCCAACGCGCCGGTCGGGTTGAGGAACGACTCCGACAAGTTGGTGAGCACGGTCTGGTAGCAGGCCGCGCTCTTGGCGGCGCCGCAGCCGGACGCACCGATCGACGCGCGATACGCGTTGATGCGGGCGGCGAGCGCGCGGTTGTACTTCAGGAAATTCACCGGCGTGGTGAAGCCCACATACCCCGCGTGCAGGGTGAACGGGAACGCGGCACCGCCTGCGGACAGCTCGGTCTTGCCGAGGTCGAGCTGGCTCACGATGAAGCGATACACCGAGTCACGCGACACGAACGGCGTGAGGACGGCAGGATCCGCATCGATCGCCACCGGCGCGCCGATGTTGTAGCGCCCAGCGATGATGAACGACTGGGCCAGCGCATCCTGCGTGTGCGAAAAACCCAGTCCGGCGTTCTTCTGCGCGTCGGTGAAGGTCCCGGCCGCTGCGCTGTTGAGCGTGCCGATGACGTTGACGAGGTTGCGGCGCGTGGTGTAGAACGGCGCCCACAACGACACGGCCGCGAAGCTGGACGCCGTCCTGACCTCGGGAGAGAGGTAGCCAGTGGTGTTGCGGCCCTCCGTCGGCGTGTAGTTGTAGGACTCGCGACCAAGGATGCCCAGTCCGCTCACGTAGCCGGTGGCATTGTCGCGATCGTTGCGCAGCACGCCGGTGACCAGGAGCGGCAGTGCCGATGCGGGATCGCCCTGGATGGACTCCGGTGTGGCGTTTTGGTAGTTGGGAACGGTGAGGCGGTCGGTGCAGGCAACTGCTGCGCCGAGCACGGTCGCACCGAGGACCGCACGGGAGAGGATTTGTCGCATTCCGGAATGTCTCACGGAGATGAGTTGGTTAGGCATGGATGATGGCTCAATACGCGATGTCGAAGCCGACGAAAAAGCTGCGCGTCGGCGGGAAGGGTGCGAGGTCGACGAAGCGCACGACGCTCTGGTTGCCAAAATTGTTCACTTCGGGATCGAAGCCCCAGTAGTCCGACCACGTGATCAGGTTGCGGCCGCTGATGCTCAGGCGCACGTCACGGCCGCCCGTGTACTTCTTGGCCGCAAGGGCCGGGATCTGATACCCGAGCGTGACCTCGCGCAGCTTCACGAACGAGCCATCGTCGATGTACTCGCCCGCGTTCAGACCGCCGTTCCACGACGCGTAGCGATACTCGCCGAGAGGCACCCCGGCAGTCGGCGACGGTTGGTCGTAGTCCCACGAGTTGCCGCCCTCGTCGAAGAGGTTGTTGGTCATGTTCGAGACCGCACCACCCTTGCGCCAGTCGAGCAGCCCCGTGAGGGTGAAGCCCCGATAGGAGAAGTCGCTGGAGAAGTTCATGGTGAAATCGGGATTCGCATCGGCGATGAGCGAATCGACGGTGGTGCCATCGGCGCGCTTCTGGTTGCCCCAGATGCCGGTGGAAATCTGCCCGCGCGCAATGCGCCCACGTCCGTACCCTGCACCGAAGCCCGAGTTGGGCACGGCGAAGTCGGCCACGTTGGCCGGCAGCGACACCACCTTCGAGGTGAACGTCGAGTACTGCACGCGGGCGTTCCACTGCAGCGGACCGCGCAGCGGCGTCAGGTTCAGCGCCACTTCGACTCCCTTCGTCGACAGGTTGCCGCCGTTCAGGATTGTCGTGTTGAAACCGCTGGAGAGCGGCAGAGGTGCAGTGAGCAGCAGGTCCGTAATCGACCGGTCGTAGACATTCACCTCGAGACCGGCGCGCGCATCGAACAGCTGCGCGTCGACGCCGTACTCGAACTCGCGCATCTTCTCGGGCTCAATCCCGGGGTTGCCGACCGTGCCAGGAACGCCCAGCGACGTGCGACCGTCGATCAGGCCCAAGCCTGCGATGGTCTTGTCGCGATTGCCGTAATTGGCCTGGTTGCCGGAGCGGCCGACCGACCCGCGAAGCTTGATTTCATCCGCGTACGCGAACGGCTGCACAAAACGGTAGGCCGCGGACGCGGCCGGCCAGTAGAAGTACTTCTCGCGATCGCCGTTCACGCTGCTCTTCTCAGCACGCACTCGGCCCGAAACAGAGAGCTTCTCGTCGAACAGCAGGACTTCTTCGTTGACGAAGAACGCCTTGTCGCGAACGGCCGTGCGGAAGTGAGCTAGCGCCGGCGTCCCCTGGTTGATCAGGTCGATCGTCGGCACGAGACCGCGCGCGATGACCGAGAAGTTGTTGACCGAGCGATCCTCGTACTGTGAACCCACCGACGTCGTCGCGGAGGACAGGAAGGAGAAGATCCCGCTCCTCGCCGGCGTGTAGGTGTGCACACCGCTCAGGGTGGCGTTGTACTGCGTGCTCAGGGCCTCGCCCTGCGACGCCGTGCCGAGGAACCCATCATCCGCTTCGAACTGGAGGTTGTTGGGCGAGTAGGTCTCGGCGCCCGCTTCGAAGCGGTCCGCGCCGCCAGCCAGCGCGAACGCCAGCGTGTGCCTGTCGGACGCGTACGCGTTGTAGCGGACGTTCGCGGAGCCGATCTGGCGCCACACGTCCTCCGTGTTGCGGAACAGCGATAGCGTCTGGAATGGATTGGTGCCGATGCCGGTGAGCGAGCGGACGAGCGCGTTGTCCACGTAGCGGCCCGCCACCTGCGCCTCGAGATCGATGATCGCCGGCGTGTAGCCGAACGCGTAGATCGGGCTGACGAACGTGTTGTCGTTGTTCGAGAGACCGCGATTGCTGACGCTGCGCGAGATGGCCGCGGAGACGTTGGACGAGAACTTCGACCCGAACGTGTGGTCCGCGTTCAGGCGCAGCGACTGGCGCGTTGCACCGGTGCCGAGCTCCGTGCCGCGATCGTTCTTGTTCAGGCCGGAGATGAAGACCTTCGTGTTCTCGCCGCCACCGCTCAGCGACATCGACGTTTCGTACGAGAGGTCCTTCTGGCCGAACAGGCGCGACTGGTAGTCATAGTACGGGCACTCGGTGTTCGGGCAGTACTGATTGGCCAATGCGGCACCCATCAGGTCCGTCGCCGTGATCTTGGTGAAACGACGCGAGCCAAGCAGGCGATCCGCCTGATACTGGCCGACGCGCTGCGTCAGCGAGAAGCTCGTGGCGCCAGTGCGGCCGCGCTTCGTCGTGATGAGCACGACGCCGTTCGTGGCCTTGGAGCCGTAGATCGCCGACGCCGCGGCGCTCTTGAGCACCTGGACGTTCTCGATGTCTGCCGGGTTGATGTCCGACAGACGGTTGGTCGAGTTGTCCTGCGACGTGCTGAAGCCGCTGCCGCTCGCGCGCGAGATGGAGTTGACGCCGTTCGACATCGTCGCGTTGCTGATGATCACGCCATCGACCACGAACAGGGGCTCTCCGTTGCCGAGCACCGACGTGACGCCGCGGATCTGGATCTGGCCGCCGCCGCCCGGTGCGCCGCTGTTCATGTTGATGTTCGCGCCGACGATCTTGCCCTGGAGCGCATTGTCGAGCGAGCCGGCCGGCACGCGCGACACTTCCTCGGAAGAGACGCTGGACACCGCCGTGGCGATGTTGCGGCGCTCCTGCGAGGTGGCCGCACCGGTGATGACGACTTCCGAGAGCTTCGCCGCTTCGCGCGTGAGCGCGATGTCGAGCGTCTGGGCTGACGACAACACGCGGATGTTCTCGCGGCGATAACCGAGCCCGCGGGCGCTCAGCACGACTTCCGTGATGGGCAGGGTGATGCGGTACTGGCCGTCCTGGTTGGCTTGGGCCACCAGCGTGGTACCCGTGACCGACAACACGGCGCCGGGGACGCCGGCCCGCGTGGCAGCGTCGACGACGCGTCCCGTGAGCGTTCGCGTCTGCGCCGCGAGCGCCTGGGGAATGGCGAACGCCGCCAATGCGATCAATAGCAGTCTCATTCTTCGTGCTGGCACTTGAAAACCTCCCGCGAGGGCGGATGCAGGTGGGAACCAATACTTGGCGGATGGGGCGGTACGCCCCATCGAACGCCCATGATGATGTTCGGTGCTGGGGGACTGGACCCATGCAGTGCGCCTGAGGTTACAATCGAGGGCTACGGCGGTATCCCAGGCGCATCGGCATTACCTTGCGCCCATGTCTCGATGGACGCTCCTCTTTTGCATCGTTGCACTCGCCAGCGCGTCGGTCTTCTTCTCGCTTGGCGTCTGGCAGCTGGACCGGCTGCAGGAGCGCCAGACCAGCAACGCGACCATCGCGCACCAGCGGCTCAATCACGTGGTCCCCGTGCGCGAACTGCCGCGGGACACGGGGCAAGCCCACTACCGCGGTGTGGTCGCGGATGGGCGGTTCGACTATGAGCACGAGCTCGTCTTCGCCAATCGGACGCGCCGCGGGTCGCCCGGCGTCGAGCTGCTCACCCCGGTGCGCATCGCCGGCACCGATACGGCGGTTCTCGTGAACCGGGGCTGGGTCTATTCGCCGGATGGCGGGTCCGTGGACCGCACCAGGTGGCGCGAGGGCGACTCCGCGCACGTCTCCGGCTACGTGGAGTTGTTCACGACCGAGCCCATGCCGGCGCCCTCCGCTGACCCGCGCATCATGCGCCGCATGAACCGTGCGGCCATCCAGGCGCGAGTGCCGTATCCGCTTGCGCCATTCTATTTGGTGCTGGTAGGCGATACGACGGATCTCACACACCCGGCCCGCCGAGACCTGCCGCAACTCGGCGAGGGGTCCCACCGCAGCTACGCGCTCCAGTGGTTCTCGTTTGCCGTCATCGCCATCGTTGGCGCGGGAATCGCCGTACGTCGCGATCGCCAGAGTCGGACGTCTGGTATAGCTTGAGTTCGTAGGTTAGTTGGGGTCAGAGTAAGGGTCAGAGTCCTTGTCGATTTTCTCTGCGCGCGCAATCAAAATCGCGCGCGACTCTGACCCTTACTCTGACCCCCCCTTTTGCCGAGCGTCTCCAATGGCCGAACAGCCCCTCGCGACCGAAAAGGAAGCCCGCGACGTCGCTGAAGCGGCGCGCGAGAGCGAATGGTCCGGACCGAGCTTCGTGCGCGAGCTCTTTCTCGGACGGTTTCGCCTCGACCTGATCCATCCGCACCCGTCCAGCGTCGATCCGGCGGAGCAACTGCGCGCCACGGCGTTCTTCACCACGCTGCGCGCGTTCCTCCAGAACGTGGATTCGGAGATGATCGACCGCACCGGCGAGATTCCTGAGGCGTACGTGCAGGCCCTGCGCGACATGGGCGCATTCGGCATCAAGATTCCGCTCGAGTACGGAGGCCTCGGTCTCTCGTACACGAGCTACACGCGCGCCATGGCGATGGTCACCAGCAAGGACGGCTCGCTCACCGCGCTGCTCTCCGCCTCGCAGTCCATCGGGCTTCCGCAGCCGCTCAAGCTGTTCGGCACCCCGGAGCAGCAGAAGCGGTTCTTTCCCCGCCTGGCCAAGGGTGCGATCTCTGCGTTCGCGCTCACCGAGGCCGACGCGGGATCCGATCCCGCGAACATGCGCACGACCGCCACGCTGAGCGAGGACGGCACCTACTGGACGCTCAACGGCGAGAAGCTGTGGTGCACGAACGGAACCCGAGCCGACCTGCTCGTCGTGATGGCGCGTACTCCGGACCTCGTCGTCAACGGAAAGAGCAAGAAGCAGATCACCGCGTTCATCGTCGAAGCCAACGCGCCCGGTATCGAGGTGGTGCACCGCTGCCGGTTCATGGGGCTCAAGGCCATCGAGAATGGGGTGCTGCATTTCACCAACGTGCGCGTGCCGGCGGAGAACGTCATCGGTGGTGAGGGCAAGGGGCTGAAGCTCGCGCTGGTCACGTTGAACACCGGGCGACTGACGCTGCCCGCGAGCTGCGCCGGTGGCGGCAAGGCCATGCTGCAGGTCGCGCGGAAGTGGGCAAAGGAGCGCGTGCAGTGGGGCCAGCCCATCGGCAAGCACGAGGCAATCGCGCAGAAGCTCGCGCTCATGGCGGCGAACACGTTTGCGATGGAATCCATTGCGGAGCTCGCCGTCGCACTCGTGGAGCGCGGCAACTACGACATTCGCCTGGAGGCCGCGATTGCCAAGCTGTGGAACACGGAGGCGGGCTGGCGCATCGTGGACGACACGCTCCAGATCCGCGGCGGCCGCGGGTACGAGACGGCAGACTCGCTCCGTGCGCGCGGTGAAGAGCCGATTCCCATCGAGCGCGCCATGCGCGACTTCCGCATCAACCTGATCTTCGAGGGCTCGTCGGAGATCATGCGGCTGTTCATCGCGCGCGAGGCGGTGGACCATCACTTCAAGACGGCGTTCGCCCTGGTGGACAAGGAGTCGTCGGGCTCGGAAAAAATGGCCGCGCTTGGCCGCGTGGCAAAGTTTTACCCGGGCTGGTATCTCGCGCGCTGGTTCGGCCGCGGCGCCACCCCGACGGCGTACGGCGAGTTCGGCGCGCTGGCCATGCACCTCCGCTGGGCCGAGCGACAGACGCGCCACCTGGGACGCACGCTCTTTCATGCGATGGTGCGCTTCGGGCCCAAGCTGGAGCGCCGACAGATGGTGTTGTTCCGCGCTGTCGATATTGGCGCCGACCTCTTCGCGATGACGGCCGCCTGCGTGCGCGCGAAGATGCTCGGCGAGCAGGGCAACCATGAGGCTGCCGAGCTCGCAGACCTGTTCTGTCGCGAAGCTCGGCAGCGTATCGCGGTGAACTTCAGCCGCTTCTATGGAAAGAACGACGCCGCGATTTATCGGGTGTCCGGGCGCATTCTCGCTGGGGAGCATGCGTGGCTGGAGCAGGGCATCGTGGGCCTGCTGGACGATGCGGTCCCCGCGCCGGCGGTTGCTCCGACGCGCGAGCGCGAAGTGCTCGCGACATTGTCATCCTGAGCCCTTCGACTGCGCTCAGGGTAAACTGCGCGAAGGATCTGCACCTGCTGTTTCGATGCGCCGTCAGTCTCGAAACGCCGTGTAGCCCTCGTCCGCAATCACGTCAGCGATCGCATCTTCGCTGATCACAGCCGGATCGAACTCCACGTCGGCAGAGCCGATCGCGACCGTCTCAACTCGTACACCAGCCGTCTTGCGCAGCCGCCCATCTACGGCGCGTACGCAGTGCTCGCACGTCATGCCTTCGATCGTCAGGTGGAGCGATTCCATCATTGCACCGTTTGGGGTTTGCCGGGCAGGAGCTCGATCTCAGGCTCCAAGCTCGGGCTCCAGCTCCAGCTCGGGCCCCAGCTCGCGGTTACTGACAGCTCACGGCTCGGTGTTCGGTTTGCCTGGCGCCATCTGGATGATGATCACCGCCGCGGCGATCAGGGCGCCACCGACCAGCGTCCGCGAGCCCAATGCCTGATCGAGCAAGACGCTCGCCAGCAGCGCCGTGAAGAACGGCTCCACCGTACTCACGATCCCTGTGCGCACAGGACCGAGGATCGCGAGCCCGCGCAGAAAGGCAATGAACGCGAGCACCGTCGACACGCCGGCGAGCAGCGCGACCATCATCCAGGCGAAGGGCGCGAGATCGACGCGCGGCCCACCCTGCGTCAGCGTCGCCACGAGCAGCGCCGCCGCCGCGCCAGCGACCGCGAATGCCGAGGTTACCGCGGGTGGGATGCCGCTGCCGAAGTGGTTGATCATCGGGACGTACAGCGCGTACAGCAGCGCGGACGACAACGCGAGACCCACGCCAACCAGGTGGAGTCCACCGTCCGCACCCGGCACCCCGACCATCACTGCAATGCCCGCCAGCGACAGCGCCAGCGCAGCCGCGCGCGATGCCGTGAGCCGCTCCGTGCCGCGCAGTGCCGCGATGACCGCGATCCACGCTGGGTAGGTATAGAAGAGGAACGTCAGCGACGCGGCCGAGATGTACCTGAGCGCGGACAGGCTCACGAAGGCGATCACGGCCTGGCCCACGCCAGCATAGGTGAGCAAGGGCAGCGCCCGCCGGCCTGGCGCTCGCACCGCGGCCACGCCGCCGCTCACGACGACGAGCAGCGCCGCGGCGAGCGCATACCGCCAGAAAAGCAGGTCGATGAGGCGCGCGCCACTCCGCATGCCCAGCGAGATGAAGATCGAGATGGCGCCGACGCAGCCCGCGCTGAACAGGATCAGCAGCGTCGCGCGCGACGTCGCGCGCGTCCGTGGATCCATCACTGCAGCAGCTCGTGCATGAAGATGAGGGAGACGTTGAAGTACAGGAGCAATCCCGTGACGTCGACGAGGGTGGCAACGAATGGCGCAGACGCACTCGCCGGGTCGAGGTGGAATCGCCGCAACACGAAGGGCAGCGACGCCCCAATCAAGGTGCCGAATGTGACGACGCCGAGGACGGAGAATCCAACGGTGAGCGCCAGGGCAATGTCATGACCTTTGTAGTCGCCCCATCCGAGTGAGCCCCACACGATGATCCGGATGAACCCGATCAAGCCAAGGAGGCAGCCCAGGACCGCGCCCGCTCGCAGTTCGCGCCAGACGACGCGCCACCAGTCATTCAGCGTCAGTTCCCGTAGTGCCATGGCGCGAATGATCAGCGACGTCGCTTGCGAGCCGGCATTCCCCCCGGAGCTGATGATCAGCGGCATCAGGAGCGAGAGCATGATCGCCTTCTCCAGCTCGTCCTGGTACCGCGTCGTGGCAACGGCCGTGAGCATCCCTCCGAAGAACAGGAGGCTGAGCCAACCGGCGCGCTTTCGGATCATCGACCAGAAGCCGATCTGCATGTACGGCTCGTCCAGCGCCTCCATGCCGCCGAACTTCTGTACGTCCTCCGTCTGCTCTTCCTGGATCGCGTCGATGACGTCGTCGACGGTGATGACGCCCATCACGTGGCCCGACTCGCTGACCACCGGCACGACCACCAAATCGTAATTCGAGATGACGCGCGCCACTTCCTCGCGGTCCGCACTCGGCTTGACGCTCTGCACTTCCGTCCATGCGACATCGCTGAGGAGCGCGCCCTCCGGCGCCGCTAACAGCTCGCGCAGCGACAGCACGCCGGCCAGGCGATTCTCGATGTCGGTCGTATAGATGGCGTAGATCGCCTCGCGCTTACCGCTCCGCGCGATCACGCGCACCTTGCGCAGCGCTTCCTCCACCGTGGTCGTCGCGGATTCCGAGACAAACTCGGTGGTCATCAGTCCGCCCGCCGTATCCGGATCGAAGAGCCTGAGCGCCTGCGTCTCGCGCCGCGCCTGCTCCGGCATCTCCTCGACGATCTCGCCGGCGCGCTCTTCGTCCAGCTCCTCCAGGACGTCGGCGCGCTCGTCCGGCGTCATCGCGCTCACGAGCTCCGCCGCCTGCCCGGAGCTCATCGCCTCGAGCACCTCGGCGCGGAGCTCCTCGTCGAGATACTCGAGTACCTCGGCGGCACGGTCGCGCGGCAGCGCCGCGAGGAAGAGCGGGATCTGGCCGACCGGCATCGCTTCGGCCACGTCCGCGAGATCGGCCGGGTGCAGCTCCTCGGTTTCGGCCGCGATCAGCCCCGGCTCCTCCTCCAACATCGCAAGGATGTCCGGAGCCAGCAGCGCGCCCACTGGACGCTCCTCGGGATTGCGATGGGATGGCGTCATGGCACGTCCTCGGGGGCGGCTGAGGCGACTAGCCGATCATAGTACCGCCTGACCTAGAGGATCGGCAACCGCCGTTTCTGCTCCGTCACGAGGTGAACTTC
>JANOIJ010000179.1:0-13990 GCA_031407575.1 Gemmatimonadaceae bacterium | reverse complement strand
CCGAGCAGCGTGGCAAGGCCGGTGCTGTCGGTCGGGACTGGCGTGCCCGTCACGCTGCCGCCGCCCAGCGACACGGTGAAGGTCACGTTGCCGCGAACAGGATTGCCGAGTTGGTCGAGCGCGCGCACGGCAGGGGCGATGGCGACTGGAGTGCCCGGCGCGGCGGTCTGCTGGTTGCCGGCGATGACGACGATCTGCGATGCGGCGCCGGTCTGCGCCACGAAATCGAAGCGCACGGTGAGCCCACCGATTGATGCGATCACGACGCCTGGGCCGGGCCGCGGTCCAAGCGTCGCCGTCATTGCAGCCTGACCGTTGGCGCCCGTCACACTCGATGGCGACGCAACGCTCACCTGGCCGCTCACGCCCCACGTGACCGACACATTGGCGACGGGCTGATTGAGTGCGTCCGTCACGAGCACTGCGAGAGGAACACCCGCTCCCGCGGCACCGCTGAACGAGACTCCCGATGCCGCCGCGATGGCCGACGGCGGACGCGCCAGCGCCGTGACCGTGAAGGTCGCCGACGCTCCCGATGCCAGCGACGCACGAACGGTTTCCACGCCGGCCTGCGCGCCGAGCGTGTAGATCGTGGACGCCAGTCCGTTCGCGCCGCTGTTGCTCGACGCACTTCCAACGGTGCCCGTTCCCGTCACGCGCTGCCACGCGACCGCGGCGCCGCTCACGAGATTGCCGAACTTGTCCGTCGCGCTCACCACGAGCGGGGACGCCAGCGTCTTGCCCGCGGTGTCGGACTGCGCGTTGCCGCTCGCGATGGCGAGTTGCGTTGCGATCCCCGCGGCTGCCGTCGCACCGATGGGCAGCGCGGCGAGGGGCGCCGCGACCGCCTCGAATGCCTGCGCGCCGAGTTGTCCGCCGAGCGTAAGGGTGGCCGTCACGCGGCCGGTGCCGTCGGTGACTCCCGATGCCGGCGAGATCGTCGCGCCGGTGGTGAGTGCGCGGAAGCTCACGGCGATTCCGCCAACGCCAACGCCATCCGACGCAGCGACTTCGACGACGACCGGTTGCGACAGCGCTTCGCCCGCGCGACCCGACTGCCCTCCGCCACTTACGATTCGAGTGGTCGAAGCGGGAAGCGTGACGGATGCGGTCACGAGATCGGACAGTCCCGACAACAGCTTCACTGTGATACTGGTGGTTCCGCGCTTGGTGAGTGCGGTCACGAGCCCGTTCGTCGAGACCGTGGCCACCGTCGGGTCGCTCGACGTCCACGCGAGCGGAACGCCCGAAATCGGAGCGCCCGCCGAGTCGAACACGGTGGCCGCGAGTTGCGTGCTCGCGCCGGCGAGCAGCGGGATCGTGCGCGGCGACACGGTGACGCGCGCCGCCTTGGCCCCGGGCCCCGCGTAGTGCGTGAGCACCGCGACCTGCTGCGCGGTCGCGAGACCCGCGTGCGCGACGACCTGTTGTGTGCCCTCGAACAACACCACGCCGCCGCTGCGAAGCTGGATCAGCGCGGCGAACATTTCCGTCGGCGCGCGCATCCTCACCACGGCGTCGACTGCGATGACGTCGACGCCTGGCGGAAACGCGACGATCGTATCCAGCACGACCGTCCCGTCCTCTCGTTGCATGACGATGTGCAGGTTGTCGACATCAATCGACGAAGCGGCGAGCGCAGCCGCGGCCTCGGCGGGATAACTCGGCGCGAAGGCGAACGATGCGCGCATCACGGTGGCTTCGCGCGCGGGTCCGACGGGATCGCTGCATACGGCAAGCAGCAACAGTCCGCCAAGCGTGCATGCTCGGCCGATGGTACGAATGGACGCTGGAGCCCCGAGCCGACGCATACGGGTGACAAAGTACGGGTTCCGCCAATTGACGCCAGCTTCAGAAGTTCTCGCCTGCTTCGCCGAGATGCGCGACCGCGTACTCCGCAACCTGGAGATTGCCGAGTGTCACCAGGGACGCCATCGCCAGGCTGCAGCGACGCTGCGCGGCGGTTCCAGTATCTGACGTTGACGAGCGGCGAACTGTCCGTCAGCGCGGCGTGGGAGGGCGACGTCGGGATCATGGGGCTCGTCAAGGAGCACCAGTAGCCTTCATGGGGAAGCGTCGCGCGTTCCAGTGATCGTTTGGTAGATTGGCGCGCATGAGCTCATACGACATTGCTCGTGTCGCCACGGTGCTGCTCGTTGCCATTGCGCCGAGTGTGGCAGCCCAGAGCGAGGCATCAACGTTGGCGCTTGCCGCGCGGCGACTTCAGGTACTCGCCGCCTATCCGGACGCCATCGTCCTCGTGCGTTCCCGCGCGGACGAGATGACGATCAATTCATCGGGCATTCGCCAAGCGGCGACATTCGCCTACTACACCGGTCTTCCCAACGCACTCGGCGCCGTGCTCGCGTTCGACGGACGACGCAAGGAGATGTGGCTCTTCGTCCCCGATCCCGGCGCGCTCCCTGGCGGATTCGCGAAGGCATTCCGCGCGCCGTACGGCTATGTGGCGATCGGCAGCGAGACGGCACGTCGAACCGGCATCGATCACGTGGTCTCATGGCGCGAGCTTGACGGCTACCTCGCGCGCCGACTCGCCGAAGACACTGCGCTCGTGCTGCGAGGTCCGTTCGGGACGATCGCGCCGGGAGAGGCGCTGCCTCCATCCATCGCCGCCGGACAGAACGAGGCCGCGATGTGGCAGCACGCTCTAAGAGCGCGCTTCCCGCGAGCACGGTTCGCCGGCGCGCCCCTCGCCACGACGCCTCGGTTCGTGAAGGATCCTGGAGAAATTGCGATTCTTCGTCGTGTGGCCGAGAGCAGCGCGACGGCGCTGCGCGCGGGGATCGCGTCGCTGTCACCGGGTAGGCGGCAGCGCGAGGCGGAGGTGGACGTCCTGGCGGCATGCGTGCGCTCTGGCGCCGACGGCGTCTCGTTCTGGCCGTGGGTGATGACCGGTCCCAACTCACCGCTCATGCAGTCGGTCCAATCACTGGGCGACGCGAACTTCCTGGACCGCCGGATGCGCGCGGGCGAGCTCGCGCGTGTGGACGTGGGCTGCGCGCGCGAGGGCTACGAAGGCGACGTCGGCCGAACCGCGCCGGTGAGCGGCACCTTCGATGCCGGCCAGCGCGAAGCGTGGGACCTGATGATCGCCGGATACCGGGCTGGCCTCGCGACGATCCGTCCCGGTCGCGCCGTCGCCGAGGTGCTCGCAGCGTTCCGCGGTGAGATCGAACGTCGCCAGGCGTCGTTGCGAACGCCATTCGGACGACGCACGGCGGAAGTCGCGCTCTCGCCGGACGGCCTGCGCGAGGTGCAATTGCATGGCGTCGGCATCGAGTCGGCGGAGGCGTTGCCCGACACACTGCGCGCGGGCCATGTGCTCGCGTTCGAGCCGATGCTCACAGTCGACGGCGTGGGTCTGTACCTGGAAGATATGATCCTCGTCACAGAGACCGGCGCGGAAGTGCTGACGAAGGGACTTCCATATACCGCGACGGAGATCGAACGAGCAGTCCGTCGAAAGCCGCGCTGACATCTCGCCACACGATGGTTGGTGGGATGGCTGGACGGGGGTGACCCGGTGCAGCTCACCACGCGCCCGAGCAACGAAATTCATCCGATCTGGCGCACGCTCGAGTCCGTCGTCCACCGGCCGAGAGGGGCATTCAGGAATCTGGCTGCACGAGCCGATACTACCGTGACCAGCCCGCATCCCGTCCCAACGTGAGCACCGACAGGCTCCCATGTCCTCTCTCGACTTCGCGCTCTGCGCGCCCGCCGTGCAGTCCGATCGCCAGCAGGTGCTTCAGCCGACACGCACCGATCCCGGGCAGGTCGTCGCGACACTCACGCGGATGCTCGCGCGCGTGCTGGGTCCCGCGATCGAACTTCGGACGACGCTCGATCCGGCAGCTGGACAGGTGGTGCTGGATCCGGCCCTGCTCGAAGAGGTTGTCTTGAATCTCGTCCTGTACGCTCGCGATGCGATGCCCAACGGGGGATGCCTCGAGATCGAAACCACGTCCCGCACTCTGGCCGAGCCGTTGCCGCACGCACACGGAGTGGTGGCGTCAGGCGACTATCTCGTGATTGCCGTGCGGGACGGAGGCACCGGCATGAGCGAAGTGGCCGTGTCGCGAATATTCTATCCGTTTCTTGCGACGCAGAAAGATGGCGACGTCACTCGAACCGGACTCTCGACGGTCTACGGAATCGTGAAGCAGGCGGGTGGCCACGTGATCGTGAACAGCGTCGTCGGTGCAGGCACCACGTTCGACCTGTATCTGCTTCGGCTGCCTTCGTCTTCGGGCACGGGATGACAGCCGAAGGCAAGGTGCAGATCCTTCGCGAAGTCTACCCTGAGCGAAGTCGAAGGGCTCAAGATGACAGAGGCCGTCAGCGCCGATGCGCCAGCCAGTCCGGCGGCACCGCGAGCCACGGTCCATCGCCCACGCGAACCCGCAGGCCGAGCGCCACGCCGCCGCCGTCCTGAAAAAACTTCACGACGAACGGATGATGTCCGGCGCGTAGCGCGATCATGCCGGATTTCTCGTCGGCGCCGTGTGGCCCGTCATGATCCACGACGATGCGGTCGCCAATCGAGAGCGCACTGCCATCGTCAGACGTGAGCGCGAAGGTGTAAATCCCATCGGCGGGCACACGCACATGGCCGCTGAACCGAATCGCATACCGCTCCGGGCGTTCGTCGCCGCGAAGTGTCACCGCCGACACGACGCCCTCGCGCACGGGACGCAGGGTATCGATCGCGCGCACGCTCCGCATCGTCGCCTCGAAGTACGAATACGTCAGTCCCGGCACGACGTCAGACGATGACAGCCGCTCCGCATTGCGATACGTGGTGCGACGAATCACGCCCTCGAGTGGCGCGCTCACTCGGCCCGTCGACGCGAATGCACGAGCGCGGACGCGCAGTCCTTCGGGCGGCACAGGGAGCGTGACTGGCCCGCGATACACCGCGCTCGCCGGCTGCACATCCGATCCGTCGATGGTGTACCGGATCTCAGCGTCGGGAAGCGGTGATCGCAACCTGATCGTCACCTGATCGCCGAGCGTGAGCGTCTCGGCGTCGAGGCCCTCGACACCTGGCAACCGATAGTTGACGCCGAGCCGATCGAGGGAGCGAAGTGCGAACGGAAGTCGCGTCGTGAAGCTGTTCCAGTTGCGCGAGGCTTTGGGTGACCACGTCACTTCGGCCAGCGCCAGTGCCCGTGGATACGCCATGTATTCGACCGCGGCCGGCGTCTTCAGGTACTCGGTCCACACATTAGCCTGGGCGCCGAGTATGTGACGAGACTGCTCGGCGGTAAGGGAATCGGGGATTGGCTCGAAGGCGTACACTCGCTCGAGCGGAAGCAGTCCGCCGATCGCGAGCGGCTCGAAAGCCGGCGCGCCCTGATACGCGTCGAAGTAGAGGTGCGAGTTGGGGGACATGATGACGTCGTGGCCTTCGCGCGCCGCGGCAATGCCGCCACTCGATCCTCGCCAGGACATCACCGTCGCTTCGGGAGCGAGCCCGCCCTCGAGAATCTCATCCCAGCCGATGAGCCGCCGGCCGCGCTTGATGAGCATCTGCTCGACGCGCCGAATGAAGTAGCTCTGGAGCGCGTTCTCGTCCTTGAGTCCTTCGCGGCGCATGACGTCCTGGGCGAGCGCGCTTTCCTTCCAACGCCTCTTGGGCGTCTCGTCGCCGCCGATGTGGATATAGCGGCTCGGGAAGAGCGCGGTTACCTCGGCGAGCACGTCGTCAATGAATGCAAAGGTCCGCTCGCTGGGGCAGAACACGTCGTCGTCCACGCCCCATGTGGTGCGGACGTCGAACGGTCCCGGCGTGCATGCAAGCTCGGGGTACGCGGCGAGCGCCGCCTTGCTGTGCCCGGGCATCTCGATTTCGGGAATGACCGTCACGTAGCGCGCGGCCGCGTAGGCGACGACGTCACGGATCTCGGCCTGCGTGTAGGAGCCGCAGTAACGCACGCCGTCGCCGACGTAGGGAGTGAATCGCTTCTCTACCATCGTCTCGCGTCGGCAGCCGCCCACACTCGTGAGCTGCGGATACTTGGCGATATCGATTCGCCATCCCTGGTCTTCCGTAAGATGCCAGTGAAAGGTGTTCAACTTGTAGCGCGACATGAGGTCGATGTAGCGCTTGACGAAATCGGGCGAGAAGAAATGACGTCCGACGTCGAGATGCAGACCGCGGTAGCTGAAGCGCGGCGCATCAGTGATGGTGACCGACGCGATCGCGGTGCCTGGACCACTGGCGTCGATCAACTGCCGCAAGGTCTGAAGGCCGTAGAAGATGCCCGCTCCGGTCGGCGCCGTGATCGACACGCCGGTCGGATCCACGCGCAACTCGTACGATTCGCGAATGCCGGCGTTGTTCGACGGCGTCAGGCGGATAGTGATGCCGCCCGCTCCAGGCATACTCGTACTCACCGAGGCCGGGCGACCGAGTGCGGTGCCCGCGAGCTCGGCGGCAATCTGGCCGAGCTGGCGAAGCTCGGCATTCGCCGGATCGCCGAGCGCGACGAGAATGGTGTCGCGTGGAGTCCAACCGCCGGCGCCCGGGGAGACCGATGCGGGAAGCGGAATGACGGGCGCGAGCGTTAGCGGAGCAGGCTGGCTCGAGGGGGTCGCCGGCGTACAGCCAATGATGCCGGCAGCGAGAAGGCCAAGCGAAAGCGACCGCGCGAGTATGTCCATCGTCTCCCGATTCCTGGAAAGTCCGTGAGCCCTCAGACCGCTCCGCTCCCAACGGAGCCCTCAGACAGACCGTTCACCGCAGAGGACGCAGAGGAGCAGAGCTACGCAGAGGACGGCGGAACCAAATGATGTAACGAAGTGACGCCATCGATAATAAAGTCGAGATCGTTGCTGCCGTGAAACGCCGCTCGAACTGAAGGAGAAGAGACTTTGCGGTGTCTTGTCCTCTGCGTACCTCTGCTCCTCCGCGTCCTCTGCGGTAAATGGATGCTCTACCAGGTCGGTCGGGGTTGCCTTGCCTTCGTATGTCAGGCATTCCCATCGACAGCCGCCACCGAGAACATGCAGCGCGAACGGACGCAGGGCGAGCCGGTCGGTTGAAACTTCCAGAACGGGTGTCACATAGTATCTTGTGTGACAAGGTAGTTTGTGCTACACTCCAGCATGGAACCTGGACCCGAGCGCAGCGGTGACGGCAAGCGGAGCATCGAGCGCGAACTGAAGCGCGGCTCCATCGAATTGGCGGTGCTCCATGTGTTGTCGTGGGGCGAAGCATACGGCTACGAAATCGTGACGAAACTCGTCGGACAAACCAACGGCGCGCTCGAGATCACGGACGGAACGCTCTATCCGGTCCTGTACCGGCTCGAGGCGGCCGGCTATGTCGACGTCCGCTGGGAGACCCAGAAGCGCGGCGTCCCACGAAAATACTATCAGCTGACGAAGCCGGGTCGCATCGAGTTGGCGCGACTGACTCAGGAATGGAGCGCCTTCGCGCAAGCGATGACCCGTCTACTCCGCCAGCATTCGGAGGTCACATGAAGGTCGAAGAACAGTTCATCGACGACGTGCTGTCCATGGTTCCGCAGGGTCCTGCCCGGGCTCGGATCGAGATGGACCTGCGCGGTCACCTCGCGGAGCGCGTCGAGCACGGGCATTCCATGGAGGAGGCGATTCGGCAGTTCGGCGACCCGGCGCTGCTCGCGGAGTCGTACCTCGCGTCGACACCGCTCGTGAGCGCCTCGTTCTGGTCGCGTGCCCTCGCCAAGCTGATCGACATTCCGGCCATCGTCGCGGTTGCGTGCGCGATAGTCTGGTCAGCGTGGACGCTCTTCGGCGCGGACGGACAGCCCTTCTTTCCCGGGATCCTTCAGCCGGGACCGCTCGTGCTCGTCATCTGCGTCCTGACGGTGGTGACCGTCATTCCAGGGTATTTCGTCATCGCCGAGTTCCTGACGGGGCAGACGCTGGGGAAGCGCGTCCTCGGCCTCCACGTGGTTCGGGAATCCGGCGCGCGGATCAGTCTCTGGCAATCCATCGTGCGCCAGATACCGCTCGTGGGAGAGTTCTTCTTCATCGATGTGCTGTTCGCCCCGTTTACTGCAAAGAAGCAACGTGCCTTCGAGCTGATCACGAAGACGCGCGTCGTTCGCGTCGAGGCAAGCTGAAAAGCAGGTCCCTCTCTTCGATCGGGACGACAAGGAACCACTCACCAAGGAGACGACCATGAATCGCCTGCATTGCGCACTCGTTCTCTCGGCGCTGGCCCTTTCGCCGACAGCGGTCCTCATCGCTCAATCGGGGCATTGGGAGGGCGCGATCAAGGTGCCTGACAACCCAGTAAGGATCGAAGTGGATATTGCGAAGAACGCGAAGGGCGAGCTGCTCGGCGCGTTCACCAATCCCGCATACAACGTGAAGGGCGCGCCGCTCTCCAATGTCGTTGTCGATGGAACGTCGATTCGCTTCGAGCTCAAGGCCGGCGCGGGCGGAGGTACGTTCGCCGCTGCCATCGCCGAGGACGGAACGTCGATGTCGGGTACCTTCAACACCACGGAAGGCGGCCACTCCATTCCCTTCAGCCTGACGCGGACGGGTGACGCCAGGATCGACGCACCGCCCAAGAGTCCACCGATCGGCAAGGAGCTGGAAGGAACGTGGAACGGCACGCTGGACGTCAACGGAACGGCGCGACGTCTCGTGTTGACGATGTCGAATCAAGCCGACGGCACATCGACCGCCAGCCTGCTCAGCGTGGATGGAGGCGGCGTGGCCATCCCCGTAGCCATCGTGCAAAAGGGAACCAGCGTGATGCTCGACGTGCAGATGGT
Source organism: Gemmatimonadaceae bacterium (assembly GCA_031407575.1). Taxonomy (GTDB): domain Bacteria; phylum Gemmatimonadota; class Gemmatimonadetes; order Gemmatimonadales; family Gemmatimonadaceae; genus AG11. Next base: position 5,192 of record JANOIJ010000179.1, on the reverse strand, counting down.
CGGCGGCAGCTATGCTGGCACGTTGAACGCTGACGGAACCGAGTTGGTCGGGTCGTGGAAGCAGGGGCAAGCAGCACTGCCGCTGACGTTCAAGCGCGCTCCCGGGAAATAGTCTCGCTGCCTCGGCACGTTGGCGTCTGGAGTCGCGACTGTCATCCCGCACTCGCGGTTGATCGTGCGGGATGGCAGACTATGAAATGATCGCTCATTGCGCGCGGCGCGTACGCCTTCTCGCCTTGACATCGCTGCTCAGCGCCGCGGCAGCGCAGGCGCAATCCACCAGCGCGCCCCCAGAGCAGAACCGCTTCACGCGCGACATCCTCGTGGACGGCCTCGACGAGCCGATGCAGCTCGAGTTCGATCGCCGGGGCCGAGTCTACGTCATCGAGCGCAAGGGAGCTCTGAAGCGCTACGACGAGCACACCGGCCGAGTGGCCGTGTTAGGCAGGATCCCTGTCTTCACGGTCGGAGAAGCGGGTCTCGTCGGCCTCCTGCTCGATCGTGACTTCGAAAGAACGCGACACGTGTTTCTATATTTCTCGCCCGATTCCGTCGAGATGCGACTCTCGCGCTTCACACTGACGTCGCTCGACAGCATCGATCGGAGGTCGGAGATCGTCGTCATGCGCTTTCCCCCCTTCGAGATGGCGACGCACCTGGGCGGAGGCATGACGTGGGACGCGCAGGGGAACCTCTATCTCACCACCGGCGACAACTCCGAGGCGACGCAGTACAACGCCGTCCACTGGACCAACGACGGCGGCAAGGGACGCGATGCGCAGCGGACGTCGGCGAACTCGAACGACCTGCGCGGCAAGATCCTGCGCATTCATCCGGAGCCTGACGGCACGTACACGATTCCCACCGGTAACCTGTTCCCGCCGGGCACGCCGAAGACTCGGCCCGAGATCTACACGATGGGCAACCGCAACCCGTGGCGGGTGAGCATCGATGCGAAGACGAACGCTCTGCACTGGGGCGAGATCGGGCCGGACGCCGGGAAGGATTCTGCCGGCGTCGGGCCGATGGGCTACGACGAGCTCAACGTCGCCGCGAGCGCAGGAAACTACGGCTGGCCGTTCTTCATTGGCCACCGCGCGTACAACAGCGTCGGCTACGGGCCGCCGAAGACGTTCGGGCCGCCGATGGATCCAGCACGTTCGACGAACCGCTCTCCGAACAACACCGGCATTCAGGATCTCCCGCCGGCGCGTCCGCCCATGCTCGCGTATCCGTATGGCGTGTCCGAGGAGTTTCCCGTGCTCGGCAGTGGCGGTCGCTGCGCAGTGGGCGGGCCGATCTTCCGCGCCTCGAACGTTACGGGGCCGCGCCGTTTTCCGGACTATTACGAGGGCAAGTGGTTCGTCGCCGACTACATGCGAATGTGGATCATGGTGGCGACCATGAACGACGACCGCACGAACGTCGTGTCGATGGAGCGCTTTCTCCCTGACGAGAAGTACACGGCGCCGCTCGACATGGACTTCGGCCCGAGCGGTGACCTCTACGTGATCGAGTACGCGCAGGCTCCCGACGGACGGCTGTCGAAGATCGAGTACAACGCCGACAATCGCGCGCCGAGGGTCGTCGCGTCGGCGGATCGTATGGCGGGCGCGACGCCGCTCCGTGTTGCGCTCTCGTCGCGTGGAACGATCGACCATGACGGCGATTCGCTGCGCTATCGCTGGACGCTGACACCACAGTCCGGCGCCGCGCGGGTGTACACGAGCGCGAACCCCGTCGTCACGCTCGCCTCGGCGGGCGTGTACTTGGCGACGCTCACCGTCACCGATCCGTCGGGCGCGGCGTCGCGCGACAGCCTTAGAGTGACTGCCGGCAACGAACCACCGCGCGTCGCGCTCGACGTCACGCGAGGCAATAGCTCCTTCTACTTTCCGGACGCTCGCGTGAGCTACCGTGTCCGTTCCATGGATCGCGAGGACGGGGGAGGGGCGCAGAATCGCGTGATCGTCACCGCGGACTACGTCCCCTCAGGAATGACGCCAAGTGAGCTGGCAAAGGCGCGCCAGTTGAGTCCGGAGATGTCGATGCAGCACCTCCGTGCGCACGCGATCATCGCGCGCAGCGACTGCTCGTCGTGCCACCGCGTGGACACACGCTTCGTCGCGCCAGGGTTCCGCGAGATCGCTCGGCGCTACGCCGGGAAGAATGTGCTCGAGACGATCGCGCAGAAGATCATCACGGGCGGCAAGGGTGTGTGGGGCGAGGCTGCGATGCCGCCGCATCCCTCGCTCACCGTCATGGAGGCGTCGACGCTTGCGCAGTATGTGCTGAGCTTGTCGAGTGCCAACACCCGGCCGCGGCGACTATCGCCCGCCGGCAGCTACACGACGGAAGAGCGAAAGGTGCCGACGGCGTGGGATCCGAGGAAGACGGTGACGGAACGCGGCTCGTACGTCCTCCGCGCGACCTACACTGACGGCGGTGCGAACGGCGTGGCGCCACTCGCGTCGAGCGCGGCGGTGCTGTTGCGCCACCCGCTGCTTGCGCCCGAGACGGCCGATAGTATCTCGTCGGGCATCACGTACAATCTCTCGAAGGGCGATCCTGGCTTTGTCATTCGGCGCACGGGAGCGCATCTCGCGTTCAAGCGTATCGATCTTACCGGAATCGGGAGCATCGACATCGGCGCGCTCACGCGATTCTACACGTGGTCGCACTTCAAGGGCGCGACGGTCGCTGTGCGACTCGACTCCGCGACTGGGCCGCTGGCGGGCGCGCCGGTGACGATCAGCCCCCCAGCGCCCACCAGCGACGCGATGGTGCTTGGGGACAAGCTCGAGAAGCCGGTGTCCGTGAAGCTCGACGTCATCAGCGGCAGGCGCGACGTGTACGTCGTCTTTACGAATGCTGCTGCGCGCGCGGACGAGGACCTGCTGCTGCTCACCGGTATCGAGTTCAAGCCGGTCGTCCGGATCGGCGCGATTCCAGATGGGTTCACTCGGCTGTTCAATGGCCGTGATCTCACGGGATGGCACGTGAGCCGCACGTCGCATCAGGGGACGACGCCCGACGTGCGCGTTGAAGACAGTGCGATCGTGCTGCGCCAGCATCCGCATGGTCAGGGCGGGCTGCTGATGACGGACAGGAAGTACAAGAACTTCGAGTTGTATCTCGAGACGAAACCCGACTCGGGGACGAATGGTGGAATCTTCCTGCGGTCGTCGGAGGGTGGGTCCGCGTACCAGGTCGAGGTGGAGGGCGGCGGTGCAGGCGGGACGGGGAGTTTGTTTGGCGAGATGATGCACGTCAGTACGCCGGTGAGAGCCACTGGCGTTCAGGCGCTGTGGCGGCAGAACGACTGGAACGCATTTCGAATCCGCGTCGAGGGCGATGTGCCGCGGGTGACGTTGTGGATTAATAGCAGGTTGATCTACGAAGCGCAGCTCGGCCGCAACGACTTGATCGGCGCGCGGACAGACGGCGTGATCGCGCTGCAAGCGCATTGGTCTGCGATGACCGAGCGCGTCGCCGGCTCGTTCGACATGAGCGCGTCGTGGAAGCCGGGTGCGGCGCATCGCTATCGAAACGTTGCTATTCGGGAACTTGCTCCGTGAGGCGTCAACGACTCGTCGCGCTGTCGATCGCGTTCAGTCTAACCACGCTCGGAGCGGGCGCGGTCGCCGCACAAGAGCCCACGCATACGAATGCAATCGGCATGGAGTTCGTGCTCATGTCGCCGGGCTCGATGCATGTCGGCCGCTTTCAGCCCGAGTGTCCGCGGGCGAACGCGAACGCCACGCTCCGATGGACGGCGGATGACTATGCACGCTGCGAGCAGATGGCGAGCCGCGACGCGATGCCGGGCTTTCCAGTGACGATCTCGCGTCCGTACTACATCGGGAAGTTCGAGGTGACGCAGGGCCAGTGGAAGCGCGTGATGGGCACCAACCCGTCCGTCTTCCAGGGCGGCAGGGTGAAAGGTGACGCCGACCGCCATCCTGTGGAGAACGTCACGTGGGCCGACGCGCAGGCGTTCGTGCGCAAGCTCAACGCGTTGGACGCAGGGCCGCGCTACCGGCTCCCAACGGAGTTCGAGTGGGAGTACGCCGCGCGCGCCGGCGCGTCTGGGGAACCGAGCTGGGAGGGGATCCGCGCGAGCGCGTGGCAAGGCGACGTCGATCTCGGAACGACGCATCCCGTCGGCGGCAAGAAGCAGAATGCGTGGGGACTCCACGACATGTTGGGCAACGTGTGGGAATGGGTCGCCGACGTTTACAACGAGAAGCTGTTCGCCGACCTCATACCGCCGATGGTCGGAACGACGCACGTGCTCAAGGGTGGGTCGTTCGTGTCCGACGTCAAGAACGCGACGTGGTCCACGCACGCGGGCGGGCCGGGTAGTGGCTTTGACGTGGGCTTTCGGATCGTCCGCGAGGTTCGATAGCCCGACTGGCTGAGCTTGGTATCGCGTTGGCAGGGGATTGACAGTGTAGTCACGAGAGACTACAATCCCTGCATGCGCACCATGGGAATTCGCGAGCTCAAGGCCCATCTCAGCAGCGTCCTTCGGGACGTCCAGCGTGGCGATCACATACTCGTGACCGACCGCGGGCGCGTCGTGGCGGAGTTGCGCCTGCCGGACTACACGCAATGGAATGACGCTCCTGCTCATCGCGCGCGGGCACGGCTGGCCGCGGAGGGACACCTGCGGATCGCGGAGCATCACGCACCCGCATATCAGCGTTCGCCCGTCAAGGCGCGCGCGGGGCTCGCGCAGGAGATGCTCGACGCGGACCGCGGCAACGGGTGATCATTTACGCTGAATCGAGCGCGATTCTGGCGTGGCTGCTCGGCGAGCCGTCAGAGGCGGTCGCGCTCGGCGAGCTCGAGGCGGCGGACAGTGTGGTCACATCATCGCTCACCGCCGTCGAATGCAGCCGCGCACTGGCGCGCGCCCGCGCACTTGGCCGTGTGAGCATCGCGGACGAGCTCGCGGCGCTGCGCCTGCTCGATGTCGCGGAGTCGTCCTGGGATGTGCACGATCTTTCCGAGCGCGTCATGACCCGGGCCCGTGCGGCCTTCCCGTCCGAACCGATTCGCACGCTCGACGCGCTTCACCTCGCAACGGCGCTGATCTTCCGCGAGGCACTCGGTGATGTGTGGATCCTCTCGTTCGACGCGCGCATCCGCGACAACGCCCGCGCGCTCGGCATTCCCGTCACGCCGGT
>JANOIJ010000136.1:0-51827 GCA_031407575.1 Gemmatimonadaceae bacterium | reverse complement strand
CCGCAGGACAGGGGCGCTGGGGAAGACATTGACACGCTCCGAGAGGAAGGACGGCGCGACAACGGCACCGCGCCGACAGATGCGATGGCCGATTATGACGGGGCGGCACAGTGCCGGCAAGGCGGAGTCTGTCATCCTGAGCGCAGCGAAGGATCCGCACTTCCGCGTGCAGATCCTTCGCTCCGCTCAGGATGACACTGCTGCGCCTATCCGCTCACGATCACGCTGTCGAACTTGTGATCGGGTAGGTACAACACCTCGATGTGTTCGCCTTGCCGCCACCGGTTCGCCACCGTCGGCAGGATGAGATCGGCGTCCCGATGCGTCTCGCCGTCGACGTGGAACTCATAGAACACCTTCGCGAGCTTCACCTCGAACGCTACGGTCTCTACCTCCATTCGCGTGATCTCCGCGATGGCAGGGATACCGTTCAGGATGAAACGGCGCACGCGACGCCGTCGCTCCCTCGCGATATAGACGAACGTCAGCGGAAGGATGCCGGCCGTCACGATGCATCCGAAGGCCAGCGTCACCAGGTCCCAGACGCCGACGGTGTCGGACGGTTTTCGGCCGGCATCCATCAGCTCCAGTGCATTTGGCGCCAGCCGCTTCAAGAGCGCCGCGGTGTCCCCGTCGAGCGTCCGCGGCAGGGGACCTGCCAGCGACGAGCTTGACCGTCGCACCTGCACGCTAAATCCCGGTGCAACGCCCTGAAGCGCCGATGGTGAGAGGAGGGCAAGGCGGACGTCGCGCGCACTCGCGTACCGCTCCGCCGGCGACGGGCGCAACAGGCGCGCGATGATCGGGCCGAAGCGCGGATCTCCGGGCAGCGCAGCAGGAACTTCCAGCTGACCCGCCTCCGTCATGAACGCACTCGGCGGACGTCCGGTGAGCAGGTGCAGGAATGTCGCGGCCAGTGAGTACAAGTCGCTCGCGGGCGTCGCCTGGCCCATGTACTGCTCGTAGGGCATGTAGCCGTACGTCCCCACGATGGTCGACCCGCCCTCGCCGGCGGGCAGGAAGACTCGACGCACCGAGCCGAAGTCCACGAGCGACGCGTTTCCGTCGGGCCGCACGATGATGTTCGACGGCTTGATGTCGCGATGGACGATGGGCGGCACTCGGCCGTGCAGGTACTCGAGGACGTCGAGGAGGGAGAGGAAGAGGTGCAGCACGACCTCGGGATCCAGCTGGCGCTGCGACGCGATCAGGTCGGCGAGCGACTCTCCCTCGATGAGCTCCATGACCAGGAAGGAGGCGGGCTTTCCCTCCCACGGTGCGATCATGAGCTCGAACACCTCCGGTACGCCCTGGTGTCGCAGCGACCGCAGCACCGCGGCTTCGCGTTCGAACAGTTCGTGCGACTTGAGGCCCAGGTCGCTCCGTGCATCGAGCGCTTTCACGGCCACCATGCGACCGCTCTCGCGATCGCGCGCGACGAACGTCCGTCCAAACGATCCGCTACCGATCGGGCGGACGAGCTCGTAACGCTCGCCGACGACGGTGGTCGGCGTAGGTGCACTCGGCGAGCCGGCGGAATTGGTCGGAGTGTCCAGCAGTTGGCGCCGTCCCTCTGGGGTTGAAAACGACTATACGGGTTTACGCGAGTCCGTCAACGGACGGCGTGCTGCCACCGTCACGTGTTCCATACAATTCCCTGCGCAATCAGTCGCTCCGCCGTGACAATGCGCGGTCACTCTTTCTCGGAATCCTGCAGGAGATCGTCGCTCGACACCATCGGACCGAGAGGTGAGTGGTATGCATTGCCGCATTCTTGCATCACTGTGGCTCGTAGCAGCGGTGCTGGCCGCGCCGTCCGTCGCCAGTTCACAGCAGGTGAGGCAACAGGCGTCTCCCAGGGACACGGTGCAGCGGCTCGGCGCCGTCGCCATTGTCGCGACGCCATCCGGCCGCGGTGAGACGCGCGGCGCAAATGCCGTGGGCAAAGCGGAGTTGCAGGAGCGAGCAGCCGGCACCAGCGCGCTCAAGGCCGTCGAAAAACTGCCCGGCGTGAATGTCCAGAGCGCAGACCCCTGGGGTGCGTACGAGTGGGCAAATCGCGTGACCATCCGCGGCTTCCAGACACAGCAGATCGGGCAGACGTTCGACGGGCTACCCCTCGGCGACATGAGTTACGGGAACTTCAATGGCCTCGGGATTGGACGCGCGGTGGATCCGGAGAATCTCACCGGCGCCGGCGTCGCCCAGGGGAGTGGCGCCATTGGCACGGCGAGCGCGAACAACCTCGGCGGCGCCATCGAGTATGCGTCGGACGCGCCGCGACATGCGCAGGCACTCACGCTGCGGCAGACCGTCGGCTCCGCGAACACCTATCGCACGACAGGCCGATGGGACACCGGACTCCATATGTTCGGGGAGAACGGCGCGAGCGGCTACCTGAGCATCACTCGGCAGGACAACGATAAATGGAAGGGCGGTGGATTCCCGGCGTCGCCGGCGAACAGGGGGATCTTCACGCGGAACGGCCTCTTCCGCGACGGGCAGACCTGGCAGGAGCAGGTCAACGCCAAGACGGTTGCCTTCATGGGCCAGCACCGCTTCACGGGCTTCTACTCCTTCTCGAATCGCAGCGAAGCGGACTATGTGGACTTCTCGCTCGCGCGATTCAACAAGAGCGGCCGGTCGTGGGACCTGTTCAATGACTGGAGCATGGCGAAGCAGTTCGCGACGACCGCCGGCCAGGAGGACGAAGCCTACTGGCAGTCGTCACTGGGCGCGCGGCGCGATCACCTCGGGTACCTGCGCGGCGAGATCGCACTTGGCGAACGGACGTCGCTGACGGTGCAGCCGTACTTGCACCGGAACAGGGGCAACGGAGACTGGACGGCGCCAAGCTACGGCGCAACGTGGAGCCCGGACCCGTTGTACTTCCGGCAGACGCAGTACAACGGCCGGCGCCTTGGCACCACCGCGAAGATCGCGACGACCATCGCGGGGAACGCGATCGAAGCGGGGCTCTGGTACGAGGACAACACCACGACGATCCGCCGGCCAGCGTGGAGGCTCACGAATTTCCAGGCGGGGCCAGACGTGAACTTCAACAACGTCATTCGCCTCAACTTCGACCGGACTGGTGACATCACGACGTCGATGGGCTACGTGCAGAACACCAACCGCCTGCTCGACGAGCGCCTGAAGCTCACGTATGGCGCCAAGTACCTCAATGTGAACGCGAGCTTCCACAGCAACGGCAATACGCTCAACGCGCCGTCGTTCGGCGATGCGGGGCGCCCGGACTTTTCCGTCACGGCAAAGGGCACGTTCCTGCCGCAGGTGGGCGCGGTGTTGTCGCTCAACGAGACCGAGCAGCTCTTCACGAACTATTCGGAGAACATCAACCAGTATCCGCTCAGCCCGCAGTCCGGCATCTACAACCTGAGCCCGGCCGCCTTCGAGTTCTTCAAGGCGAACGTGAATCCGGAGCGCGCCTCGTCGGTTGACGTCGGCATCCGAACGAAGCGGTCCGACATCGAGGCATCGCTTTCCACGTACTACGTGAACTACCGCAACCGCCTGGTGGGAATCGCGAACTGTCAGCTCACCGCGTTCTGCGCCTCGGTGTTTGCGAACGTCGGTACCGTGACGACGATGGGCCTCGAGGGACTGTTGGTCTGGCAGCTCCTGCCCGGAGTCAGCTGGAACAGTTCGGCCTCGTACAACAGCTCGAGGATCAACGAGGACTACACCACCGGCACCGCGACGGGAACGTCGGTGATCGCGTCCAAGGGCAAGAGCACGCTGGACGCGCCACGGCTGATCGGCAACAGCGCCATCCGATACAGCAACGAGGGATGGATCGGCAACCTGGGCGTACGGCATGTCGACAAGCGGTACGTCACCATCCTGAACGACTTGTCGGTGCCGGCGTACACGGTTGCGGACGCGGGGCTCGGCTACCGGCTCGAGAACATCGGCATGGCAAAGGAGCTGACGATCCAGTTCAACGTCACCAACCTGTTTGACGCCTCGTTCATCGGCCCGGTCGGCACCGGCGGGTTTACGGTGTCGGGCGACATCCAGACACTACAGGCCGGTGCGCGACGGCTGCTGTTCGTGACGCTCGGTTCGACGTTCTAGCGAGACGGAAGCATGAAAGCCCAGACTGCGAAAGCCCAGACCGCGAACGCTGAAGGCGCAGGCACAACGAACGCAGAACGTCGCTGTACAAGCGTTTGGCGTTGACGAGAATGGCTCCGCTTCGCGTAACGCAACTCCCCACGCTTCATTGCTGTTGCAGCGCCTTCAGCGTGCGTCGTATCAGCGCCTTCAGCGTTCGCTGTCTGGTTTAGAAGGAAGGGCACACCGGAACGGACCAGTGTGCCCTTCGTACTTCCCATCCGACTAGTACCGATAGTGATCCGGCTTGTACGGTCCGTCCACTGACACGCCGATGTACGCCGCCTGCTCGGGCGAGAGCTTCGTCAGCTTCACGCCGAGCTTGTCGAGGTGCAGGCGAGCGACCTTCTCGTCGAGATGCTTGGGAAGCGTATAGACCTTCTTCTCCAGGTTGTCCGCGTTGATGTGCAGTTCCAACTGCGCCATGACCTGGTTCGTGAACGACGCCGACATCACGAAGCTCGGATGGCCGGTCGCACAACCGAGGTTCAGCAGTCTGCCCTCGGCAAGGATCATCACCGAGTGGCCGTCGGGGAACACGAACTCGTCGTACTGCGGCTTGATGTTGATGCGCGTGATGCCCTTCTTCTTGAGGCCGGCCATGTCGATCTCGTTGTCGAAGTGGCCGATGTTCCCGACGATGGCCTTGTCCTTCATCTTGGCCATGTGCTCGACGGTGATGATGTCCTTGTTGCCCGTGGCGGTGATGAAGATGTCCGCCGAGCTGATCACTTCGTCGAGCGTGGTCACCTGGTAGCCTTCCATCGCGGCCTGGAGCGCGCAGATGGGATCGATCTCCGTGATGATGACGCGAGCGCCCTGGCCGCGCAGTGACTGCGCGCAGCCCTTGCCGACGTCGCCATACCCAAAGATCACCGCAACCTTGCCGGCCAGCATCACGTCGCTCGCGCGCAGGATGCCGTCCGTCAGCGAGTGACGGCAGCCGTACAGGTTGTCGAACTTCGACTTCGTGACCGCATCGTTGACGTTGATGGCCGGAAAGCGCAGCGTGCCGGCGTTCATCATCTCATAGAGGCGATGGACACCCGTCGTCGTCTCCTCGGAGACGCCGCGCACGTCGGCCGCGACTTTCGTCCAACGTCCCGGATTCCGCTCCTGCTCCACGCGCAGCAGGTCGAGGATGACGCCCCACTCCTCGGGATCCTTCTCGACGTCGAAGTCGGGCACCACGCCCGCGAGCTCGTAGTCCGCGCCATTGTGCACGAGCATCGTCGCATCGCCGCCGTCATCCAGGAAGAGGTTCGGGCCGCTGCCATCGGGCCACACGAGCGCCTGCTCGGTGCACCACCAGTAGTCCTCGAGCGTCTCGCCCTTCCACGCGAACACGGCGATGCCCTTCGGGTTGTCCACCGTACCGTCCTTGCCCACCGCGACGGCGGCCGCAGCGTGATCCTGCGTGCTGAAGATGTTGCAGCTGACCCAGCGCACATCGGCGCCGAGGTCGGTCAGCGTCTCGATGAGCACGGCCGTCTGAACGGTCATGTGCAGCGAGCCCATGATCTTCGCGCCCGCGAGCGGGTTCTTCCCCTTGTACTCAGCGCGCAGCGCCATGAGGCCCGGCATCTCCTGCTCGGCGAGGCGAAGCTCCTTGCGTCCGAACTCGGCCAGCGAGAGATCGGCGACCTTGAAGGCGGGGCGGTCCAGCGCGTTCAGCGTGGTGGGACTCTGTGTAGTGGCCATGGTTGTGTTGGTGGTGAGGAACGGACGTCTTTACAGAAGTGAAGGTGCAGATCCTTCGCTGCGCTCAGGATGACAACACGGCACGAGCGGTGAAGAGACTCGGTCCCTTTGCTTGCGGATCGGGCGAGAGTGGAATGACACGCGGATTGGCGAACCCCGCGTCGGAAAGCCACATCGTGAGCTGCTGTTCGCTGAAGCCGAGCCACAGGTGGCCCATCGCGGCGCGATACTCCTCGCGCTCGTGCGACAGCATGTCCACGATCAACAGGCGTCCGTCGGGACGCAGCACGCGCGCTGCCTCCGCCAGGACGAGCGCCGGGTCCACGACGAAGTGCAGGACGAGCGACAGCACGGCTGCGTCGAGCGACGCGTCGTCGATGGGAAGATCCTCGAGACGTCCGCTCCGAAGCTCCACGTTGTCGCGCGCCGCGAGCCGCTTGCGTGCGGCGCCCAGCATCGCGCTCGATTCATCCACGGCGATCACGCGCCCGACGAACGGCGCGAGCGCTGACGTCGTCTGTCCCGTGCCGCAGCCGAGGTCACCAACGATCCACGTGGGGTCGAGCAGTGCGCCGAGTGGTGTGACGTCCGCGCTCGTTCCATAGAGATCGGTGCGCACCTTGTCCCACTGTCCGGCGCGGGTGGAGAAGAACGCCTGCGACATCGTGCGTCGCTCGTGCAGCACACGCTCGGCGCGGGTCAGATCCTGTCGCGCGGACGGCGTGGCGCTCACCTGGTCGCGCACGAGGTGCCAGAGGCGACGCGCACCAGGATCGAGCGCAGGGCCCGGCATCGTGTAGCGGCGGCTGGTGCCTTCCGCGCGTGCGGTGACCCAGTCCTCGTCCGCGAGGGTCTTGAGGTGACGGCTCACGGTAGACTGCGGCAGCTGGAGCGCCGAGCAGAGCTCACCGACGGTGAGTTCGTGGCGGTCGAGCAGCAGCAGCAGCCGACTTCTGGTGGGGTCGGCGAGCGCCGAGAGGCGGTCGAAGATCGGGAGGGCTTGTATCATCCGTATATCCGGATGAAAGGTTACAATGTCGTGGTCGCAACGTCAACCCCGTTGTCGGCATGAGCCCACAATTGTCATCCTGAGCGCAGCGAAGGATCTGCACCTTGTGCCGTTTGACCTGCAGGTGCAGATCCTTCGCCTGTGGCTCAGGATGACAGATTGCTGGCCGAAATCCTCCCGTCGCTTCCTCCCTCCCAACCCGACCGATCATGCGTCGACTCTTCGCAGTTCTCTGGTTCGCTGCAGCACCCGTGCTCGCGGCGCAGCAGGATTTCTCGCAGGTGAAGGTCACCGTCGTGCCCGTGGCGAACAACATCTACATGCTCCAGGGCGCAGGCGGCAACATCGGCCTCTCCGTGGGCAAGGACAACGCCTTCGTCGTCGACGACGACTTCGCGCCAATATCGGATCGTATCAAGGCGGCAATCGCGACGGTGACGCCCAACCCCGTGCGCTTCGTGGTGAATACGCACTGGCACGGCGACCACGCTGGCGGCAACGAGAACATGGCGGCTGGCGGGGCGATCATCGTCGCGCAGGACAACGTGCGGCGGCGCATGGGAGCCGTGCAGGTCAACGACTTCTTCAAGAGCACCACGCCGGCGTCACCGTCGGGTGCGCTGCCGGTCATCACGTTCGCCAGCGAGATCGCCTTCTTCGTCAATGGCGACAGCGTGCAGGTGGTGCACGTGAAGAACGCGCACACCGACGGCGACGCACTCGTCCTGTTCCGCGGCGCGAATGTTCTTCACATGGGCGACACGTACATGACTGGAGCCTATCCGTATCTTGATGTCGCGAGCGGCGGCTCGCTGATTGGCCTCATCGCGGCGGTCGATCGGGCGCTCGCGATCTCGAATGATTCCACCAGGATCATTCCTGGGCACGGTGCGCTCAGCAATCGCGCCGGGCTGCAGAGCTATCGCAAGATGCTTGCGTCGGTGCGCGACCGGCTCAGTGCCTTGATCGCGCGCAAGAGGACGGTCGAGCAGATCATCGCCGCGAAGCCGCTCGCCGACTTCGACCACACGTGGGGCAAGGGTTTCATCAAGTCGGACCAGTTCGTCATGCTGGCGCACGCGAGCATGACGAGGAAAGGTGCGCCGACGGTGGGCGCGGCTCACCATCCGAAGTAGTTGCGCATCCCGACATGAACGCACGAAGGGCTCGGCACATTGCCGAGCCCTGTGTCTTATGTGTCAGAAACTGTAACGCGCCCCCAACTGCATCTGGAACTGCTGGCTCAGGCCGAACGGTGACGGTTCGAACTTCGAAAAGCTGGTGTTGTACTGATAGACGTAGCGCTGGGTGGTGACATTGAAGCCACGGGTGGTGAGCGCACCAGCGTTGCCTCCCTGCACCTCGAGACGCTGGCCCCACGTGCTTCTGAGCCCGTTCAGCAGGTTGAAGAAATCAACGGAGAGCTCGAGACCCTGCCCCTGGAATGTCTCGAACCGCTTGGCGACACGCGCATCGAGGATGTTCTGGAACGGGTTCTCGCAGGAGTTGCGCGCAATGACCTGGCCACGGCGTGAAGCAACGCACGCATTGCTGACGAGCGCCTGGCCGAACTGGCTGCGCTGCACCGCGCTGTCCAGCCCCGCCGCCGGATTGTGGAGGAAGGTGTAACTCGTCAGCTCAGCATCCGTGGGTATGTAAAGTCGATCGTTCGAGACGCCATCGCCATTGATGTCGCTGCCGTACGTGGGCGTCCATGGAAGCCCGGTGTAGCCGCGATAGATACCGCTCAGGAGCACACCGTACGGCAGCGTCAGCGTCGGCGAGAAGACGATGCTGTGCGTCCGCGAGTACGTGGCGCGCGCGTACTGTGCCTTGAAGTCATTCGGGCTCCCTGACGTCCGCAGGCTGTTGAACAGGTCGCCGCCAGCGATGCAGCAGGAGGTCGAGCTGTAATCGCGCGTCCGGTCGTAGGTGTAGCTCGCCAGCAGGCCACCCCACCGCGTGGCGCCCTGCACCTGCACGAACGCCTGCGCCGATTTCGCCTCACCCAGCGACGACTGGAGGAAGACGTTCGCGAGATTGGGATCCCTGCGGCTGAAGTTGATGTTCGTGCGGCCACCGGCGGCGCCGGACGCGACGATCGTGCTGGCCGGCTGGAACACGGGAATTCCACCCTCGATCGCGAACTTCTGCGTCGCGTCGAGATTGAGGTCCTGCACGATGTAATCGTTGCTGATCCGCGAGTAGATGCCCTCGAGCGTCACGCGCCACGAGTTCGACAGTAGCCGATCATACGCCAGGTTCATCTTCCAGGCCTGGGTCTGCTCGAAGTCCGGCGAAAAGAGGACGGGCGAGCCCCTGCTCGCCGCCGCCGCGCCGCCGCCCACACAGGTCGTCGGGATGCTCGACGCGCTCTGCGCGTACGCAGTGAGATTCGGAATGGGCGCAAGCGCACCATTGCAGACGAGGTCCAGCTGCGTCTGTCCCGTATTCCCAAGCGTGTTGCCGTAGAGCACGTACGGCGCGCGGCCATAGAACACACCGGTGCCTCCGCGAACCACCTGCCGTCCGTTCCCCGACAGGTCGTACGTGAAACCGAAGCGCGGCGCGAGGTTGTTGTTGTCGCTGATCACCTGATCGTTCCGCAGGCCGAGCGGGCCACTCGCGAGGATCGGATTCGGCTTCGCCTTGTCCGGATAGCGGCTGATGTCATAGCGCAGGCCGTAGGTCAGGAAGAGCCTCGGCGACACCTGCCATTCATCCTGCGCATACACAGCGGCCTCGTACACGTCGAAGAGCGCGACGGGATTGCCCGATGTGGCGGTGAAGGGCAGCGCGCGCGTGAAGCTCGCCGGTGTCTTGTTCGCGAAATCGGTGAGGTTGTTGAACGTGAACGAGCCGAGTCCATTGAAGAAGAAATCGTTGAACACGTGCACCTTGTTCAGGTTCGTCCCGATCTTGTACGTGTGGTTCTCGCGCGTGTAGCGCACGTTGTCGATCAGTTCGTAGGTATCCTGCTCCAGGTTGTTGGCGTGGAGCACGGGATCTGCACCGAAGATGACAGCCGTGGTCACGTTGCCCAGGTTGTCACCAGGGTTGGCGACGATCCCGTTGATGCGCACCTGCGGAAGCACACCACCCAGCACCGACGGATTGGACGGACGAGGCTTCCGGTCCCTGGACACCTGCGTCCGAAGCTCGTTGTTCACGCGCGAGGAGAAGATCGACGTCAGCGCGACGACGGCACTGTTCGTCCGCTCCTTGAACGGCCCTGCATTCGACGTCGTCTCGTTGGTGGACGGCGAGATGGTCAACCGGTCGTTCGACTGCTCGAACTTCAGGTAATTGTCGCGAACGGTGAGCGTATGCCGGTCGCTGATCTGCCAGTCGAGCCGTCCGAACACCGCGGACTCGTCGATGTTCTGCTTGAACGCCCCGATCTCCTGCGCCAGGTCGTAGCCGTACGCACTGCGGGCGATGGACACGAGCTTCGCGAGGGTATCCGCGTTGATTCCCGCGGCGCGGATGCTCGCCGCGTCTGTCGCTGTCTGGAGCACGGGCTTCGGCTCGTTGCCCACCTGTCGGTCGAGCGTGAAGAAAAAGTGGAGCTTGTCCTTGATGATGGGGCCGCCAAACGACAACCCGTACTGCTCGCGCAGGTAATTGCGCGGCGCTCGGCCCAGGAAGTCATTGCCCGTCAGCTTGAGCCCGAAGCGCTTGTCGCCGCGCTCGTAGTCGAAGATGCTGCCCTCGAACTTGTTCGTGCCCGACTTGGTCACGGCATTCACGGTTCCGCCGGTGAACTGACCGCGCTCCACGTCGTACCCAGCCGTGATGACCTGAATCTCCTTCACCGCTTCGATGGAGTAGGAGAACGGAAGACGGTCGCCGCCGCGTGCGTCGCCGCCGAAGAAGCTCTCATTGTTGTTCACGCCGTCCATGAGGAGGTTGGACGACGCGGTGCGCCCGCCGCCGAGCGACTGCCCGCCGCCAGCGCCAGACGGGCCGATGTCACTCGCGCCGGGCGTGAGCACGACCAGATTCTTGAAGTTGCGATCCGAAGTGGGAAGCTGGCGCAACTGCTCCTCGAGGATGCGCGTGCTCGTGCCGCTCTTGGTGCTCTCGATCAGGGGCACCGAGCTGGCGCTCACGACAACGGCGCTGAGTTGGGTTGCCGCCGTCTCCAACGTGAAGTCCTGCGTTTCCACCTGGCCCAGGCTGCTGCGCATGCCCGTCCGTTCACTCGGGCGATAGCCAAGCCGCGTTGCACGCACCGAATAGATGCCCGGATCGAGAAACGGGATGTTGTATCGGCCGCGGTCATCCGTCTGCGTTCCGCGCCGCGTGCCAGACGCGCCGTTGATCGCGACGACCGTTGCGCCAGGGATCGGTGCGTTGTCGGGCCCACGGACTGTACCACGAACCGTTCCGGTGGTGGTAGCCTGCTGCGCGCGGGCAGGAAGGGCAGCAACTGTGAACAGCAGTGCGGCAGCGACGGCGGCTAAACGATGAAGGGGAAGCACGTGCATGAAAGCTCCGGCGGTGAGGGCGAAATGAACACGCGATAAAATAATGCATCGCGGCGCCGGACCATGCTCGACACGCAATCGTGACTTGACCGATTCGGACAGTTGCCGACCGCGGTACATCAGCGCAGAGGAGCGGCAATGCGAAATGAGGCCCGGCGATTCGCCGGGCCTCACTTCACTCTACATCCAGGGCTCGTCGGCCGTCGGCCCGTAGATCGACGGCACCTTCGCGTCCGCCATGCGCAGGTAGATCGAAAACTGTCCGCGATGGTGGATCTGGTCGAACAGGATGAACCAGAGGAAGTCCATGGTCGGGATGTCGCCCATCTTTTTCGGAGCGACGAGGAACTTCACCGTTCCACCGGAGAGCATGTCCTCGGGCAGCGCCTTCACGGCATCCACGAGCTTGGCCTTTCCCAGCTCGAACGCGAGGATCGACTCGGCGATGGTGTCGGGAACGGGGGGAGTGCCGCCGGAGAAGTCCAGCGAGTTGCTCAGCACGCCGAGCGTGAGTCCCTGCTCCAGTGCGAAGATGAAGGCGAGCTCGCGCGCACTCTTGCCGCGCGGGTGCGGACGGATCTCCGCTTTGTCTTCGGGGAATGCGCGCAACACCTTGATCGTCGTCGCACATTCGCGCTCGAAGGTGTCGAGAAAAACCTCTCGTGGTGTGTTGGCCATGGTCCTCTCTGTTGGTGAGTTGTCATCGTGAGCCACAGGCGAAGGATCTGCACCTGTAGTTGCCGCCAACCGCACGTGCAGATCCTTCGCTGCGCTCAGGATGACAAACTAGCGGTCGTACTCGACGCCGAATGGACTCGCTCCGCTGCCCGCAGTTGGCAGCCGTTCGACGCGCAGCACCTGGCGCAATTTCTCGCCACCCACCGTGATGGTCACGAGGTAGTCGCCCGTGCCGACCAGCGGCGCCTGCGGCGCACCGCCGCCGAAGCCACCGCCGCCACCACCTCCGCCGGCGGGCCGGAACAGCGCGGCGAGCTGGCCAAGCTGGCTGACGTCTGGCGCCGCTTCCGCTCCTTCCTGCTGGCCGCCCGCGGCACCGCGCGGAACCGGACCTTCGCCAGGCCGCGCGTTGAACCCGCCCGCGGCGCCACCACCACCACCGCCGCCGCCGCCCCCTCCTCCACCACCACCACCACCACCGAACAGGGCCACCAGCGATTGGGTATTGCCGCTCGTCATCGCCTCACGCACGCGATCGAGCATCGGCTTCGGCATCGTACCCGCTTTCTCGAGCGAGTCGAACACGAAGGCCATACGACGCGCCGTGACGATGGAATCGCGGAGCCCCGCCGGCGTCAGCGCAGGACGGCGCGCCGCACGACCGCGGAAGTCCCACGTCACCTTGTGCAGCCCGGGTCCGCCCGGGCCCATGAGCGTGCGAATCGTGTCGCCCGAGGCGTCGCTGATCACGATGCGCGTCTGCTCTGTGCGCGCGCCACCCGTCAGGCGATACCAGAGGTCCGCGCCGTACGTCGGACTCGGCGCCTGGAAGACCTGGTGTCCCGTGGACTGCCCCTCGACGGTCTGCTGGCCGTACTGGTACGCCGTCTTCGGCGCGAACAACGCGACAGCGCGACCCCGCACGCTGTCCGTCAACTGCTCGAGCGGCGTGATGTCCACGATCCAGATGGAACGACCATGCGTGCCCGCGATGAGCTCATGGTCGCGTGGGTGGATTTTCAGGTCGTGTACCGGAACCGTGGGCAGGCCGGTCATGAACTTCTGCCAGGAGCCGCCGCGATCCATCGATGCGTAGACGCCGACGTCCGTGCCGACGAACAACAGCTTCGGGTTGTGCGGATCCTCGCGGATCACATGCACGAAGTCCGGCCCGTCCGATGGCAGGTTCGCTGCGATCGACTTGAACGTCTTCCCGAAATCCGTCGTCATGAAGACGTACGGCTTGAAATCGTTGGTGCGATGCGCGTCGAACGCCACGTAGAACACGTTGGAGTCCGCATAGCTGGGCTCCACGCGATTCACCCAGCTGTTGGCCGGCACGAGGCCCGCAAACTTCGACGTGAGGTTCTCCCACGTCGCGCCATCGTTGCGTGTGAGCCAGACGTTGCCGTCATCCGTGCCGGCGTAGAGCAGGCCGGGCCGCACCGGAGATTCTGCCAGTGCCGTGATCGTGCTGTGCATCTCCGCGCCTGTGACGTCGGGCGTGATGCCGCCGGTGATCCGTGAGCTCACGCGAATCTTCATCGTGTCGCGCGTGGTCAGGTCCGGCGAGATGGGCAGCAGGTTGTCACCGCGCATCGTGCTCTTGAGCACCTTGCTCGCCGCAGCGTAGAAGACGTTCGGGTTGTGCGGCGAGAGGAAGAACGGCGTGTTCCAGTTCCACCGCAGATCGAACTCGATCGAATCCGTGCTGGCGCGCCGGCGCAGGTCGTCGACTCGACGCTGCACCTCACGCGACGCCGGAATCATGGTGTCGCCGCGCTGGACGATGATCGAGTCCTCGAACTGGCGATACCGCGGGCGCCAGTTGGGCTTCTGGAGCGCCACGCGCTCGCCGGTGGCCACGTTCACGCGGCCCATGTTGCCGCCCTGCGACTCCGAGTAGATGATGTTCGGATCGGTGGGATCCTGCGCCGTCCAGAACCCGTCGCCACCGCCGACGTTGAACCACATCGAATTCGTCACCGGCCCCTGCCGCCGACGGCTCGGCCCGCACCAGCTGCCGTTGTCCTGCAGCCCGCCGCACACGCGATACGGAATGGCCATGTCGAACGACACCGCGTAGAACTGTCCCAGCGGCAGGGTGTTCAGGAAGTTGTAGTTGCCGCCCTTGTCCCACGTCACGCCCACGCCGCCGTCGTTGCCCACGACGATGTGATCGGAATCGTTCGGGTCGATCCACATCGCGTGATGATCGACGTGCAGCCCCTGCGTCGCCGTGCGCGCGGTCTTGCCGCCGTCGTCGCTGAACAGCACCGGCGTCGACGTGAAGTACACGCGCTCGGAATTCTTCGGGTCGACGCGAACCTGCGAGTAGTAGAACGGGCGGACGTTCGCGCTATGACGCTTCTCCCACGTCGTACCGCCATCCGTCGTGCGATAAAGCCCGGAAGGGCGCACCTGCGACGGCTTGGTCTTGTCCTTCGACCCGTTCATCACGGTGTCGGCTTCGACCATCACGTACATGACCTTCGGGTTGCTGCGCGCGATGTCGAAGTTCATGCGGCCCTTCGTCGTTTCCGGCAGGCCGCCACCCTTCACTTCCATCCACGTCTTGCCTGCGTCCGTGGACTTCCAGAGCGCCGAGCCGGGGCCGCCGCTCTTGAGGAAGTAGGGACCGCGCACGCGTTCGTAGCTGGATGCCCAGACGATGTC
The DNA here is from genome assembly GCA_031407575.1 of Gemmatimonadaceae bacterium. GTDB lineage: Bacteria > Gemmatimonadota > Gemmatimonadetes > Gemmatimonadales > Gemmatimonadaceae > AG11. The sequence goes on along the minus strand of JANOIJ010000136.1, from coordinate 37,136 downwards.
GGGATTGCTCGGGTCGAGCGCGACGTCCACCATGCCCGCCTTGTCGCTGACGAACTTCACCAGCTCCCACGTGTCGCCGCCGTTGGTGGTCTTGTAAAGTCCGCGCTCCTTGTTGGAACCCCAGATGTGGCCCAGCGCCGCGACGTAGACGACATCCTTGTTGCGCGGATCCACAACGATGCGCGCGATCGTCTGGGTCTCCTTGAGCCCCTTGAACGTGAACGTTCGCGCGCCGTCCGTGGACTTCCAGATTCCGCCGCCCGGCGAGATCGAGTTGCGCGAATCCTCCTCGCCGCTGCCGACCCACACCACATTCGTGTCGCTCGGCGCAATGGCCAGGTCGCCAAGTGACGCGACGCGCTCGTTGTCGAACACGGGGCGGAAGGTGGTGCCGGCATTGGTGGTCTTCCACACGCCGCCCGCGGCCGCGGCCACGTAAAACGTCTTGGACGGCGAGGGAATGCCTTCGACGTCGGTAATGCGGCCGCTCATGTTCGCGGGTCCAACGGGCCGCCACCGGAGCGCGGCGATGGTGATAGAGTCGAGTTGCGCTGAGGCGGCGTCTGGAACGAACAGCGCGGCACCAACAGCGAGAGGGAAAAGGCGAGGAAGACGTCGCATGACCGATGGGGTAGGCGGGAGTGCTACGCTACCGTTACGGTGTAGCAACGGCCAGTGTTGACGCCGTTGCGCGCTCCCTGTCGGGACGACAAGCGATCATGCCGCTTGCAACTGAAACTGGAAACTGGAAACTGGTGACCGGCGACTGAGCGCGTGCGCCGTCCACAGTCAGTCGCCAGTCACCAGTCGCCAGTCTCCCGAGAGCGGCGAAAGCAGGTCCCTCGGTCGCGCTGCGCGCTCCTGTCGGGACGACAAACGAGCATGCCGTTTCCGGATATCGCCGCCCATCGCGCGTAGAGTGATGTGGGAGCGTTCCCCCAGCGCTCCGCCATCGGAACGGCCACGCACGGCCGAGCGCGACACTCGGGTCGCGATCGGCGCATTGCAGCCCGGGGGGCATCCCGTCGGATCATGAGCGAGTTGAGCCATCGCTTCGACTTTCGCACACTCGGCGCGCTGGACCTGCGAGACTCGGCAGGAGCCAGGCTGTCGATCATCCTCGCGCACCCCAAGCGGACCGCACTCCTCGCATACCTCGCGGTGGCGACTCCGCGGGGCTTTCACCGACGAGACACGCTCGTCGGGCTCTTCTGGCCGGAGCTGGATCAGGAGCGCGCGCGTGCGTCGCTGCGAAAGGCGGTTCACCACCTGCGACAGGCGATGGGCAGCGACATCATCGTCGGCATTGGCGACGAGGAGATTGCGCTTGCCCACGATCGCGTCGACTGCGATACCGTTGCGTTCGAGGCACTGCTGACGCACGACGTTCCTGCCGCACTCGAGCAGTATGGCGGTCCTTTTCTCAGGGGCTTCTTCGTCCCGGAGGCGGCGGAATTCGAGCGCTGGATGGAGATCGAGCGCGCACGGCTGCGCGACGTGGCCTTCGAAGGCGCCTGGCGCCTGGCGGAGGAGGAAGCCCACGCGCGGAACCCGTTCGCCGCCGCCCACTGGGCACGACGAGCGGCGGCGCTGGTGCCGGACGACGAGGGCGCACTCCGCCGGCTCGTGTCGCTCCTTCACACACTCGGCGATCGTGCCGGCGCGGTGAGTGCGTACGAGGAGTTCGCGCGACGCCTGAAGCAGGACTTCGACGTCGAGCCGTCGACGGAGACGCGTGCCCTAATACGCGACGTCCGGAGAAACTGCGCGGGCCCGGCTCCCGCGACAATCAGCTCTCCGACAACAACGGCTCCATCGCAGGCAGCGCCGCCTGATGCAGCCACGCCGAACGTCGGTACATCCGTCGCGGCAGCACGCGTCGGCACGTCAGTTCGCGACTCTCGCCCAACCGTCCGGAACGCAGCGTTCGGCGTACTCGCCTTGATGCTTCTCCTTGCTGCTGGCCGGCAGATGCAGCGACCAACGCCACCACTCGCTGCCGCCGCGGTGTCGCGCACGTCGGTTGCCGTGTTTCCGTTCTCATTTCGCGGTAGCGCGAGCTACGGATACCTCGGAGACGGCCTGGCGAGCCTGCTGGCGACGAGCCTGGATGGGGCGGGTGAGCTCAACGGCATTGACCCCGCATCATTCCTCGCCGCCGTCCCACCCGGCAACCGGACTGGACTCGATCCAGGCGATGCGAGCGCGCTCGCTTCACGCGTGGGCGCCGGAGTGTACGTCGTCGGTGAGATCGTCGAAGTGGGAGGTCGGTTGCGCGTCAGCGCTGCGCTGCACTCCGTGAATCCAGCCACGGCAGCCGCGCCATCGGTCGTCCGCGCGAGCGCGGAGGATACGGCGACGCAACTGTTCGCGCTTGTGGATCGAATCGCGGCGCAGTTGGTCACGGTGCAAACGCGAGAGCCAGGCGCGCGCCTGACGAGAATCGCAGCCGTGACGACGCGCTCACTGCCCGCCCTTAAAGGCTACCTGGAGGGGGAGCGGTTCTTCCGGTCCGGACACTACAAGGAAGCGGTCGCCGCCTTCCAGCAGGCCGTCGACGCCGACTCGACCTTTGCCCTCGCGCACTATCGACTCGCCAGTGCGTACGGCTGGTCGAGCGACACCATGGCGCGGCCTGCCGCCAACGCCGCGGTTCGGCACAGCCAACATCTCTCCCCACCAGACCGCCTGCTAGTGGAGGCGTTCCTTCCGTACATCAACGGATCCCCGAACGACGCGGAGCGTCGCTACCGCGAGATCCTCTCGACGCGCCCATTCGAGGGCGAAGCGTGGCATCCGCTGGGCGAAGTGCTCTTCCACTACAACCCTGTGCGCGGACGATCGATCGTCGAAGCGAAACCGATCTTCGAACGCGCGCTGGGCATGGGTCCCAAGGATTCGCCACTGACGCACCTGCTGGAGATCACGGCCATCGAGCGGAAGTACGTGGAGTTCGACTCGCTGCTGAACGGAATCGAGCCCGGCGCACACTTCGATCTCGTTGGACGCCTGATCAGCGCCTTTACGGTGGGCAGCGCCGCCGATCGCACGCGCGTGCTGGGTGAAGTACGCGCAACGTCGGATCTCGACCTGGCCAACACCGCGCGTCACACCCTCTTCCTGCTCGAGGATCGCGCGAGTGCGGACCGAATCGTCAGGCTGTTGATCGAGCCGCCGCGGCCACGGGAGGTGCAGGCGTTGGGTCACATCCTCAGTGCGCATCTCGAGATGTCCGCTGGCCGAGTGAAGACGGCGGACGCAGCGCTCGCCGCCGCCGAGCAGCTCGATCCCGATCGCGCACTCGAGCATCGCGGTCTGCTCCACGCAATGCTGGTGCTCGCGGGCCAGACCGCATCGAACGACGCGGCGTACCGCGCGATCGAGCGGTGGAATCCCGCCGCGTCGGGAACACCCAGCGTCGTCTTCATGGGCGACGAGCACTTTCACGCACACTTCAGCAGCTACCTCCTCGGCCTGCTCGCTGCGTCCGTCGGACGCTACGACGACGCGCAGGGCTTCGCCCTGGACATCGAACGGTTGCCCGCGACGCGAGACATGCGCGCGATGGCGAGCGCGCTTGCGCACGGTGTAAAGGCGCGAATCGCGTGGGGACATGGTCGGCCCGACCGCGCGCTCGACAACCTGCGCCAGATAGAGACGGAGCGGACACCCGCTAGCGTCATCAGCGTGATTCCCTTCAGCGGTTTGCCACAGGAGCGCTTCCTCCGCGGGGAAGTGCTCAACGCCCTCGGGCGCTTCGATGAAGCGCACAGCTGGTTCAGCGCCTTCCACGAGCACTCGGCGTGGGGACGCGTGCACATCGCGCCCGCACACTTCCGCTCGGGGGAGATCGACGAACGACTCGGCCGCCTCGACGAAGCGGCGCTTCACTACGCGAGCTTTGCCGAACTCTGGAAGGACGCCGATCCGGAGCTGCGTCCGCTCGTCGCCGAGGCTCGCGCTCGCGTCGATCGCCTGCGAGCGGAGACTCGGCGGCGCTAGTCTGCGATTGCCGTTCGTAATTCGCCTTGCTTTGAGTGAGACGAAGACTGAAACTGGCGACCGGTGACTGGCGACCGGTGACTGGCGACCGGTGACTGACCGTAGGCGGGCACACCCGCTCAGTATCCAGTCGCCAGTTGCCAGTCTCCAGTTTCAGTATGTCTCTCGCCGCCTATTGACTGGTACTGGCGCTACTTCACCCGCACGCGCACAGCGTGCGCGTCGGCTCGCTCGACCCCCGTCCCATCCATGTTGCTGAGCCGAAGGACGGCGAGCAGACGTCCATCCTGCCCACTCGGATCCACACCAATGATGCCGAGTCCCGGTGTGCTTCCCGTGGCGATGTGTGGATCGCCACTCAACGGCGAGCTGCCGCGTAGTGCGACAAAGAGCCGGTCTCCCGAGGGCGACGCATCGACGAGGTCGGGGGCCGGGTCGGTCGTCAATGCGCCCGACAACGCCACCGTGTTGACGCGCTGGCGCGAGCTCGTCGAAATGATCTCGGCGACGTTCGCATGGCGGTCCATCACCCAGAGAAATTGGCCATCCTTCGTTGCGGCCATGCCGTGCGAATCGCGCTCGCCCGTCGCCGAGAACACCAGCCGCGGTGCTGGCAGATTGGGTGCGGATGCCGGGAAGCCTGACGTGGGAAATTCGTACACGTCGAATCCATACAGGCTCAGGTGACTGAGGTTGCCGGGCCGGCCGCCGGAATTGACGAACATCGAGCTATTCACCTGTGTGCCGCCGCAGCCATTGCCCTTCACGGTCGAGACATCGTACTCCGCGACGATCTCCATCGGCGTCTTGCGCGCGTCGATCACGAAGAGACCGCCGCCGCGCAGCGTGACGTAGGCGTACCGGCTGCTCGATTCGATGATCGGACAGATGGGAGCGTTGTCGGGACGCGTGTCCGGCGCCTGGCACGGCTTGCCGGACGGTGTCGTGCACGTCGCCAGATCGAGTGTTGCCTGCGCGTTCTGCACGAAGCGGTTCGCCATGAAATCGGTGTCGATGCGCTCGAGGCGCTTGCCATTCTGATTGGCGACGATGACGAACGAGCCGTCGGGCGCGGGAAACGCCGCATGGGCCTGCCGCCCTGTCGCGCTCTGCGATGTGCGAACACACGCCAGTGGTTGACGGGTGGCCGCGTTGAACAGAACGACGTGTCCACTCGCCACGAACGAGAGAATCGCGTGCGTGTGGTCGCGGTTGAACAGCAGCATGTGCGGTCGCACAGGATTGGCGGCCGTGCTCGCCAGGCAGAGCGAGGCGGTGGTGGACGACAGGTCGATCTGTTCGCGTGCCGCCATGCCGCTGGGGTTGGCGGCCGAGACGTCGTCGCCATCGAAGATGTGAATGGTCCCGCCGAAGGCCTGTCCGCGCGAATCTGATTGATCGACCAACCAGACCTCGAACGCTCGTCGCTCATCGCGAGGTTGTGCCGTGTTGCTGCATCCCCCTGCCGTAAGCGCGAGGCAGAGGGCGATCGTGTGTAGCCGAGTCATGCACCCACCTCCGTGTGTGTCCTGGACTCGCTCGTGCGAATCCACGAGGACAACACTCGGGCGGAAGCGTTACCGTGCCGTTCCGTAGCCGGAACGCCCCTCACTTGTCGTCCCGAGCGACGTCGAGGGACCTGCTTTCTCTAGCCAGGCATGAAAAGCTGGTCCCTCGGTCGTGGCTGCGCGCTCCTGTCGGGACGACAAATGGTAGCCGCAACTGGAGACGGGCGACTGGATACTTCACTTGTCGTCCCTCGGTCGCGGCTGCGCGCTCCTGTCGGGACGACAAATGGTAACTGAAACTGGAAACTGGAGACTGGAGACTGGCGACTGGATACTGAGCGCGCGTGTCGTTCACGGTCAGTCTCCAGTCTCCAGTCTCCAGTCCCCAGTCCCCAGTCTCAGGTCGCCGCTCGGCAGTCGCCTATCTCGGCAGCGTCAAGCTCGCAGCCGCGCTCGCATTCCCAACGCGGTCAACCGCCATCACGCGCACCTCGAGCGGCGCGCCGCCCCCGCGAGCGCCAAGGATCTGCGCATCCACCGCCCCCGGAATGATCTCCGTCGTCCAGCCACTGCTGCCTCGGCTCTGGATCACCCAGAGCCAGGGCACGGCCGCCGCACCGGTGGCAGCCGACGCGCGAAGCTCGAGAGTCAGCTGCCCGGTGGCGTCGGTGCGCACGGTCGGCCGCAATGCCGTAAGACGCCCACCCGGCAGCCACGACGACGCCGGCACCAGCGCAGGCACCGCGTAGGCCTCGTTGCGCAGCCGGGCGTTCAGGCTGTCCGGGTTGTCCATGAACACTTTCATGCTGAAGTGCACGTTCCCCGTCGCGCCCGCCTGCGCGCGCGTGAGTCGGATCTGCTCGAGAATCTCGTCCGTGCGAAACGCGGATGCATTCGTGAACGACACCTTGCTGGTGTAGTTGCCCGCCCACAGATGACGCCCCTTTGTGTTCTCCTGCGCCCACCATTCGATCAGATGGTCATAGCGCTGCTGCGGGTTGCTCGCCGGCCAGTACAACTGTGGCGTCACGTAGTCGAGCCACCCTTCGTTGACCCATTTCTTCGCGTCTGCGTACAGCTCCGAGTACTGGTCAAGGCCGCGCACCGACGGCGGATATCCGGGCCGCCAGATACCGAACGGACTGATGCCGAAGCGCACGGACGGCTTCACCTGGTGGATGCCGTCGTACAGCTCCTTCACCAGGAGGTTCACGTTCTGGCGACGCCAGTTGTCTCGCGCGAGCTTGCCACCACCGCGCCGATAGCGCGCGTACGTCGCGTCGTCAGGGAAGGGGATTTCCCGCAGTCTGCCGCGCACGCGACGCGTCTCCTTGTACGGATAGAAGTAATCGTCCATGTGCAGCGCATCGAGATCGTACCGGCGCACGAGGTCCAGCACGACGCGCTTCGTGTGCGCGCGGACCCTGGGATCGCCCGGGTCCATCCACTGATACGATCCGTACCTCCGCACGAGCGACGGATTGGTGCGGCTGATGTGATTCGCCGACGGTGCCCGCGTCATCGAGTAGCGCGAGCGGTACGGATTGATCCACGCATGCAGCTCCAGCCCGCGCTTGTGCGACTCCGCAATGGCGAACGCGAGCGGATCGTAATAGGGCGAGGGCGCGCGGCCCATCTGGCCCGTGAGGTACTCCGACCACGGCTCGAGCTTCGAGTCGTAGAGCGCATCCGCGGCGGGACGCACCTGGAGGATCACCGCGTTCATTCGCAACTCCACCAGCCGGTCCAGCATGGCGACGAGCTCACGCTGCTGCTCCGCCGTGCTCAGTCCCGCGCGCGAGGGCCAGTCCATGTTGTCCACCGTGGCAATCCACGCCGCGCGCAGCTCGCGCGCGACGGGCGGTGGTTCCGGTGCGGACTGTGCGGCCACGAGTCGGCCAGCGGCCGCAACAATGAGAGCGCCCTGGCGGAGTGTCGACGAGCGAATGCGCATATGTCGATACTTCGCGGGCGCGGCGCGCCGGCACAAGTCGGGTAGTTCGGTACTGTCGCGCTCGCAATGTTTGCGTCGTCAGCGCTCGCCGCCAGCTCGCCGTCAGTGCACGCCGTTAGTGCACGTCGTCAGTGCACGCCGTCAGTGCACGCCGTCAGTGCACGCCGTCAGTGCACGCCGTCAGGGTTGCCAAAACCTATCGGACCGCCGGCAACCCCAGCACGCGACGGTAGACCGTGAGGTAGCGCGCGGCGCTCTTCTCCCAGCTGAAATCGCGCGCCATCGCCTCACGCATCATCTCCTCCCACGCGTCGCCATCGCGGTACTGGTCCACAGCGCGCATCGCGGCACGCATGAAATCAGCCGGCGTGTAGTCGTCGAACAGGAAGCCAGTGACGCCGTCTTCAATCGTATCGGCGAGACCGCCCGTGCGCCGAGCGACCGGGATGGTGCCGTAGCGCTGCGCGCGCATCTGTGTGAGGCCGCACGGCTCGTACAGCGACGGCATCAGGCACATGTCCGCTCCCGCGAGGAGCAAGTGCTCGAACTCCTCGGTGAAGTTCAGGTTCACCGCAATCCGGCTCGGCGCGCGCTCGGCGAGATCGGTGAGCATCGCTTCATAGCGCGCTTCGCCCTGCCCAAGGAAGACGTATTGTGCGTCGAAGGCGAAGTAACCCGGGTCGCCGAGAATGAGGTCGAGTCCCTTCTGCGAGACGAGTCGCGCCGTGAGGGCGAAGATCGGCGCCTGCCAGCGGCTGAGGCCCGTCGCACGCTGCAGCGCAACACGGCAGCGCTTCTTGCCGACAAGATTGTCGGATGTGTAGCGGCGAGGAATCTCGGGGTCGCGCGACGGATCCCACACGTCCTGGTCGATGCCATTGACGATGCCAACGAGACGGTCGCGCATCGCGACGAACACGCCGTCCAGCCCGAAACCGCCCTTCTCCGTGCGCAACTCGTGCGCATGCGTGGGACTGACCGTGATGGCCAGGTCGGAGAACACGAGCCCGCCCTTGAGCAGGTTCAGGCGGCCATGCCATTCCAGCTGGCGATGATTGTACAGCGCCGCGGGGAGCCCGATGTCCGCCATCGTCTCCTTCACGAAGTGGCCCTGATACCCCGCGTTGTGTACCGACAGCACGGCGCGAATGCCCTCGTAATACGGGTGCGCCATGAACTCGGACTTGAGGTACACACTCGCCAGCGCCGTTTGCCAGTCGTGCGCGTGCACGATACTCGGTGGCTGTTGAAGCAGGCGCGGGAGCGAGACGAGCACTGCACGCGCGAACAGCGCGTAGCGACGCGCATTGTCGGGATAGTCGCCCGCGGCATCGCCGTAGAGACCCGGCCGGTCGAAGTATTCCTCGCTCTCCACGAACAGCACGCGCGGCGTGTCGGGAAGCGGCGGCTCCACCGGCTCGTAGATCCGCGTCGTCTCCGTGCGCGGACCCACGGTGACGGAGAACGCTGGCCCGACCGGCTGGATCTCCACGCGCGAGCGCGCGAGGCTGTACAGCGGCATGAAGACGGTGACCGGAATGCCCGATGCCGCCTGATATCTCGCCAGGCTCGCGACTGCCTCCCCGAGTCCACCGGTTCGCGCGTATGGCGAGAGCTCTGGCGCAAGGTGCACCACCGGCGCCGGACTTCCATCCGGCCGAACCAGCGGAGCGAGCGGCTTGGACGATATGGGCGCAATGGGAGCAGGCACGTCGGTGCGACGGGGTCGGTTGCGTCGGCGCGGTGGAGCGTCCTGGCGCGGCGGAGCATCCTGACGCGAGGACGCCGGCGGCGGCGCGCTGGCGTTGGGCGCGCCGGCTGCCATCGCCGCGTCAGTCGGCTCTGAGTGAGACGACGAGGGTGGTTCGGAGAATTGCGTTGGCGAAACGTTATCCATAGACCACGAGCGGAGGCGGAGCGCACAAGGAGACGCCTCGAAACGCAAGAAGACCGCCCACTAATCAGACACGAGGAGCATCAGTTCGCCAGTTGCGCGAAGCGATGTGACAGGACCGGCACGCACCTGAACCGTCGAGCTCGCGACGCAATCACGGCTACAGCTCGTACGTCTCCATCGCCACGTCGATCGCCCGCTCGATCGTCTCGACCACCGGCTCAGTCGGCAACCCGCGCATCTCGATGGACAGCCAGTGGTCGTACCGCGCGGCGCGAATCATCGCGCCAAGCTGGTGGTGGTCCACCGTTCCGGATCCCAGCGGCAACAGGTCCACCTCGCTCGCGTGGTAGTGCTGCGCCACCTGCAGCGCGCGCAGCACCACGGCAGCCGGTTCCCCATTGATCGCCGACGCGCCCGCGTCGAAATGCATGCCAAACCCGGGATGGTTCACCGCGTCCACCAGGCGCAGGGCCTCGTCCGTGGTGCAGATGAAGTCGGCGCCGTACATGCGCGGCATGGGCTCCAGGCACAGCATGACGTCGACGTCGTGCGCCGCAGCGGCCACCCGCCTGAACAGCGGCGCGGCCTGCTCCACCGCCGCTTCCTCCGTCAATGGGTCCCGGATACGATTCTTCGGCGCGCCGAGCACCACCACGCGGGCCCCGAGGTTGCCGGCGAGCGTGCACATGGACACGAGATGTCGCTCGAACGCGTCCTGCTGCTCCGGCGACCCAAACAGCTGAAGATCGGGCAGCCCGAACAGAATGCCCTGGAGTGCGACGATGGAGATACCCGCCTGCGTCCACTTGTACCTGAAGCTCGCCAACGTGGCGGAGGGAACGTCGGGCGCCTGCGGCCAGTACTTGAGCGGGGCGACTTCGATCCCAGTCACGCCGCGCCGCGCGAGCGTCGCGCGGACGAGCGCATCCTGCGCGGGCTCCCACGCGAGGCTCGAGAACGCCAGCTTCATGGTGTCCAACGTGAGCGAGACATTGCGCGAAACTATCTACCGAATGTCGATGCACCAGAGCGACCCGCGTTCGGAAGCCGGAAGCTGAGCACGGCGCATCGACCGGAGTCGGCGCATATGTGTGGACTGGCGCGAGTGAAAGGACATCCGATTCACAAACGCCGATTTGGCCGAATCGAACTGCGATGCCGCCGATCGTTCGTCCGCGCGGGCACCTGCCCATGGCGCAGACGGAAAGCCGAAATGGTACGTCACGGACTTCCGGATCGACGCCGGTTTCCCGTTGTCTCGTCACTGGCGCCCGGACGGGCCGAGCCGCGGATCTGGAGCCAGGCGTGATCCCAGACAACGAACGCGAGCACGCTGACACGACGCACGCTGAAAACGCTGGCACTGCTGGACCGGCGAGAGACAGCCGCGCGCCTTTCACGAGCTTACGACGCAGAACGCAGGTCGTGCGCCGTCTGCGTGCGAAGTGCCAGCGTATTCAGCGTTCGCCGTCGGGGCTTGCCGTCGTCTGCGCTTGCTGTCGTCTGGGCCGGTCCCCGCCAGCACCGCAGTACGAGCTGGCGGATGCGCCTGCGCTAAGAGCAGCCACTCGACCGGACGCAGCACTGGCCGCGCAGGCTCCGCGCATCACCCAGCCCCGCAGCCCCAGGAAGGAGGAAAGGCCACCACTTGCTGACGAATTCCGCACTGTTCTCCGCGAAGACCGCGTAGCACTTTCAGGCATTCCGAGCGCCCCACATCCGGCCCACCACGAACACCAATGCGCAGTCGCCGCAACGAAATCGGCCCACGCCATTGTCCTACCTCGTAAGAGCTCCGCAGTGATGCCCCCATTCTCCCCCACCAGCCATGACCAACAGGCGTGATTTCCTGAAAGCCGGCGCGGCCGCGGGCGCCCTCGCGCTCGCGTCGCCGGCCCTGAGTCGAGCCGACGCGCTCGCGCAACGAGTGGCACCCGCAAACGAGCCACCAGCGATGGACCCCGCGACGAAGGAACTGCTCGTCGAGGCGCTCAATGCCGCGACCATGGGCGGCGCCAGCTTCGCCGACGCGCGCATCGGGCGCTACCGCAACAACTTCGTCATCACGCGCGAGAAGCAAATCGTCAACGTCGTGGACACCGATACACTCGGCGTCGGTGTCCGCGTGCTGGTGAATGGCACCTGGGGCTTCGGTGCATCGCGCGACCTCACCAAGGCCGGCGTGGTGGCGGCCACGAAGGAAGCGCTCTCCATCGCCAAGGCGAATGCGCTGCCCGCCGCGGATCGCGTCCGTCTCGCCAAGGCGACGCCCACCCCCGATGGACGCTACGTGACGCCACACACGGTGGATCCGTTCACCGTGCCGATCGAGCAGAAGGCCGACCTCCTCATCCGCGCCAACACCGAGGCGATGAAGGTGAACGGCGTGAGGTTCGTGAACAGCAACATGTTCTTCGTGAAGGAAGAGAAGAACTATGCGAACACCGAAGGCACCTTCACCACGCAGACCGTCATTCGCAGCTGGCTTCCCTTTGCCGCGACGGCGATAAAGGCCGACGGCTCGGATTTCCAGACGCGAACCAACGTCATTCCACCGATGGCGCGCGGCTACGAATTCCTCACAGAGTCCAAGCCGGTGGAAAACGCGCAGAAGTGGGGCGAGGAAGCCGCGGAGAAGCTCCAGGCCAAGCCGGTGGAAGTGGGACGCTACGATCTGGTGCTCCACCCGAGCCACCTCTGGCTCACCATCCACGAGAGCATCGCACATCCCACGGAGCTGGACCGCGCCATGGGCTACGAAGCCAACTACGCCGGCACCAGTTTCCTCGCGCCGCCGCGCACGAAGCTCGGCTCGTTCCGCTACGGTCCGGACTACATGAACATCCAGGGCAACCGCTCCGAGGTCGGCGGGTGCTCCACCATCGGGTGGGACGACGACGGCGTAAAGCCCGACGAGTTCCTCATCGTGAAGAACGGCATGTTGAACGACTACCAGACGACGCGCGAACAGGCGCCGATGCTCGACTGGTGGTACAACGATCAGAAGCGGCCCATCGCAAGTCACGGTTGCTGTCACGGCGACAACTGGAGCAGCGTCCAGTTCCAGCGCATGCCGAATATCTCGCAGCTCCCCGGTGAGCGGGACACCAGCTACGAGGACATCATCGCCGCCACGGACAGGGGCATCGCCATCGTCGGCGACGGAAGCTTCTCCATCGACCAGCAACGCTACAACGCGCAGTTCGGCGGGCAGCTCTTCTACGAGATCAAGGGCGGCAAGATCGTCGGCCAGCTCAAGGACGTCGCGTACCAGATGCGCACCCCCGACTTCTGGAACGCCATGGACATGATCGGCGGCAAGAGCAGCTACCAGATGGGCGCCAGCTTCTTCGATGGAAAGGGCCAGCCAAGCCAGGTCAACGCCGTGAGCCATGGCTGCGTGCCGAGCCGCTTCCGCAACATCAACGTCATCAACACCGGGAGAAAGGCATGAGCGCCCCGAGGAGTCTCTTCGGCAAGGGAAGCATCATCTCTCCCAGCGACATGATGTCGCGCAGCGAGGCGCAGGCGTTCCTCGAGCGCGTGGTAAAGCTCTCGAGAGCCGACACCATCGGCGCACAGGTTGGCGGCGGCTACACCGGCAACATCCGCTTTGCCGCCAACCGCATTTCCACGTCCGGCGGTGTCAGCAACTCGCAGCTCGTGGTGCAATCGGGCTATGGACCCAAGCACGCCGTGGTCACGACCGGAGACTTCACACCGGAGGGCATCGAGCGCGCCGTGCGGCAGAGCGAAGCGATCGCGAAGCTCGCGCCGGACGATCCGGAGAACATGCCCTTGCTCGCGCCGCAGCAGTACGCCGACGTGAAGGCATACTTCGATTCCACGGCCAACCTCACGCCCGCCGACCGGGCCGCAGCAGCGCACACCGCGCTCGACGCGGCAAAGGCAGCCGGTGATCTCGCCGCAGCAGGGTTCATCACGGCAGGAGGCGGGTACAACGCCATCGCGTCCAACACGGGCATGTACGCGTATTTCCCCGCCACCAGCGCCAACTACCAGCTCACCGTCCGCACCAACGATGGCACGGGCTCCGGCTGGGCGGCAGCGGACCATCCAGACTGGAAGCAGATCGACTTCAAGGCGGTGAGCGACCGCGCCATCCAGAAGTCGCGCGCGTCACGCAACCCGGTGGCCGTCGAGCCCGGCCGCTACACCGTGATCCTCGAGCCGCAGGCGGTGGGCGATCTCGTACAGCTCCTTGCCTTTGCCCTCGATGCACGCAGCGCAGACGAAGGACGCTCGGCATTCACGAAGACGGGTGGTGGCACGAAGATCGGCGAGAAGATCGTGGACTCGAAGGTCACCCTCTTCTCCGATCCCGCGGACCCGCAGCTACTCGGTCAGCCGTGGACGGGCGAAGGACTTCCATTGGGACGAGAGGTGTGGGTCGAAAACGGCGTGCTGAAGCAGTTGGCCTACTCGCGCTTCTGGGCACAGAAGAAGAACACGCGTCCCAACGGCGGCCTTGGTGCGGTGAAGATGGTCGGCGGCGACGCGACGACTGAGCAGATGATCGCGTCTACACCGCGCGGCATCCTCGTCACTCGCCTCTGGTATCTGCGCCAGGTGGATCCGCGCACGGTGCTCTACACCGGCCTCACGCGTGATGGCACATTCCTCATCGAGAACGGCAAGGTCACGAAGGCCGTGAAGAACCTTCGCTTCAATGAGAGCCCGCTGTTCATGCTCAACAACCTCGAGATGATCGGGCAGGCGGTGCGCGTGGCCGGCACGGAGGCTGGCGGCAACGTCGTCTTCCCGACACTCAAGGTGAAGGACTTCAACTTCACCTCGCTGTCCGACGCGGTCTAACCGGGCCGAAGGCGATTTCGACGGCCTTGGCGGATATCGGCGTGCGAGATAAGTTCACGCGGCGATCGTTGTCGCTGTTAGAATATCTCTTGCCCATGCATCCCGTGACGGATCATGTGAACCAGGACGGAGGACACCGCGCCCGCGGAGAGCGTCTCGCGATCATCGCTGCGGAATTGCGCGTGCGAATGCGGCCGGTCTGCCCCACCATGGCCGACGATCTCTTTTCAGAAATGGTGGACGGCATGGCCGAGATTCAACTCAAGTACGAGTTGATCCGCGATGGACCGTTGGCCGGTTGACGTTTGTCAGCGTGCACGGGGCGGGAGGCCTGACTAACTTGTGGGCCAATCCACAGACCTTCCGCCGCTTCCGCCTCGCCGATGACCGAGCAGCAGACCGCCCCCGCAGAAGAAGCTCCACTTCCCAACTGTCCAAAGTGCGAGGGTCCCATGTGGGACAATCGTGTGGGCAAGCGCAATCCGAAGGCGCCTGACTTCAAGTGCAAGGACCGCGAATGTGAGGGCGTGATCTGGCCGCCGCGCGACGCCGTGCAGGCTGCGCCCGCCGCCGCGCCCGCCGCGAAGCCTGCGGGTGACGCTACGAACGAAAGCGGACTGCCCAACTGTCCCATCTGCGGCGGCGCGATGTGGGACGACCGGCTCACCAAGCGCAATCCCAAGGCGCCCGACTTCAAGTGCCGCAACAAGCCAAAGGAGCGCGGCGGACCCGGGTGCGAGGGCATCATCTGGCCACCACGCGCCGGCGCGGCGAGCCCCTATCCGCCGCCGGTGCCGCGCGCGGCTCCGCGCGGGCAGTCCGGCCCGCCCGCGAACGACGCGCCGCCCCACGACGCGCCGCCGCCATTCGACGACGCGCCGCCCTTCGACGACGACGATCTTCCCTTCTAACGCACGGAGAACGGCGCTCGGCGATCGAAGAAGGGCGTTTTGAGTTTTACGCCGCTCGTCGTTCTCCCTTCGCCGTTCGCCGTTCTCCGCTCACAGCAGCCCTCTGATCCACCCGCCATCAACGGGGATGGATGCGCCCGTCGTGTAGCTCGCGCGCTCGGACGCGAGGAACGCGACCATCGCTGCAAATTCGGGCGGCTCGCCAAGCCGCCCCATCGGGATCTGCCGCTCCCATTCCGCACGCTCGCCGGCCTCGGTTGTGCCGCGCAGCGTCGCGTTGCGTGCGGCGAGGTCAGCCACCCGCTGGGTCCGCGTGTAACCCGGCATCACGTTGTTCACGGTGATGCCGAACGAAGCCACTTCGTTCGCCAGCGTCCTCGCGAAGCCAGTCACGGCAGCGCGGACGCTGTTGGACAGGATGAGGTTGTCCACCGGCTGCTTCACCGCGATCGACGTGACATTGATGATGCGTCCCCAGCGGCGCTCCTTCATGCCGGGCAACACTGCGCGCGTGAGCTCCACGACGCTCGTGAGGTTGAGCCGAATCGCTGCGTCCCACGTCTCCGCGCTGTGCGTCTCGAACGGGCCAGCGGGCGGGCCTCCCGCGTTGGTCACGAGCACATCCACTCGACCAAAGCCGCGCAACGCCTCGTCCGCGACGCGCGCGACGCCCCCTGGATCCGACAGGTCCGCGACAACCTCGATGACGGTCACTCCTGTTGCCGCTCGAATGGCGTGAGCGGTGTCGCGCAGCGCGTCGGCGCCGCGCGCGCACAGCACCAGATGCGCACCCTCACGCGCCAACTCCTCCGCCACCGCCCGGCCAAGCCCGCGGCTGGCTGCTGCGACCAGCGCCACCTTGCCCGCAAGGCCGAGATCCATCGATTACTTCCGGTGGAAGTAGGTGTCCGTGCCGTCCAGCCAGTCCTGTCGCGGCGGGCTGAAGATGTCCACGTCGAGCGTGTCCTCCAACGCGAGCGCCTCGTGCGGCACGTTGGACGGAATGTGCAGCACCTCCCCGGAGCGCACGATCACCTCCTCCGAGCGATCTGTGCCAATGCGAAAATGCAATGAGCCCGAGAGGACGTACGTGAGCTGCTCGTTGTGGTGCGAATGCTGGGGGACCAGCGCGTCCTTCTTGAGGTAGACGTGCGCGAGCATCATCTGGTCGCCGGTGATCAACCGGCGAGAGATCCCGTCAATGACCTGCTCCTCGGGAATGTCGGTCCAGCGAAAGTGGCGTACCGCGTGGGACATGTGATTGCGTGGTAGAGGGGGCGTCAAACGTCGCCACGCGTGGATGACGCCGCCAGCACCCACGCGGGAATGCTCCACGCGACAGTGGTTTGCACACGCTCGCCTGATTCCTGCACTTCACGAGTCCTGGTTTCCGGAACGCACATCTCCAACGCCAAGGACCATGGTTCGCCTCGCTCGCCGCTTGAACGCGCTGCTCCTCGCCAGCGCCGTCGCGCACGTTGTTGCCGCGCCGCTGTTGGCGCAGGCCACCACCGGCGCGGATGGACGCACCGTGGTACCGCGCGACACCGCACACGCGGCGGCGCACAAGACACTGTTCACCTATCGCGATGCGTTGCTCGCCGCGGGGTTCGTCGGCCTGACCTTCGCCATGTTTCCAGTGGACCGAAGCATTGCGGAAAACCTCCAGGATCCCAACGTCAGGTCCAATCGGTTCCTGGAGAAGGCTGCCACGGGCGTGGAATACATCACGACGCCAGGCTCGTTCTTCATTGGCGGTGGGTTGTACGCGGCGGGCAAGGTCACGGGGAAGAAGAACCTCGCGGACTTGGGGTGGCACGGCACGGAGGCCATCATCCTCTCGTCGGGGATGACAAGCTTCCTCAAGGCCGTGCTGGGCCGAGCTCGGCCCTATGTCGGGTCCGACACGACTCCGCATGACTTTTCGTTCCTGCGCGGCTTTGGACGCAGCGACCTTGGGAACGACGCAACGGGCAAGGCATATCGTGCTCGCGATTTCCAGTCGTTCCCGTCAGGGCACACGACCACCGCGTTTGCCGCCGCCGCCGTGGTTACCAGCGAGACGCGTCGCCTCTGGCCGGACGCCGTGTGGTTCGTGGCTCCAGCCATGTACGGCGGCGCCACGCTGGTCGGGCTTTCGCGCATCTATCACAACAACCACTGGGCCAGCGACGTGATGCTTGGCGCAGCGGTTGGGACGTTCGGCGGGCTCAAGGTGGTGCGCTACTCACACGCGCATCCCGATAACAAAATCGACCGGCTCATTTTGGGAGCAACCATCATCCCGCACGCCGACGGTGGCGCTACCCTCGCTTTTTCCCTGCCCGTGCCGTAACTGACCGTGCGTGGACTGGATCGTCCTCAGATGTACAGAAGGCAGCGACGCCACAGGCTGTAACCCGGGCGTCGCCCTCGACGTAGGATCTCGTCATGACGCAAGCCCAGATCGAAGCGCAGCTTCCCCCAGCACCGCCGCCGGCCGCACCGGCAATTCCCGGTGTGACGACGGTGTCCTCGCGCGTGCTGACCAGTCAGGATGTGGCCGCGTTGCGTGCGCGTGGGAAGGAGTTGTCGGACCAACTCAGCTCCGTGATCGATCGGCGGCGCTCTATCATCGACCGGCTCAAGAACACCACGGACGCCGATCGCGTTGGCCTCGAGCAACGGCTTGGCGTGCTCGACGCGCGAGTCGTGTCGCTCGAATCCGAGATTACCGAGAACGGCAAGCAGCTCGCATCACTCGAAGCGTCGCGCGTGGGCGTAGCGAGCCAGCCCCCGCCAACCAAGCAGTCGGTCGAGGACAAAATGGCGGACAACATGGTTCCGATTTTCGTCGTGTTCACGTTGTTCGTGCTGACGCCAATCGCGCTGTCCATTTCCCGTTATCTCTGGAAACGTGGCTCAGCGCCGAGGCAGGCGCCGGCCAATCCGGAAAATGCGCAGAGGCTGGAGCGGATGGAGCAGGCCATCGATTCCATCGCCATCGAGATCGAGCGCGTGTCCGAGGGGCAGCGATTCGTGACTCGGCTGCTCGCCGAGGCGCAGCGGAACCCGGCGTTGGGCGAAGCGCAGCGCGCACCCGCTGCCGCCCCCCTCGCGGCGGGCCCGAACGCTACGCCGCGATACTGAACGAGCCGCTCAGGACTTCCAGCTCAGGACAGCCAGCTCCGCGTCCGACATCATTCTCCAGGTGTCCGGGTAGTCCCGGACGCGGCGCACCGCTGAGTCGCTGGAGAAAATGAGAGACAGGCCGGTGCGGCGATCGTAGTCGGCGAACGGCTGCTCGAATACGTGCCAGTGCGCACCGTCGGCATCAAGATATGTCCGATCCACGGGTGCGTCGGCGTCCGCACCGACGTCGATGGAACTCAATGGACTTTGCATCCTTCCTGTGGAGCTGCGCATGATTCACGAGTATCTGGCCGTGGGTAAAATCACCCGGCGTGCCCGAAAAATCAACGGACCGCGGAGAACAATCCCAGCAACCCCGACGACATGGCGTCGTTTCCTGATCACTTCTCGGCGGCGTCGGACCGGTATGCCGCCTGTCGACCAACCTACCCCGATCTCCTGTACGAGTGGCTGGGCCAGCATGCTCCCGCGTCCGCTCGCGCGTGGGACTGCGGAACCGGAAATGGGCAGGCGGCGGTGGCGCTGCGCGCGCATTTCAGGGAGGTCATCGCCACCGACCCGAGCGAGTCTCAGATCCGGCACGCTCCGCCCGTTCCGGCGGTGCTCTACGTGGTCGCCACCGCCGAGGCGAGCGGGTTGGCCGCCGGGTCGATTGGATTGGTGACGGTCGCGCAGGCGCTGCACTGGTTCGACTTGCCGCGCTTCTATGAGGAGGTGCGCCGGGTCGTGGTGCCGGGCGGCGTCGTGGCTGCATGGAGCTATGGGTTGCTCACAATCGACCCGGAGATCGACGCGATCATCGGGCGATTCAACAAGGACCAAGTAGGTCAATACTGGCCGCCGGAGCGGGCACTGGTGGACGCCGGGTACTCGGGCATTGAGTTCCCGTTCACAGAAGTATGCGCTCCACTCATTGCGATGTCTGCGAGATGGACGCTGTCGCAGTTGGGTGGCTATCTGGAGACCTGGTCCGCGGTGACACGATACCGCACGGCCGTCGGCAGGAACCCCGTTCCTGCGCTGATGCGGTCGCTGCGTCCGGCCTGGGGCGATCCGCACGCCTCGAGAGCGCTGCGCTGGCCGCTGGCGTTTCGGGTCGGCGTAGTGGATTAGCCAGCAAGCCCAGACGACAGCAAGCCCAGACGGCAAAACGCTGATACGCAGATACTGTGCATCGCAGAACGGCGCAGGACCTGCGTTTTTTGCGTCGCGAGGTCGTGAAAGCGCGGGGTGCGGCTCGCCGTTACAGCAGCGCCAGCGTTTCAGCGTGGCTCAGCGTTCGTTGCACGCTACGGCCATCGGAGGTTCTTCCTCAGAATCCGGCAGCGCTTCCCGGCAGTTGCCGAAGACAACAGTAGCGTCTCCATTGTTGACGGCTATTCTGAACCGGCGAGATATCGGTCAGATACGACCAGCTGCCTGGCGGTGCCGAGACTGTAAATCATTTCAAATCAGCGTTTTAAGCACCTTTTGCTTGATGAGACTGAAGCACCGCTTCAGGCTCGCAAGGCTCCAACAGATGTCGCACAATGCACGATTCGCCGCAAAACGCGCCAAAATACCACAAAGGTTCATCGGTCAATGATACCTAGCGAGCCGGACATCGTGACTAGTCGGAGTTCGATCGTCTGGAATTTCGAGTCAGTGTGACGACAATCAACACGGACCCGCCCGCTGGTATCGGCATTGCTTTCAGGGTGACTCGCCGAGACGCTCTCATCTGTCACGGTTTCCAACGCGAAAGCCCCGTGCCGAAGTTCTGGCGACGCTGCCGGTTCAGACGTTCAGAGCGCATTCGCTCACCCCACTTCGAGCTCGGCTCGAAAGGAAACGCTCAATGCGTATGCCGAAGCAGGCTCGCTCTACCGTTGTACGAAACACGCTCTTCGCATGCGCCGCGCTGCTCGGTGCGTGTTCGGGCGAAGTAACGTCTCCCACCGCCGCGACGCCGGCGAAGTCGGTCGAGGCAGTCTCCGCCTTTGTTCCAACCGCTGCCCAGAAGGCGCTCATCGGCGTCATCGATGGCACCTATTCGGTCGCGATCGATCCCCGGTACAACCAGTCGTTGGTCCTTGGACCGAACCGCCTGAATATCCCGGCGAACTCGATCTGTCGTCTTGGGGCGTCGGGTTACGGCCCAACGACCTGGAACAACGCATGTACGCCGCACGCGCTGCCTATCGTCCTTACCGTGATTATCAAGAACTCGCAGACCGATCATCCGCAGGTGGACTTCCATCCCGCGATGCGCTTTAGCCCCACCAAGAACGTCCAGCTCTTTATGTACGTCCCGCAGGTCAGCCAGTCGGACGCAACCAACTGGATCATGAAGTACTGCGACAATTCCGGGACGTGCATCGACGAGTCCAAAACGGATGCGTCCTTGACGAGCTACGTCGACAGGAATGCAAGCGTGCTGTTCCGACGCATCAAGCATTTCAGCGGATACCTTGGCTCCGGCGGTAGGGAAGAGTGCGACCCCAATGGCGTGACTCCCTGCGAGGGGCAGTAAGCAACGTCTCCTGCCCCTCCACCTGCATCGCTCACTCACTCACTCACTCGCGGTGCGCCACCGTGCGCACCGCATCCCGGAGACCCGCATGTCCTGCCATCTCGCACCAACGTTTGCGATGACTGCCAAGGCTGACGGCACCATCGCGACGCACGACTCGAACGGCTCCCAGACAAATGGTCTCTCTGCGGAGTGCCAATCGGGCTACATCATCGCATCCAGCTGAATGAATTCCCGGTCGGTCCGCAGTGCGGGCCGACCGACGACCGAGGGGCGCCGACGTTGCGCAAGCCACGCATTCGGCGTCCCTTTGGTAGTGAATCGCCTTGCTCCAGCACCTATCCGGTCCGAGCTCCGCACCTACCATGACTGACACGATGGGGAGCTCGCGCAGCCAGCACCTACGTCTGGTAGACGCTCCTCCCAAGCCGTCGACCAACGCGCTGATCGAGGAAGCGCGATCACTCGACAAGCTCGGCCGCCGCGCTGAAGCGCGCACCCAGTACGAGCTCGCGCTTCGTACGCTCGCGGCCCCGTCGCCCTCGCTGGCCTCCATGCTGCTACGCTGGATCGCCCGCACCTACGAGGTAGACGCGGACTACCCCGCCGCCGAAGACTGCGCCGTTGCCGCAGTCGCCACCGCCGAACTCGGCGACGAGCGCAACGCACTCGGCCACGCGCTCAACGTGCTGGCCGCCGTGCGCTGGCGTCAGGGCGATCTCGACCACGCCGAGCAGCTCTTCCATGAAGCGCTCCAGCGCGGGACGAGCACGACGGATCCGCGGCTCCAGGTGGACGTCATGACGAACCTGGGCACCATGGCCGGCATTCGCGGCGACTTCCGCGAAGCGCTCCGCTTTTTCCAGGAAGCACTCGCGCACGGCCGCCTCTATTCGCTGCTCGACAACATCGTCGTCGCATTGAACAACCTCGGCATCGCGAACATGGCACTGGGCCGCCACGACGCAGCCGAGGAAGCCTTTGCCGAAGCGCTGACGATCGCCAATGCGCTGGGCGGATTGTCGACGCGCGTGCAGCTCGAGGTGAACACGGCCGCGCTGCAGCTGGAAAAGCGCGACTTCGAAGAAGCCAAGCGCCGCTGCGATCGCGCGATGGCGCTCGCGGAACACCTGGACGACGCCCGTGCCAACGGTGAGGCCTCCAAGGTCTACGGGGTGATCGCGCGTGAGACGGGCGACCTGGTCGCCGCCGAGATGCACCTGACGACCGCGCGGGACGTGGCCGCGGCGGCAAAGGACCTGGCCCTCGAAGGCGACACTAATCGCGAGCTAGCCGAGCTGTTCGGGCGGCTGGGCCGCAACCGCGAGACGCTGCAGGCGCTCAACCGCGCTCACGCCTGTTTCACGCAGCTGCGCTCCCGCCATGAGCTGGCCGATGTGGGGCGCCGCATGGCGCGCCTGGAGGGCGACTTCCTCGACGTCGTGCGGAAATGGGGCGAGTCGATCGAGTCCAAGGATGTGCACACGCAGGGTCATTGCGAGCGCGTCTCGGACCTCGCGGGGGCGCTCGCCGCGAAGGCCGGATTGGACGAAACCTCGTTGTTCTGGTTTCGCATCGGCGCACTGTTGCACGACGTGGGCAAGCTGATCGTCCCCGCGGAGGTGTTGAACAAGGCGGGCAAGCTCACGGAGGAAGAGTGGGCGCTGGTCCGCCAGCATCCCGCAGCCGGCGAGCAACTGCTGGCCGACGTGAAGTTTCCGTGGGACGTCGCCCCGATGGTGCGCAGCCACCACGAGCGGTGGGACGGCAACGGCTACCCCGACGGGCTCGTGCGGGAGGAAATCCCGTTCGCCGCGCGCATCCTCTGCATTGCCGACGTGTATGACGCGCTCACGACCGAGCGCAGCTACAAGCGGGCGTTCTCGCAGCTCGAGGCCATCGAGATCATGCGTCGCGAGATCGGGCGACAGTTCGATCCGCAGCTGTTCTCACTGTTCGAGGAGCTGATCCGCCGGGGCACGGTGAGCGCGCCGTCGGCCACGCAGCGCGCGACGCCAATGCGCCGCTCCGGGTCGGCGAACACGGTGACGGTGTCTGAGGAAGACGACCTGACCGGGGCGCTCGTCAGGCGCGCGTTCGTGAACGTCACCTCTGCCGTGCTCGCCGAGCGACGGCGCACTGGCGCGCCGGTGTCGCTACTCGTCATCGATGTCGACCAGTTCAAGTCCGTCAACGACGCCTTTGGTCACCTCGCCGGAGACGACGGACTCCGGCTCGTCGCCGGCGTCGTGCGCGACCATCTGCGGCCCGGACAGTACGTGGGCCGCTACGCCGGCGACGAGTTCGTCGTTCTGCTGCCCGGGCTCGACGCATCGGGCGCTGGCGTGCTGGCCGAAACGATCCGCCGCAACACCGCTGCGACGGCCATCCCGATCCGCGACGATCCCGAGCGCACGATGTCGGTGACGCTGTCCATTGGCGTCGCCACGGCGCCGGCGCACGGCGAGTCGTTCGAGGCGCTCTTCACCACCGCGGACCGCGCGCTATTCGACGCGAAGCGCGAGGGACGCGACAAGGTCGTCATCGCCGGTGCCTCCAGCGATGCGGTGCCACAACTCGTCTTCAATCGCTTCGTCGGCCGCGCCAACGAGCTACGCTCCTTGGTGCTCGCGCTCGACCAGAGCGTGCACGGCGGACCGCAGACACGCCTTGTCATCGGCGAAGCCGGTGTGGGCAAGTCGTCGCTCGTGCGCCAATTGCTACCGGAATCGCGCCTGCGCGGCGCCGTTATCGTGACGGGCCGCGCGATGGAGAGCGAAAGCCGTCCGCCCTTCGGTCCCTGGGCCGAAGCCATCGCGGGCGTGCACGCCCTCGGTCTGGCGCCTTCGCGCGCATGGCCGCTGCTCAGCCGGCTGGTGCCGGTCCTTCGCACCGGTGCATCGCGCGCGTCAGCGGAGACCGTCCTCGATCCGTCGCAGGGCCACCACCTCATGCAGGAGCTCGTGGCGTTCCTGCGCAGCGCTAGCGAAGCACGCCCGTTGCTCATCGTGCTGGAAGACATGCACTGGGGCGACGTCGCCAGCTGGGACGCACTCGAGTACCTGCTCACGCAGCTCACCACCGAGCGCATTTGTATTGCGCTCACCGTCCGGAGCGAAGAGGCCGCGTATGGCGCGGTGCGCGAGCGTCGCCGTCGGCTTACGCGTGACGAGCGCGTGCGCGAGCTGCGACTCGATCGACTCACCGCGCAGGAAGTGGCCGAGTGGCTCCAGGGCGCGCTGCATCGCACCGAGCTTGGCGACGACCTGCTGGATTTCGTGCTGCGCTACACGGAGGGCAACCCGTTCCTCGTGGTGCAGTTGCTGCGCACGATGGCGGAGGAGAACGTCTTCCGTCACACGGGGGATGCCTGGGAATGGACGATTCCCGCAGCACTGTCGCTGCCGTCCGGGATGACGGACCTGGTGGGCCGCCGGCTGTCGCGCCTGCCTCCACTTGCACTGCGCGTGCTCGTGACCGCCGCCGCCATCGGCCGTTCCTTCACGTTGCCGCTCCTGGTCGAGGCGTCCGGTTCAACAACGGACGCGGTGCTGGACGCCGTGGACGCCGCGCTCGCGACGTCCGTCCTGGAGCCCGCACGCGATCAGGACGACGACACGTATCAGTTCGCGCACGCGCTCCTCGTTGACGCCGTGCTCAAGTCCGTGAGCCCGGCCCGCCGCCGACTCACGCACGAGCGGATCGCAGAGATCCTCGTCGTGAAGGCGCCCGAGGCGGTGGATCGCATCGCATCGCACTACGCGAGCAGCTCGAACAACACGCAGGCGTACCAGTGGTGCCGTCGCGCCGCGTCGCGCGCCATGACGCTCTACGCATTGGACGAGGCGGCGGAGTTCCTGCACCACGCACTCGCGCACGCTACCACGGACGACGAACGCGCCGCGGTGCACGAGGAGCTCGCACGCGCCGCCGAGCAGGCCGGCCGCTGGGCTGACGTCGAGCGTTCGTGTGACGCGATCCTGTCGCAGCCGGGCTACGCCGGTGAATCCGCCAAGTCGCTGCCCATCGAACTGCGGCGGTTGCAGGCACGCGTCCGGCTGGGAATCGGCGTGCACGATACGGAAGCCGAGTGCCGCGCGCTGTTGTTGGTGGCCGAGCGCGTCGGCACTGTCGCCGATACGGTACAGACCCGGTCACTGCTGGTGCAGACGCTGGCACGCGTCGGCGCATTGGACGAGGCGATCATCATCGCGGAGGACTCACTCCGCATCGCGGAGGACAGCGGCAACGAGGAGCTCGCCAGCGCGGCCATGCATCGTCTTGCGGTGACCTTCCTCGGCTTCCGCGACGATGACGCCGAGGAACTGTTGATCCGGCTGATCAAGCGCTCGGTGGATCGCGGCGATCGCGTGATGGAAGCGCGCGCGTACCTGACGCTGGGCGTGGCGCGCATCCGCAGCACCGACGACGCGGCAGCATCCGCATTCCGCTCCTCGCTGTCGCTGGCGCGCGACGCACAGGCGCTGGATGTCGCCGCCACCGCGTCGATGAACCTTGGCGTGGTGGGCATGCGCAACGGCGACTACCAATCGGCGCACGAAGCACTGAGCGACGCGTTGCGCATGAACACGACGCTTCGCAACAACTCGAATCGCCTGATGTCGCTGTACAATCTTGCCAACCTCCAGCAGGAGCGTGGAGACGGCGAGGCAGCGGTGTCCCTGTTCCGCGAGACGGCGGCGCTGGCCGATCAACTCGGCGTGGATGACATCGCGATCGGCGCGTATGCCGGCGCAGGCCTGTCATCGCTGCGAATGCAGGACTTTCCGGCGGCGACCGCGGCCTTGGAGACGGCCACCCGGCGGCTCGGGACGCGAGTGGACTGGTGGTTCCAGAAGCGAGAGTTCCTGGAGTCGCTGGCAGTGCGACTGGATGCGCACGCTGGGCGATTCGACGCCGCGCACGAGCGCTACCATGCGGTGGTGGCGAAGCTGGAGGAAACCGACGGCTACGCGGCGGCGTGGATGGTGGCCGACTGCGCGGCCGAGCTCGGCGAGCGTGATCCCTCGGTCTGGGCGGATGTCAAGCGACTCGCCGGGCAGTCGATCGTCCAGCAGTTCGTGCCGCTATCGGCGCGCTTCACGGCGTTGCTCGACATGGCGGACCGGCGGGACAGCGCGCATCTCCGCAGTGGCGACGTCAGCAAGATCGGCGACTAGCGCCGCATCGGCGTCACGTGTTGACGTTTGGCTCCGACCCGCTACTTCTTCTTCTCGTTGAACAATTTCACAAACTCGCCATAGCCTTCCGCGGCGAGCTTGCTGACCGGGATGAAACGCATGGACGCCGAGTTCATGCAGTAGCGCTGTCCGGTGGGTGCCGGCCCGTCGTCGAACAGGTGGCCCAGGTGCGAATCCGCCTTGGCGGAGCGCACCTCTATGCGCGTCATCAACAGCGAGCGGTCGGTCTTGGTCTTGACGTTCTCGGCCACGAGCGGGCGCGTGAAGCTTGGCCACCCAGTGCCGGACTCGAACTTGTCGCGGGAGCTGAACAGCGCCTCACCCGACACGACGTCCACGTAAATGCCCTCTTCGTGGTTGTCCCAGAATTCGTTCCGGAACGGCGGCTCGGTGCCCTCGTGCTGCGTGACCTTGTACTGCATGGGCGTCAACTTCTGCTGGAGCTCGCTGTCGCTGGGCTTCTTGAACGTTTCCGTCACTTTCCTTTCTCCCTTTGGCGTTGCGGCGGACGATTGCGCCCCGGCGCCGTCTGAGCACGCAGTGGCGGCAATGGCGAGCAGCGCGAACACGAGCGCGCGGTGCGGCGTCGACATGAGCGGATTCCTCGTCACGGGTCTACTAACAATACTCCCTCAAGGCGCAAACGGTTCTCGGCCGGGCGCGTCTCGGCGCTCAGTTGCCGATTCTTTCCGGGGCTGACGGGGAGTCCCACGCGGACACGTTGACGTCGATCGGCAGCTTGATGTTCGCCACGGCCCTGGCGACGTCGAGCATGCCTTGCCAGACGCCGGCGAAGGCGAATCCCACGTCCTGCGGCGCCTTGCCCTCGTCAAAGCCCTTGCCGCTCGCGACCCAGATCCGCGGCTCCTCGGTTACACCTGCTGCCGCGAATTCTGCCTTGAGATCAACGTAGACGGCCTGGGCATTGTGGGCATGCACGTACACTCCGGGCCGGTACCGGCCGTCCGTGAGCAGCGTGCGCGCCCATGCGCGGTAGTAGATGCGCATGGACTCGGGCATCCTCTCCATCCGTTCGATGTCGAGAAACACGATGGAACGCGGTGCAAACCCTTCGCGCTCAGTGACGGAGATTGCATCGACGCCATCTGCGTTGCCGCGATCGATGCCGAGCAGGTCCGCGTTGCAGGTGGTGCCACCCTTCATGCGCTTCGCGACGCCTGCGGCACTGAGCGCCTTGGGCGTGCGTCCCCATGTCTGCTGGCCCACGTACACGATGGCGATACCCCAGCCCATATCGGTCAGCCGCTGCCGAGTGCCCACCCAGGAGCGATCCTTGTGGCAGGGGGCGGGCAAGTAGTAGCCGACCCAGCTGTACGGCGCGCCCTCGGCGTCCTTCCACGCGCGCATCGTGCGGTCCCCGGGGTAGGTATGCGTGTCGAAGCCCAAGTTCTTGCCCCCTTTTACCTCGTCGGCAAGAGGGGCGTCCTGACCAGTGACCGCCGCTGCCACTTGCGCCACGGTCGCAGCGGCCTGCACGATCTCGGCGCCGAGCTGCGGAGACGCTGGTGACTCGTTGCACCCGATCATGAGGCTGAGCATCCCGGCAAAGACCCCAGTTCCCTGGATGATCGTTCGGCGGTCGGCGGCGCGCATGAGGGTCGGGTCCTGCAACACCCGTACTTGATTTTGAGCACGAGCTTCGAGCTGTCAGTAACAGAGAGCCCTTGAGCCCGAGCTCGAGCATGAGCGCGTGCTCGCGCGCCAGCTCGGGCTCGCCGTTACGATGCCAATCGATGCCGCGTCAGCGATACAGCGCGCACGCATCGAGAATGACAGCGATGCGATCCATTGCGCGTACTTATCATGCACGTCACGATGCCGGATCTCGCGATATCACCCGCCAGCGCCTTCCCTTCATGATCATGCAGGACGCAACTTCGTCCGGCCACACGATCCTCATCGCGGAAGACAACGCAGAGCAACGCTCCCTGCTTGCCAGCGTCTTGCGCGGGGCTGGATATCGCGTGGTGGAGGCGGCGGATGGTGAGGAAGCCGTGGCGCTCGTTCGCAGTGAGCGGCCCGGCCTCGTCCTCATGGACGTGACGATGCCGCGCACCAGCGGATGGAATGCGGTGCGCGTGCTCAAGGGCGATCCGGAAACCAGCCGCGTGCCGATCATCGTCATCACCGGGCTTGTCGGCTCGTGGGATCGTGACGCCTCCATCGCCGCCGGCGCCGATGATCACATCGCCAAGCCCGTGGCCCCTCGGCAGCTGCTCGAGGAAGTGCGGAAGTTCCTGCCACAGTGATCACGGGGCACTTCGCGATTGCGAGCGCCGCGGCCAGCGCGCCGCGCGCGCGAATCGGCACGTTGGCCTTTTTCGCACTGCTGCTGGCGTCGCTGACGCCGGACGTCGTGGACGTCGCCTACTCGTTGACGGGAATCTGCAGCCCGTACGGACTGTACTCGCACACCGTGCACGCGGTGGTGCTGCAAGCGGCGGTGGTGGGCGGAGCGGCATTTCTCGCCAGCGGATCGCGGTCGAGAGGAGTGCTGTTCGCGGCGGTGGTGTTACTGCACATGCCCGCCGACTACTTCACCGGCAGCAAGCTGCTGCTGCCCGGCGGCGAGATCGTGGGAATGAACCTCTACGATGTGCCGCTCCATGACTTCCTGCTGGAAGTGCCCGTTCTCGTGGCTGGATGGTGGCTGCTGCGGCGCAGTGAACGCGCGCCGCGATGGACGTCGTCGCCGTGGACGCTGGTGGCGCTGGTACTCGTGCAAGGGTCGTTCGACGCGCTCAGGTTAGGCGAGGGCGGCCGCCTCAAGCCGAGCCGCTGTTTCGGGCCGGTGGGAGTGGCGCGCGAGTCTGGCTTCGGCATGCATCGCGCGACATCTTGAGACGATGCCTTCATCTCCTGCCGACGACGATCCGCTGGACCAATTCGAGCTGCCGCCCGACGTGATGAGCGAGACGTTCGAGCATGCGATCAGCGACCAGGCCAGCGCGTCGCACGAACGCGGTCACGCGGTGGCGGCTGCGCTGCAGCGCGCGCTCAAGGGCAGCATGGTGGAGTACGGATTTCCCGGCATCGTCACCGCGCACATGAAGTCCGGCGTCACCGCGCGGTGTGGCGGACCTGCCTTCGGGTGGATGGTGGATATCGACCGCGGCACTGCGGGCGTGCTGACGGTGGAAATCGACCTGCCGGATCCCGCTGCGGAGCCGAAGGTCGTGGCCGCGGCGTTGGCCAAGGTGCTCAAGCGCTTTTGAGCCGCGGCGCCTCAGATGCGCGCGGTCGACCGCCGCTCGTCTTCGTCCCGCCGACCGAGAAATTCCCCAACGGCCGCGAGCGACGCGACGTGGTCGCAGAAGATCTTGAACGTGGCCAGGAGCGGCACCGCCAGGAACGCGCCCGGCACGCCCCATATCCAGAAGAAGAATGTGAGCCCGATGAAGATCGCCACGGGGTTCAGCGTAAGCCGCTGGCCGAGCATCATGGGAGACACGACGTTGGACTGGATCAGGTTGACGACGAGGAAGCTCCCCGGGATAAGCAGCGCGCGACCCAGATCCGGGAAGGTGGTGAGTCCCGCCAGGGTGAGGACGACGGTCACGGCCAGGGCGCCGAGATAGGGCACGAACTCCATGCACGCCACGAGCACGCCCCAGAGCAACACATTGGGCATGCCGAGCGCCCACAAGACAACCGCGACGACTGCTCCCTCCAGCACGTTGACGAGCAACGTCGTGCTGAGGTAGGCGGTGACGGCGGACTCCGTGGCGCGCGCGATCGCCACGGCCTTCACCTTGTCGCCGAATTGCGGAAGCACCTTGACGAACTTCTGGAGAAAGAGGTCGCCGCCGGCGAGCAGGAAGTACAGCAGGATGAACACCTCGATCGTTCCCACCACGAGACGTTGCGTGGTACCGAAGAGCCGCGAGGACACGCTGGGCCCCGACTGCACCAGCACTTCCGCGGGCTTTCCCGTCTGCCCACCGACGGCATCGGCCGCCTGCTCCACGCTCTTCGACACCTGCTGCATGGGGAGGATGATCCGCCGCAGCTTCTTTTGCGCCGTGTCGAAGCTCTGCGGCGCGATGGCCGCCCACCGCTGCGCTGGTCCGGCGAGCTGGTAGGCCGCCTCCGCGGTTCCCGCGATGAGCAGCAGGATCACGAACAGTGCGGCGACGGGTGGCTTGAGCCGGATGCGGCCCAGCATGCGGATGACGGGGCTCAACAGAAAGTTGAGCAGCAGCGCGAACACGATCGGGACGAGGAAGCTGCGCGCGAAGTACAGGGTGTACAGCAGCGCGAGCACCGTGATCAGCGTGACCTCGATGGAGCGGCTGCGCCCGCGATCGATGGCCTCGCCCGTGCGCTCGAGGTTCGGCACTTCGGAGTCCGGCGACGCGGGCGTGGCAGGCGGCGCGAGATCGACGTCGGCTGAATGTGGGGATCGGGATGTCATACCGACCCGATGCAATGCAGGATGCGGTCCCGCGGACGATGTCCTGTAGTCGGAACCCGCACCAAACGCACAGCTTTCGCCGACTGCGGAGACCCCCAGGCCGACGTACCGTTCAGGGCGAGTATCGGATCACTCCTGGAGGTCGCATGACTCGCCCGCGTTCGTTCGCAGCACTGACGTCCCTCGCCGCAGTCACCATCGTCGCCGCGCTGGTGTTGCGCGTGTATCTCGCCCTGGTGTGGCTGCGTTTCGGCGTCGCCAAGCTCGAGGGCGGCTGGCTCACGACGAATCCCCTGAAGCCGCTGTTGACGCTCATCGGTGCGGGACAGCTTCCGTCCACCGCGGCCGGGTATGCGCCGGTGGCACGGGTGATGGTCGCAACGCACGCCGATGCGCTGCTGAGCGTGACGATCCCGCTCACGGAAGTGGCCATCGGCATCGCGCTGCTGGCGGGCTGGCGCGTCCGCACCGTGGCGCTGGTGGCCTGCGCGCTGAACGTGAACCTGCTGCTGTCTGGCGTGGCCAACTGGTCGCTCGACGGACGGATGCTCGTCCTGCAATTGTTGCTCGTGTGCGTGCTCACGGCAGCGCGAGGTCGCGAACATGCCCCGGCAGCGAGCCGCGCACTCGAGCTCGGAAGTCTTCTGGCGCCACGCTCGCTATGATACGCAGACCTCGAGCGAGCCACGTGACCGATGACACTTCGCCTACACCTGCTCCGGCACGGACAGACGTCCATGAGTCGCGCGAACGTCTTCTGCGGACGTGGGCTCGATCCCGCGCTCACTGTCGAGGGCGAGACGATGGCGCGACAGTTTACCGAGGCGTACCGCGCTGAGTCGTGGACCGCGATCTATTCCAGCCCATTGGCGCGCGCCGTAGCCACCGCGACGCCGCTTGCCGATGCCGTGGGATTGCCAGTGCTGGTGCGCAACGGGCTCGCGGAGATCGACTACGGCGCGTGGGACGGGCTCACAGTGGAACACGTCGACCGCGAGTGGCACGACGAGTACGAACGGTGGACGGCTGACCCCGCGTGGAATCCACCATCTGGTGGCGAGACCGCCATTGCACTCGCGCAACGCATGGCACATTGCATCGAGGAAATCACTGACGCGCACATGGACGGCAACGTGCTCGTCGTCTCCCACAAGGCCTCCATCCGTGTGCTGCTCTGTGCGCTGCTCGGCGTGGATGTCGGGCGGTTCCGGTATCGTTTCGGATGTCCCGTGGGCTCGGTGACGATCGTCGAATTCGGTGCACACGGACCACTGGCTGCGGCAGTGGCGGACCGGTCCCACCTCGATCCGCGACTGCGCGCGCTCGAAGGCACATAGCGACGCTCGTGCAGCGTGCACCCACCGCGTCGAGGGTCGTTACGCATTCGTGAACCAACGCTGCGCCGTTCGTTGCGCGCGATGCCGAACGTTCCCGCACACCCAAACGGGACGGTTACGATGAGCAACACGCTGCGCCACGAAATCGAAGTCGCGGACGATTCCGCGACGATCTATCTCTCGGGCAAGCTTGCCGAGAAGGACGCATTCATGCTCGGCCGTGCGTGTGGCGAACTGCCGCCGCGCGTGAGCACGCTTCGGCTCGACTTGCATGGCATCTCGGACATGGACGCGGGCGCAATGGGCGCCATACGCGGTGTGTTGCGCTACTGGCGCGAGTCGCGCGGCGGGAGCTTTCGGTTGTCGCTGTCTTCGGATTGCATCATCGCCACGTACGGCGAGGGCGCGTTCGCGAATCCATCCGTGGGTCTTCGCTCCGCGATGCCGCATGTGGTGGACGCGACACCGGCACTGACCGCGATGTACCTGTAGCCGTCACCGCACTGCACAGCGTAAGCACTAGCATCGCACTCCATTCCGGTTTAGCTTCGCGCCATTGCCCCTCTCACGGAGAATGGACGTGGCAACCAAACTGGACAAGTCGATCAAGCGGGAGCTGGTGCACGGTGACAAGACGTACACCATCACCATCGCGCCAGACGGCGTGAAGGTGGTCGAGAAAGGCAAGCGCAACGGGCGCGAGCTCTCGTGGGCGTCGATCATCAGTGGTGACGCCGAGATGAACGAGAACCTCAAGATCTCCGTCGACGCGACGCGACCCGGTACCTGATCGACCTGTTGTCGGCGGTGCAACGCACGGTCGCTCTCACGCTCCTGCCCGCCGCGCGGCTATCCGGCGCGCAGGATGCACATCCGCGCTTTACCGTCGGCACAGCCACGGCTTCCGCGCACTCGCGCGGGCAATCGGACTGGATCACATCATCGTGGGCTCGTGACGTTCATTCGCGGCGTGCCCTCGATGCGGACAGGGGCCACACTGGTGAGCGTGGCGCCGATCATGATCTCGCCGCCGTCTTGGGCGCCGGCTAGCTAGCCGGGGGCAGCAGCGCGGCGATGCGCAACGCGCGCGCATGGTGCCGGCCGCCCAGCAGTTCGAACTTGGCCGCCGTCGCAACGTCTCCCGCCGCGCGGTGCTGCGCCGCCATCACCGCGCAGTACTCGCTCACCTCGTGCTCGTCGGTAACGTCCTGCGGCGTAAAGCCGAACGGCTGCTCGAACAGCAGCAACGCAGCAATGGCATGCGTGGAGAAGGGTAGCGTCCCGAATTGCTCACGCAGTTGCGCGAGGCCATCCTTCTGGTCCCGTACGCCATTCCATTCGGCGGCGGAGAGGGCGGGAGCAATGGGCGCGGTCATGGGCGATGACGGGTCGCAGGACGTAAAACGGCGCTCAAGTTGAGGAGTGGTCGTTCGCGACGCAAATGCAGGGTACACTTGGTCTTCTCCAGCCCGCGCGGTTCCGCACTGCTCCAGCGCTGCGGCCGCACCACGTTCCTGTCACTTGATTCCGCGCCCCGTGAAAACCCTCGTCATCGACATTGGCGGCTCGCACGTGAAGCTGCTCTCCACGGGCAAGCGCATCCCGATCAAG
Organism: Gemmatimonadaceae bacterium; assembly: GCA_031407575.1. Lineage (GTDB taxonomy): Bacteria > Gemmatimonadota > Gemmatimonadetes > Gemmatimonadales > Gemmatimonadaceae > AG11. Next base: position 3,800 of record JANOIJ010000136.1, on the reverse strand, counting down.
CTGAAGTCCGGCCCTGACCTCACGCCGTCGGAGATGGTCGCGGGCGTGCTCGAAGCGACCACGCAGTGGCCGCACGACGCGGTGTCGATCGGATATCCGGGTCCCGTCGCCAACAACACGCCGGTCAACGAGCCCATCAACCTCGGCGCGGGATGGGTGGGGTTCGACTACGCTGGAGCGCTCGGCCGCCCGGTGCGGATGATCAACGATGCCGCGATGCAGGCATTGGGAAGCTATGACGGTGGTGTGATGCTGTTCCTCGGACTCGGTACGGGACTGGGAAGCGCGCTCGTGAGGGACGAGGTCGTGATTCCACTGGAGCTCGCGCACCTGCCGTACAGGAAGGAGCGCTCGTACGAAGACTACGTCGGACAGGCGGGACTGGACCGGATGGGGGAAGAGCGGTGGCGCAAGCACGTCAGCGTCGTCGTTGAGCTGTTCCTCGCGGCGCTCAATGCGGAGTACGCCGTGCTCGGCGGCGGCAACGTGCGGCACTTCGTGGACCTGCCACCGAATTGCCGGCGCGGAAGCAACATGAACGCGTTTCGCGGCGGATACCGGCTCTGGGAAAAGCGGGCTCACGCGTCGTGAGCAGCGCACCGTCCAGCGGACAATGGCCGACGGCGGGACCGGGCGTCGAACCACGCTGGACGTCCAGCGCAAAAAGCGGCGTGGGCACCGCACTGGATGGACGCAGCCACGTGTGGTTCACCATCTCGCACGGGATCCTCGACGAGATCTACTACCCACGCGTCGACCAGGCGAACACGCGGGATTGCGGGCTGATCGTCAGCGCGGCGGGATTCTTCAGCGAGGAGAAGCGCGACACCACGAGCGTGGTGGACGTCATCGCCCCCGGGGTGCCTGGCTACCGATTGCTCAACCGCTGCAAGCACGGCCGATACGAGATCGAGAAGACCGTCATCACCGATCCCGAGCGGGATGTCGTGCTCCAGCGCATCCGATTTCGAGCGCTGGTGGGACGCGCGGACGACTACCGCGTCTTCGTGCTGCTGGCGCCGCACATCGGCAACCAGGGATACGGCAACGACGGCTGGGCCGAGACCTACAAGGGTGTGCCAATGTTGTGCGCTCGGCGGCAGGAGATTGCGCTCGCGCTCTCGTGCAGTGCGGGCTGGAGTGCCATGAGCTGCGGTTACGTCGGCGTGAACGATGGCTGGCGCCAGGTGCGCGCCGCCGGCTTCCTCTCCGAGCCCAGCCGCGAAGCACGCAATGGCAACGTCGCGCTGGCCGGCGAGGTGAACCTCGCGGGCAGCGTCCGTGTGAGCGCCGTTGCGGCCGAGTTCGTGGTGGTGCTGGCGTTCGGCCTTGGGCCTGCTGAAGCGGCGCAACGGGGACGCATGTCGCTGGCGTCGTCATTCGAGCGGGTGAAAGCGTCATACATCCGCGAGTGGACGCGCTTTCACGAGCACACCGTGGGTCCGCGGGCATCCGCCGCCGGTGCGACCCCCGAGGAGTCACGACAGGAAGCGGCGCGCAGCGTGGCGTCGCACGCGGACGAGAGCACGTACGTTCACGCCCGCCGTCCCTCGCGCGCTGTGGGCGAGCGTCGCCAGAAGACGCCGACGGTGCTTCCCGCGAGCGTCGTGGACCTCTACCGCACCAGCGCGGCCATCCTCGCCATTCACGAGGACAAGCGTGCGTCGGGCGCCATCATCGCGAGTCTCTCGATTCCATGGGGGAACACCAAGGGCGATCACGAATTGGGTGGCTACCACCTTGTGTGGCCGCGCGACCTGGTGAACAGCGCGGGCGCGCTCATCGCGATGGGCCACAGCGTGCTCGCGCGTCGCACGTTGCGCTACCTGATGAGCACACAGGAGGCGGATGGTCGCTGGGCGCAGAACCTGTGGCTCGACGGCACGCCGTACTGGAGCGGTGTGCAGATGGACGAGATCGCATTCCCGATTCTCTTTGCCGAGCTGCTGCGGCGCGAGGGAAAGCTGGAGGACCTGGACCCGTACCCGATGATCCGCGCCGCGGCGGGCTTTCTCGTGCGCCATGGCCCGGTAACGGGACAGGACCGGTGGGAGGAGAACGGCGGCTACTCGACGTTCACGCTGGCTGTGGAAGTCGCGGCGTTGCTCGTCGCTGCCGAGTTTGCGGACCGCGCCGGCGACGCCGCGCTTGGCGCGGTGCTGCGTGACACCGCCGATGCGTGGAATGCGCGCATCGAGGACTGGACGTACGTGCGTGACACGCCGATTGCGCGCGAGCTCGGCGTGCGCGGCTACTACGTGCGCGTTGCTCCCGACGACGTCAGCGATCCCAACCCGAGGAGCAACTACTGCATCCCCGTGAAGAACCGGCCATCGGGATCGGATTGGGCGCGCTACGACGAGATCGTCAGTCCCGATGCGCTCGCGCTCGTGCGGTTCGGGCTGCGCAGTGCGCACGATCCGCGCATCGTCGACACCGTGCGTGTCATCGACGCCATGCTCCGTGCGAAGACGGCAACCGGACCGGGGTGGTACCGCTACAACCGCGATGGCTACGGCGAGAAGGAAAACGGCTCGCCATTCGACGGTACGGGCATCGGGCGGCCCTGGCCGTTGCTCGCCGGCGAGCGCGCGCACTACGAGCTTGCTGCCGGCCGTGCGAGCGCAGCCGTGCACCTGCTCGGCGTGATGCGCGCGCAAGCGAGCGATGGCGGGATGTTGCCCGAGCAGGTGTGGGACGGCCCAGACCGCCCGGAGTACGAGTTGTTCAATGGCAGGCCCACGGGCAGCGCGATGCCGCTCGTGTGGGCGCATGCCGAGTACGCCAAGCTGGTGCGGTCGCTGCACGACGGCCGCGTGTTCGACATGCCGCAGCAACCGTACGAGCGTTACGTGCGCCAGGGCCTGGGCTGCGACCTCACGCTCTGGGCGCCGCATTGCCGCGCGTCGCGGATGCCCGTCGGCAATCGGTTGCGCGTCCAGTGCCCGGAGGACGCGGTGGTGCGGTGGAGCGCGAATGACGGCAGCACTCTCGACGTCACGTGCCATGACACGACACTCGGCGCCTGGATCGCCGATCTCGACACCACGAGGTTGGTTGCGGGGGCGAAAATCTCGTTCGTGTTGATTCCGGTTGCGGGCGGCAGCCCGAGCGAGGTTCAGGAGATCGTCGTCGCGTCGTGATCCGATCTGCCGCACCCGCGGCGGAACGGCGTGGAAACGGATAAACGGATGCGAGCCCAACCCAGACGAACCAAACCCGGACGGCGAACGCTGAGTACGCTGACACGACGCACGCAGACGGCGCTGGAACTGCGTTTGGCGTCGCGAGTTCCTGAAGCATTCCTTTGGCTAGGCTGTGGAATCCTGTGAGCTGGCAATCACATTGTCCTGGCTCGATGCGATGATCGCACGCCCGCTGGCATCAGGCGTGACGCTCGCGACGCGGCTCCAGGTCTGACGCCGATTTGGCCGAGTGGGAGTACAGATCACGCCGATACGGCGGTCGTGCGGAGCCCCTCTACAATCGGCAGCAGAACACGACCGCTGGCATCGTCGCCGTGTCCTGAATGCCCCAATTGCCCTCGGAACAGATCAGCGGCATCGGCTTCATCGGCTCTTATTGTGTCCTCCGAATCGCGCGCCACTTGCATCACTGATAATCTCGACGCGACACACGGCGAAGCCCCGTGGAGCCCCCTTGTCTTTGCGCCTCCCGCAGTTGCAGCGTACCCAGCGTTGCGTCGTGTCAGCGTTTCCAGCGTTCGCCGTCTGGGTTAAGGCCGGTTTCTGCCGTTTGCCTCCGTCCGCATCGCCGATGTGAGGCCGAGCATCACGCAC
>JANOIJ010000111.1:0-7590 GCA_031407575.1 Gemmatimonadaceae bacterium | reverse complement strand
CCCTTACTCTGACCCCGACTCTGACCCCGACTCTGACCCCGTAGTTGCTGACAGCTCAATGCTCGTGGTTTCCGTCACTCGATCCGTGCTGTCTTGATCAAATCCAGCTTGGGGAACATCCGCCGCAGATAGGAATTTCCCAGTGTCGCAATGAGATGATAGGACGGCGACTCCTGGTACCCGCTGTACAGAGAGTCCACCACCGTCATCCCGTCCACCACGCGTCCAATCGGCGAAAAGCCCTGCGCGTCGAGCTGCGGGTTGTCGCTGAAGTTGATGAACAGTTGATGCGCACGCGTGTCCTTGCCACTCATCGCGAACACCAGCGTCCCGCGCTTGTTGCTCTGCCGCACCGAATCGTCCACGATCGGCTTCTCCGCCCACCGCTCGTTCCACTTCGTGTCGTTGTTTGCGCCGAATTGCGCGATGAAGTCCGGAAGCACGCGAAAGAAGTACGTGTCGTCGAAGAAGCCTTCACCGACGAGCTCGTAGAAGCGGTCCGCGCCGTTCGGCGACCACGGCCGATTCACTTGCACGACGAACTTGCCTCGACTCGTCTCGAAGGCGACGCGAAACGAATCAGGCGCGGGTGCGTGCACCGTCATCACGGGCGCAGGATCGCCTTTGCACGCGGCAAGCGCGCCGATGAGCAGACCGCAGCAACATAGGACGCGACGCGACAGCAGCATGGTCAGGTGCTCACGGAAGGTGGTACGCGAATCTGCTCGAGACGCGGATGGATTGTCGAGAGTTGCGGCGCGAACAGCGACAACTGCTCCGGCTCAGCGAACACCGTCGCGAAGTCGCCGGGATCGAACGCGCGTGCCAGCCGCGAGGCAAACGTGTCGTGCAACAGCCGAACATAGTGGTCCGCGTCGTAGTCCCGCAGGTCGGGCGGCGCTTCTGTCTCAGAAGGATCGGTGACGACGCCACCCGAACCGCCACGCACGCGATACACCCGCACGCGATCGCCCACGCTCCAGTGCGTGCGACCAGTGGCCAGCATCGCCTCGTAGGTCAGCTCACGACGGCTCTCGCGCGTCTCCATGTACTCCGCCGGCGACTTGGTCAGGCGCACACGCGACGATACGTCATGCGTCGGCAGCAGTCGACGCACGATCGCGGTGCGTGTCTCGAGGAATACGTCTCGCACGCCTGGCACGTCGTCCACCAACAGGAGATGAATCGCGCGTCGCAAGAACTTCTCACCGAACGGCTCGGCCCTGCTAGAGCGAAAGGCGACGCCGCGCAACACCAGCGTGCCGTCGTAGCCGAGTAGCGCGTAGTTCTTCGGCTCGTGTGAGAGCATCGCGGCGTAGCGCCCGTCGAACTCCAACTGCACCAGCGGTGGCAGCAGGGTGGCGACTTCAGACACCACGCGCCGCTCGTCCACCTCGCTCCACGCCGCTGGCACGGCGAAGTACACGCCGTCCGTGTCCGCCTCCAACAGCGTCACGCCGCGCGCCGCCAACTCTCGGCACATCAGCTCCAGCGTCTCGCGTCCGCGACGCGTCACCTCGTTCGCCGCGTGGACGTCGGCAAAGCGCGTGAGTCCGCCACCCGCGGCGAGGTATCCGTACGCCGAGTTGACCACCAGCTTCATCGCGAACGACATCGACTCGTGCATGTGCCGCTCCGCCGAGCCCGCGGGTGCGGCGCGCGCGCTGGCCTTGGCCGCGAGACGCTGCTCCACCAGCCGGTCCACCAGCGCGAGCAGTGCGCCGAGGTGATCGCGGGCGGGCCCGATGCGATGGGCGCGCATGAGTGAGGGATACAGGCTGGCGACGTCGGCCTTCACGACGCGATGCGCAACGCCCACCGCGAAGAGATGCAGCGCCGCGCCCTGATGCGGCGTGCCGTCGCCCTCCTCGTGCGCGGGCAGCGCCATGCCCGCGCGCAGGTACGCGCGCACCAGCAGAGGATCGATCACACCCGTGGCCGCGCCCGCATCCGCGAGACGCTCGTACCGGCGCGGCGCCATGCGCGCGAGCGCGAAGGCCGGTCCGCCGAGCATGCGCGAGATGCCCGCGACTTCGTCGACGTCGGCGGTGGCGTAGCGCCTGACCCTCGCGGGATCGGTGCGATACACCGTGTGAATGAGGTCGCCGCGAATGAGCTCGCGATCCGGGCCCGCGAGCCCGAGGTGCTTTGCCACCGCCTTGAGTCCGTAGCTCGGCAGCTCGCGTGTGGCGAAGTCGTAGCGGCGCACCGCGTCCATGGTGTCGATCAGCTCGCGACCTGGCGCGATGAAGCGCACGCGGCGATCTCCGTCGTCGCTCTTGACGCCGCGCATGGCGGCGCGCTGGCGCAGCGCCGGCATCGCCACGCGGCCCAGCGAGAGCGCGACGCCGAGCTTGCGCGCGCGACGGTCGAGAAAGGGGAGGTCGAAGCCGTGGAGGTTGTGGTTCTCGATGACGTCGGGGTCGGCGGCACTCACTGTGGCCACGAGACGACGAATGAGATCCGCCTCCGCGGCGTTGTCCTCGCCCTGTGCCTCGAGCACCTCGTTCGACCCATCCGGAAACCGCACCGCCACCATGAACATCCGTTCGTGCTCGGCGAAGAGTCCTGTCGTCTCGAGGTCGAATTGCAAACGTCGCAACTGGTCGAAGGCGAGGTCGCGAAAGTACGTGCGTCCCGTGGAGACGAGATACTGCTCCTCGGGCGGCAGCGAGAACACCGATTCGCCGCCCATGTCGCGAATGTGTCCCACGCGTTGCCCGTGGCGCTCTGACGCGCCGAGCAACACCGCGGACGTGAGGGTCCGCATGTCGTTTGCGAACACCTGAAAGCGCAGTGAGCCATGTCCGCCAAGCTCGCGGTAGGTGATGTCGGCGCCGGCAGTGCCTTCTAACGCGAGGCGGGGGCCGAGGTGCGAGAGGTCGTCGAGGCGGTTGAGGAGGAGCCAGGGGCGGAAGCGCTCGCGCTCGAACACGAGGGCGCCGGTTTCCGGGATGCGACGCCACACGAAGGCGCGTCCGTCGCTCTCGGCCCACACGGACACGATGCCGGGCGTGGGATCCCAGCCCCAGAGCCATTCGTCCTCGGTGCGGCGCGTCTCGTCGGTGGCGGGTGGGGCGGCGGGCTCCATGGCTCAAGTCTACCCAATGGGACTTGCGGGCCGGCGTCACACGCAGCGGCTGCGCGCGCTCATACCTTCCACGGGTGCCCCGTCGCATCTCGTTCGTAGACGCCAACTCATTCGCGCAGGAAGCCGTGCTGCTGAGCTCCTCTTTTCGTGCCGTGCGACGAGCCCTCGTCGTCGCTGCCCTTCCGCTCGCGGTAAACGCGCAGCAAGCACCGTCGAACCTCGGCTTCGAGGAGCACGACGGCGGACGCCCCGCTGGATGGTCCGCTCGAGGTACGGGATTCGAGGTAGTGGTCGATTCGGCCGCGCCATTCGGCGGACGGTTCAGCCTCCGCACGCGGTGGGTGGATGCGGCTCCATACGTGGCCGGGTCGCCGAAGTTCACCATCACCACCCAGGTCTTGCCTGCCGCGCGAGCAATGGGACGCAAGCTCCACCTGACCGGCTACATCCGCACCGAGAACGTGCGTACCGGTTACGCGGGCCTTTTCATGAGGGTCGATGCGCCGGGCAACCGGACGATCGTGGTCGAGACCATGAGGCAACGCGGCGGACCTCGCGGGACTACGCCATGGACCCGCTATGACATCGAGCTGCCTGTAGACTCGAGCGCGGCGAGCATTGTCTTCGGTGTGCATCACCCCGGCGACGGAACGGCGTGGTTCGACTCCCTCACGCTCGAGGTGGTCGACGATCCGATGCAGGCGGGTCGACCGGCTGAAAACATGACGCGACTGCTCAGCGACGCCGAGCTCGCGCTGCCTGTCGATAGCATCGCTATGGCGGAGGATCCGGAGTACTCAGCGTGGATGGCCACACATGCGCGTCCCATCCGGTCACTCGGCGCCACCGACTACACTGACCTGCGTTTCTTCGCGCCACTCCTCGCGAACAAGCGCATCGTGCAGCTTGGCGAGAGCGGACATGGCGTCGCTGAGTTCAGTTTGGCAAAGGTGCGGCTCATCAAGTACCTGCACGAGGAGCTGGGCTATGACGTGATGGCCTTCGAGAGCTCGACGTACGAGTGCGAGCGCGCCCAGAAGTCCGTGGCGACACTCTCGGCGGTGGAGCTGATGCGCGCCTGCATCTTCGGCGTCTGGCATGCGGCCGAAGTGCTGCCCTTGTTCGAGTACATCAAGCAGACGCAGAGCACCGCTCGTCCGCTCATCCTCGCCGGAATAGACGTGCAGGCCAGCTACACTGTAAACGCACAATCGGGAGTGTTTCGCTCGCTGGTGGCGCCGTTCGATTCATCGTACGCGCGTCGTGTCTACGAGACCGATTCTGTCTTCCTGGCCAATCGCACGCCAGCGTATACGGCGGCCAATCAGGCTCGCCTCGTCGCGTTCTACGATTCGCTCTCCACGTTCCTTGTGGCGAACCGTCGCGCGATCGAGGCCGCACATCGTGGTGACGCGAATATCGCGGTGGTGGCGAAGCAGGCGGCGATCTCGATGTCCGTCCACGTCCGCCACGTCGCCGCCACTGGTCCAGCCAGCTTTGAGATTCGAGATCTCGGCATGGCCAACAACCTCGACTTCCTGCTGAACGAGCTGTATCCCGGCAAGAAGGTCATCGTGTGGGCGCACAACTTTCACATTCAGCATCGCGAGAACACGCCAAACGCTGCCGACGCGACGATCTCGTCACTGCGCACCATGGGAACTTTGGTGGCGGAGCGGCATCGACCTGCGCTCTATACGATTGGCCTGTTCATGTATCGCGGGAGCGCTGCGTTGGTCAACCGCCAACGATACATGATCGCGCCATCGCAGTCCGGAAGTCTTGAATCGATCCTGCACAGGGCGCCATGGCGCTACTCGTTCGTGGATTTCTCGCAGACCCGGCGCGAGCGCGGCACTGAGTGGATGTGGAAGCCAATCACGGGGCGGTCATGGGGTACGGTGCCCGAGCGATTCGTCCCGCGCGACGAGTACGACGGCATGTTGTTCATCGACACGGTGCATCCCCCGCGGTATCGCTGACAGGACACCCCATACAACGCGCGCGCCGGTTGGTCGATCGACAACGGGCCACCGACGCGAGAACGTCGATTCCTGGGGGACGACGGCGATCGCTTCGATCTCCACGAGGTAGTCCGGATTGGCCAGCCCCGCGACGAAGCTCATCGTGACGATCGGCGGGTTCGGTCGGTCGCCCCACGCGCGCTGGAACGCTTCAAAGCCAGGTTTAAGCGACTGACCCTGGACCATGTGGATGTTCCACTTGACCACATGGTCGAGCTTCGCCCCTCCGGCCGCCAATGCGGCTTCCACATTCCGCAGCACCTGTTCGGTTTGGGCCTTGATGTCGCCCTTGCCGACGACCGTGCCCGCGCTGTCCACAGCATTCTGGCCGCCGATATACACGGTTTTGACGTTTCCCGTCACGACCACGGCCTGGCTGTACGCAGGATTCTTGTGGAGGCCGTAAGGGTTGAGGTGCTGCACGGTTCCTTTCATCGGAGAACTCTCCTTCTGCTGTTCCCGCGCAGTGCAGCCGATAAACACGGTTGCGAGCGCGAGAGAGGCAGGGAGCATGGTTCGCACTGATGTCACGGAGTCTGCCAAAAGTTTGAGGTGACCTGCGAGCGCAGCGATTGCGGCTTCAACTCCGGCCCACGTTAGGACCAGGGCAGCCTGCTAGGTAGCGCCAATCCAGACGCCCTCGGCAAGGCCATTGTCCAGTGTATGGAGCGGGTTCGTGCGCATCTTGTCGCGCTGGCGCACCGGTGCTCGGGCGCGAAGCACGCGTGGGAACGGTTCAGTTCGCAGTGAATCGGTGCTAGGCTTGAAGCAACCGGCTCCAAATTTGGAGTGTGATCACTTGCCCATCGCCTCGGTCGCCGAGCATACTATGGCCATGCCAGCGCAGCACACGTTGCTCCGTCGGTGGACGGAAGATCAGTTTTACGCAGCACGGGACGCGGCGCCTCCAGGCGAGCGGTGGGAGCTCGTGGACGGCGAGGTCCTCGTGACTCCGTCGCCGCACTGGACGCACCAGCGCATCGTGGTTCGGCTGACGGTCTTGCTCGATAGCTACGTCCGAGCGCACCGTCTGGGCGAAGTGTTCGCGTCGCCGCTCGATGTAAAGCTCGAACCGGGCCTTGTCCTCCAACCGGACGTGCTCGTCGTCCCCGCCGGTGAGCTCCGCGTGCATGCGGATATCGTCAAGCGATTGCTGCTCGCCATCGAGGCAATTTCACCGTCGTCGGCGCGGCACGACCGGGTGACCAAGCGTCCACGCTACCAGCGCAACCGCGTCCCGGAGTATTGGATCGTAGACGACAGCTCGCGCACGATCGAACGATGGACGCCCGACGACGAGCGGCCGGAGCTCATTGCCGAGCAGCTTCTCTGGCATCCGCACGGCGCTCCGGAACCGTTCGTGCTCGACCTCGTCGCATTCTTCGCCGAGGTCGTGCCGCCCGGCGACGCATAGCGCGCTGTGACTCGATCGCCGCCGCTCTTCTATTTTCGCAGGATCTTGTCCATGGTTCTGCCCTTCGCCAGTTCATCCACCAACTTGTCCAAGTACCGGATGTTGCGCATCAGCGGATCCTCAATGTCCTCGATGCGGACGCCGCAGACGACGCCGGTGATCTTACTGGCATGTGGATGCAGCGCTGGCGCTTCGCTGAAGAAGGTCTCGAAGTCCTTCTTTCGTTCAATCTGCTCCGCGAGCGCGCTCGGACTGTAGCCCGTCAGCCAGCAGATGACTTCGTCCACATCCTGGCGCTTGCGCCCTTTCACTTCGGCTTTCTGGACGTAGTGGGGATATACGCTGGCAAACGACGTGGTGAAGATTCGATGCTTCTTCATGGATGCGTTGGATTAGGCGGTCAAGCTCGTGAAGACGGGGCGGAGGGGGCGCGACCAGCCGGCCGCACCGGCAACCAGCGTTCAAAGCAGAACAACGAAGCGAAAGAAGCCGAAAGAGAGCGAGCAGCAGAATCAGCCCTTGGTTGATTCCGCGGTGGTTCGCCCCCGACGGAGCGCGATCCAGGCGCCGAGCGCCAGGGAGCCAAGCATCAGGAGCAGGGCGATGAGCACACCGCCCGGCGCGTCGTCCGCCTCGGCGTAGATGCCCAACTTGATGCCGAGATAGATGCCGGTGGCCGCGACGACGATGGCGGCAATGAGTCTTACTGGAGACCTGGGCATGGCAATTTCTCCCGAGACTGAGGCGACGCGTGCACTGAGCGACAAACTACTCTGCGCGGTAAAGTCAGTCAAGGTGAAGGGTGGGATAGCCCCATCACAGCGCTGGCGCGGACGCCGACGCCGACTATACGCCCCGTACGAGCGAGATCGCTCGCTCGAGAACCTCGTCCCGGCCGGCCCGTATGCCGGCGACCGTTGGTGACACGCGGACGGTTGGTATGATGCCGACACCGTGATGCGGCGTGCCGTCTCGCTTGAGCACACGCAAGCCGGTCCAGTTCACCGTATGGCCGCCTGGCAGCGTGAACGGATTGATCATGCCGTTCGTCCCTGCGCTTG
>JANOIJ010000094.1:0-25226 GCA_031407575.1 Gemmatimonadaceae bacterium | reverse complement strand
AAGAAGGACGGAACGGCGTTCGACCTGCCGCTGGCAATCGGCGTCCTCGTCGGCAGCGGCGTCGTCGCGCCGTGGATGGTCGAGCACTGCGTCGTGGTTGGCGAGCTGGGACTCGACGCATCCATCCGTCCGGTACGAGGGGCACTCTCAATCGCGCGGCGAATTGCTTCGGCGGGTCGCGCGGCGGATACCACGCTTGTGTTGCCGCCGGCGAACGTCGGCGAGGCCGCACTCGTGCGTGGTCTTCGTCTCGCGGCACCATCGTCGCTTGGAGAGCTCGTCGAGTGGCTGCAGCGCGGGCACCTGCCCGAGCCTAAGGCGTTGCAGACTGCGTCCATGATCGACGACACGCTCGACCTGTCCGACGTTGCGGGCCAGGAGGGCGCCAAGCGCGCGCTCGCCATCGCCGCCGCTGGGTCGCATGGCATCGTCCTCGTCGGGCCACCGGGTGCTGGCAAGACGATGCTCGCGCGACGCCTGCCGACGATCCTCCCCGCGCTGACGAATGAGGAAGCGCTGGAAGTCACCGCGGTGCATTCGGTGGCCGGCATCCTCGACGCTGCATCGGGCGCCGTCACGCGACGGCCCTTTCGCGCACCGCACCACTCGACGTCGACTGCTGGGCTCATCGGAGGTGGCTCGTGTCCGCGCCCCGGCGAAGTGAGTCTCGCCCACCACGGCGTGCTGTTCCTCGACGAACTGCTGGAGTTCCCGCGTTCAGTGCTCGAGGCATTGCGCCAGCCAATGGAGGACGGGCATGTCACCATCGCGCGCGCGTCGGCGTCGTTGCGCTTTCCGGCTCGCTTCGCGCTGGCGGCCGCGATGAATCCGTGCCCGTGCGGCCACGCCGGTGATCCGTCGCACCCGTGCATCTGCCCCGTCGCTGACGTCGCGAAGTATCGATCGCGTCTGTCGGGCCCACTCGCGGATCGCATCGACCTCCACGTGCATGTGCCGCCCGTCGCGCTCACTCGGCTTGCGTTGCGCGACGACACCGCGCACTCGATGGTCGTTCGCGCCCGCGTCGAGGCTGCGCGCGAACGGCAGCGCTTGCGCTACCGTGCCGACGGCGGATGCAACGCGCGCGCGCCCGGTCGCTGGCTCGAGACGCACGGCAAGCTGGAACTCGCCGCACGCCAGCTGCTCACGAGCACCGGCGAGCGACTGCATCTCTCCGCGCGGGCGTTCCACCGGGTGCTCCGCGTCGCGCGCACGATTGCGGACCTGGACGGCCATCCGGCCATCGCCAGCGTGCACATTGCCGAGGCGCTGGGCTATCGCCCGCGAGGCGTGGACGACGCACTCACTCAAGGGAGAGCCACCGCATGATCACGGACACGTCCGTCGCGAACGCATTGCCAAACGACCCCCGAAGTCGAGTTCCGCGTCGAAGGAGACAGGGTCGTCATGACCAAGGCCGGCGCACGCAGCAAGGGCCGGCAGCTCGTGGAGCACATGCGGGGCCGAGGTACCGTGCGCATGAGCACGGACGAGATCATGGCGTCTACGATTCCCCGATCAGCATCGGTGAGACGTAGGAAAGGAACGAAGGAAGGCTCAAGCCCGCACGGGGTGCGCATGGGTTTGCCACCAACGCCCGCGGAGCTCCCAGTCGTAGAAGCACTCGGTAGCGGCGATCAGCGCCCGTATGGACACGGGGGGTCAGAGCAGGGTTCGACGGCTCTGCGGAACGGCCTCCTCCGGAGCAAGAGCGCGTCCCCCGTGACCGGGCAATGAGCGTTGATACCTCTTCGATCACGACCCTGTGCACGGTCTCCTCAAACATTCTCCGGGTGTCTTCGGAGTAGTAGGCAGTCGGCTTGAAGAAACGCAGGTATAGGGGTCCAATGACGGGAATGCCGAGCATGACATCATCGAGAGTCATGTCGCCGACGCTGCCTCCTTGTTGCATCCACGCAAGGGTGCCGGCGACGAAGACAAAAAACAGGCCGACTCCGTTGAAGTAGCCAGCCGCCCGCACACAGATCACAAGGAGGAGCGCCAGACCGATGAGGACAACGCATCCCACCGATCCCGTGGATCGCCTGCCAAGCCACCAGCTGAAGAAGAAGTCCTTACCGAGAGGCGCGGCCCCGATGTCGAAGACGAAGCGCTCATACGCCACGCGAAGGTAAACGCGCTTGGCGGAGAGGACACCTCCCTCACCCAGCTCAATCCGTTCCGTGCGTACCGGCGCTTCTTTGGCCTTGAGCGCTTCCTCTATGGACGTAAAAAAATCGAGCGAAGAAGTGCTCAGGCCTTCAACGGAATGATGCCAGTGCGAAGTTAGTTCGTTCGAGGCAGGCATAGGCAGAGTCCGGTAATAGTGACACGGGAGTCTGCATATGAAGAGTCAAGCTGTCAAAGATTAGAAACTTCTAAGACGAACAAAAGGGCGCCATGAATGCTGGCATCCATGCGGCGCCTGCAAACCCAAACCAGTGACATCGGCTGGAGCGACAACTGAGTGCGCGAACGATGATACGTTCTAAAGAAACGTAACACATGTGTAAATCATCGATGGTACGCATGGCCCTGCCAGCGCCATCGCCGTACCGTGCCTAGTCTATCTCTCAAGGGAGTGTCGCTAGATGCCGAGAACCGTCCGCCTTGCTACTCTGGCCGTGATGGGCTTGTTGCTCGCAGCAAACGCATGCACGGACATGATCGTGCCCCCTGATACAGCGAAGGCGAGGCAACTTCTCGGCAACGTGGCGATCGCCGACGAGGGTCGAGCGAGTTCTCTTGACGATGCGCTCTCAGCAATTAATGCGCGAGCGCCAGGCTTTGGTGGCATGTACATCAACGAGCAGGACGAACTTGTTCTAGTTCTAACCCGCGATGCCAACGTTGCCGTTGCAAGGGCCGCCGTGAGTACTGTTTTGGGCGGTATGCCCGGAAAAGAGGGGGCAGCCATCAGAACGGTCAGCGGCACATATGAGATCAACGAGCTTCGCACTTGGCGTAGGCTGTACGAGCGCAGTGGTGACTACTCCAAAATTGTTCTTTCGGACTTGGACGAAAGGCAGAATCGCATTGTGTTTGGCGTGCTCGATATGAGTAGCGCGTCGGCGATCAAGGCTTCGCTCATTGGCCTGGGGATTCCCGTTGAGGCCGTTATAGTCAAGCATACTTCACTCCCGATCAAACTCACAACCCTTCAGGACTCTGTGCTTCCAATCATTGGGGGACTGCAATTCTGGTCGCGGATACCAAACCAACAGAGCAAACCATGCTCAACCGGATTCAACGCGAAGCTAACCGGCGACGGCAGCAATCTCTACATGATTACCAACGCTCATTGCACACTGACATTCGCCGCGGTGGATGGCGACAGTCTCTACGCGCCCTCGTACATCCCGTTCTGGAGGCAGGCTCTCGGGCACGAAACCACCGATCCCGCTTTCTCGGCCATTCCAGGTTGCCCGTCCGGCAGAGTATGTCGCATGGCGGATGCAGCCGCGTTTCGCTACACGAACAGCGCAAGTGGCACACTCGGCGACCTCGCGCGCACCCTGTTCTATACGATCCATAGTTCTGGTATCACGTTAGTGCGCGACTCCAACATGGTTCTGAGTGGTCCGGTGCGTGACAGTTTGCTTCTCAGCGGTCAATGGATCCAGAAAGTCGGCCGAACGACTGGTTGGAGCCATGGAAGAATTGATCAAACTTGTTTCACGGCAACCGCATTTACTGGTAAGGATTTGCTGTGCCAGTACAACGCCTGGAACGCGAACGCCGTATCACCAGATAGCTTGTTTGTAAACGCCGGTGATTCTGGCAGTCCCGCGTTCATCACCAATAATCATCAAGAGTACTCGGAGGGCGTGTATTGGCTTGCCGGGTTGCTTTGGGGCTCTTCGTACAGCGCAACTCCCGGCGATCCCTATGGTAAGAGAACTTTCTTTTTCAGTCCCATTTCCGGCGTGAAGACTGA
This sequence comes from Gemmatimonadaceae bacterium, assembly GCA_031407575.1. Lineage (GTDB taxonomy): Bacteria > Gemmatimonadota > Gemmatimonadetes > Gemmatimonadales > Gemmatimonadaceae > AG11. The sequence goes on along the minus strand of JANOIJ010000094.1, from coordinate 21,289 downwards.
CTTGGGTATTTCGCAGATTGCCGTGAATGAATGCGAGCCCACAGCCAGTTTCAACGCTTGTCGATAGTGAAGGAGGACTCCATGACAAAATCAGTTTGGCTCATCATCGCACTTGCCACGATGAGCGAAGCATGCGGTAGCACATCTCCAACTGTACCGACTCCGAACGAACGCGCCACGCAAGTGAGTCTCCGCTATAGGGAGGGGTCGCCGAAGACTCAGTCTGTGCTTGTTGGCGTCCCGATCCAATTGATATTCGAAGCGCGAGACGCCAACAACAACGTCATCGCCGACGCACAGCCATTCTTCAAATCCTCGGATACGACAGCGGTCGTTGTAACGTCCACAGGCGTGGCTACGGCAATACGGGCTCCGTACGGCGCAATCATCAGCGCTACGATCGCGTCAAGCTCACGAACGCTCGCAGACTCGGTGCAAGTGCTGACCCACATTCCGTTGGGAAACCCGTAGCGACGCTCGCAGGGCGAACGATCGAGGTGTTGCGCAGCGACGGTTGGTAGCTTGTTCATGCGGCGACGCCAGCGAGCGTGAACGGTTGACGTCGCTTCTGTTGGGTCAGAACGTGTCAGAGCGTCTGTGGCAACAGTGAGACAGTGCGACGAGAAGGGTGCCGGGCTATGCGCGCTGCATCAAACGACTGCACCGATGAGCTCAAGGCCGAATATGGCGGCAAGCTGCGAAACGCCTTCGTGATGGTGACGCCGCCGCTCAACCGAGTCGTCAGCGCATTCGCACCGACGGCATTCCGTCTGAACGATGCGGAGCTGGCGCTGCTCGCGGCCGCGCAGCCGGCGCCGACTGGCGGTGGAGGGGGGAGGCCGTGGCGGCGCTGGTGCGGCGCCTATGTTGTCGCCGGTCTGCGAGCGCCAGGTCGTGCGCGACTCTATTGCGGCCGCCCAACTTGCGGCGTCGAGGGGCATGCCAGCGCCGTTGCGCGTCGGACCGCGAGGCGGCGTAGGCATTGCGGACACGTCGGTGCTCCGCTGGCTCCTGAACGAAGGCGTCGCCGCGATGCTGCTCGGCGACACCAACCATACCGGCGGCAACAACGGCGCGTCGTGGCGGAGGAGCACGCGTCGCTTCCGCTGATGATCGCGGTCGCGGTGGTGGAAGACGCGAATCCGGAAATTCGCGAGGAGGATCTCGCGGCGACCATGATGGCCACGCAGAACCTTTCGCTGGCGGCGGTGGCGCTCGGACTTGGCACGCACATCAAGACCGGAGCGGTGATGCAGGACCCCGCGGCGCGCGCGGCGGCTGGCGTGCCGGACGGCGAGCGGATCGTCGCGGTGATCAACGTGGGCGAGCCGGCTACGGTGCCACCGGCCAAGGAGCGGCGGAGTGCGGCGTCGCTCACGACGTGGCTGCCGTAGACTCCTCTTGCGCAACGTGCGATTCTCGAAGCGCACGACGAAGCGTTCGGGACCGCTGAGCGGGAAAATGGTGATGCTGTTGTGACGAGTGGTCGCATCTTCACTGCGTGCTTGCCGCCATTCGTTCCGCCGCCGTGCTCGGCATCGATGCCCACGACATCACCGTTGAGGTGGACGTCGCCCGAGGGCTGCCCAACTGGTTCATCGTCGGCTTACCGGCCAACTCCGTCAAGGAGAGCCGCGAACGCGTCGGCGCCGCGCTCATCAACTCGGGCTTCACCGTGCCCGCTCGGCGCATTACGGTCAATCTCGCTCCCGCCGATATAAAAAAGGACGGAACCGCCTTCGACCTGCCGCTGGCGATCGGCGTCCTCGTCGGCAGCGGCGTCCTCGAACCATGGATGGTCGAGCACTGCGTCGTGGTCGGCGAGCTGGGGCTCGACGCATCCATCCGTCCCGTCCGCGGCGCACTGTCCATCGCGCGGAGAATTGCATCAGCGGGTCGCGCGGCGGATACCACACTCGTGCTGCCGCCGGCGAATGTCGGCGAGGCCGCACTCGTGCGCGATCTTCGTCTCGCCGCACCATCGTCGCTCGGCGAGCTCGTCGAGTGGCTCCAGCGTGGTCACCTGCCCGGGCCGAAGGCTCCGCGTGTTGGACCCACCATCGACGACACGCTCGACCTGTCCGACGTCGCGGGGCAGGAGGGCGCCAAGCGCGCGCTCGCCATCGCCGCAGCGGGATCGCACGGCATCGTGTTGGTCGGGCCTCCCGGAGCGGGCAAGACGATGCTCGCGCGCCGCCTGCCGACGATCCTCCCCGCGCTCACGAATGAGGAAGCGCTGGAAGTCACCGCGGTGCACTCGGTCGCCGGCATCCTCGACGCCGCATCCGGTGCGGTCACGCGACGTCCCTTTCGCGCACCGCATCACTCGACGTCGACTGCTGGGCTCATCGGTGGCGGCTCCTCTCCGCGCCCTGGCGAAGTGAGTCTCGCCCACCACGGCGTCCTGTTCCTCGACGAGCTGCTCGAGTTCCCGCGTTCAGTGCTCGAGGCGTTGCGCCAGCCAATGGAAGACGGCCACGTCACCATCGCGCGCGCGTCGGCGTCGTTGCGCTTTCCGGCGCGCTTCGCGCTCGCGGCCGCGATGAATCCGTGTCCCTGCGGACATGCTGGCGACCCATCGCATCCGTGCGTCTGCCCCGTTGCCGACGTCGCGAAATATCGTGCGCGTCTCTCCGGCCCTCTCGCCGATCGGATCGATCTCCACGTGCACGTCCCGCCCGTCGCGCTCACTCGGCTCTCGGTTCGCGACGACACCGCCCAGTCGATCGTCGTCCGCGCCCGCGTGGAAGCCGCGCGCGCTCGGCAGCGCCTGCGCTATGGCGCAGACGGCGGATGCAACGCTCGCGCACCGGGCCGCTGGCTCGAGTCCAACGGCCAGCTCGAACTCGCCGCACGACAACTGCTCACGAGCGCCGGCGAGCGGCTGCATCTCTCCGCGCGTGCGTTCCACCGCGTGCTGCGCGTCGCGCGCACGATCGCAGATCTCGAGGGCCATCCGAGCGTCGCCAGTATGCACGTTGCCGAGGCGCTCGGTTACCGCCCGCGCAGCGCGGACGAAACACTCATTCAAGGGAGAGCCACCGCATGATCATGGACAATTCCGACACGCAGGCATTGCGCGATACGCAGGTGCCGCCTAGTATTACTTATTCAAGTAATACACAGGAGGCAGCCATGCGTATCACAACGAAAGGGCAGGTCACCATCCCACTGCAAGTCCGCGAACAGCTGGGACTCCTGCCGAACACGGAAGTCGACTTTCGGGTCGAAGGAGACAGGGTCGTCATGACTAAGGCCGGCGCACGCAGCAAGGGCCGGCAGCTCGTGGAGCACATGCGTGGCCGAGGCACCGTGCGCATGAGCACGGACGAGATCATGGCGTTGATGCGAGGATGAGCTATCCGCGTCCGACCACTGGCGGCGTCATCGTCGATAGCAACGTGTTGATCGACATCTTCACGGAGGATCCGCAGTGGTTCGAATGGTCAGCATCGGCGCTCGAGGATCAAGCTGAGCGAGCGGTGCTGATCATCAACCCGATCGTCTTTGCCGAAGTGTCAGTGCGGTTCGCGCGCATCGAGGAGCTCGAGGAGGCGCTGCCCGTCAGCATCTATCGCCGAGAGGCGCTGCCGTGGGACGCGGCGTTCCTGGCGGGCAAGGTGTTCACCGATTACCGGCGCAACGGCGGCACGAAGGGCGGGGTCATGCCCGACTTCTTCATCGCTGCGCACGCGGCCGTTCGGCGCGCTGCGCTGCTGACGCGCGACGCGGCGCGCTATCGCGCGTACTTCCCCACGCTGAACATCATCGCGCCGTAAAGACGCCGCGGCGACTTGCAGAGCGAAAGGCGACCTGAAGTTCGACTTCGACGCGAACCCATCGAGGCATCTTGCGGATGGCGTCGGGGGCGAGTCCGACGGTCTCACCGCGTCGGCGGGAGTGCCGTCGCGAGGAAACGAACAATCTCGGCAGCCGCCTGCTGGTGAATCGCTTTACGATCTGCTCCCTTGCCGTCGTGGCACACCACGGCGTCGTCGGGAGTGTCCAGTAGCGCTGCGGCTCCGGGCCGACAGATCGCCAGGAAACTGAAATGCGCGGCGTCGGCGATCGCGACGTATCGCGTCGTCGCCGTTGGCAACAACGCTGCGACGCGACGGGACTCCAAGTCGGCGGGTATCTGCGGATTCGCCACGCCAGCTGCGATGATCAACGTCGGCACGGCGATGCCCCTTAGACTCGAAGGCTCGAAACCCTGGCCGAATCCGAGGTCCAGTGAGATCACGGCGCTGATGCGGGGATCTCTGAGATTCTGGGCGAGTGCCGTCCGCGACGCCGCGTCCCGTCCCGCACCGAGCTTTCGATAGACCTGACATGAGGCGAGCGTCCCGTGATCCTTGCAGTGGGCCTCGAAGCGCTGCGGATCAAACCGTCCGCCAGCGAGCTCCACGACGGTCCAGCCGCCGAGCGAATGCCCGAGCACCGCGACACCATCCGCGAGGAGGGCGGACCAGCTCGAGTCCTTCGTCAGGGCGTCAATCATCCGAGAGATGTCCCTGGGCCTCTCCCACAGCCGGGCACCAGCAATGGTGTCCATGTTCCGTGTCGTCGTGCCGGGGTGGTTCACGGCGGCCACCACATAGCCGAGCCGGGCCAGCTCTACCGCCAGCCAACTCTGGTTCGTCCAGTTGCCGCTGTAGCCGTGCGAGAGCACGACGAGGGGATGACGTCCCGCGACAACCGGTGCGTCCACACGCACCGCCTCACCGGTAAAGACCGCATTCTGCCCCACGGTCGTTGGCGCCGTGTTTGCCGCGGTGGGATACCAGACGGCTCCTTCGAGGTCGCGCCCGTGCGCTGCGTCCGGCACACGGATCTGCCTGAAGCCGACCTGTGCGGCGGCATGTGTACCGCTCAGCGTTAGCACGGCGACAACGATCACACGGACACGTCGCATCACGATCTTCATGGGCTTTGGCTTCCGTTGTGTTGTCGCGTTGTCGTGCTGCTCGCGTCTGCCACACGGCAACATTCGCGTTCAGTACACGTGAGCGGCGGTGAAAGTGCCTGAGCCGCTCGAAGATGTATTGCCCGACGACTCTGACCCCCAACTCAGACCCCCGACTCTGACCCCCTCACGATCATCGCGCCGTGCCTATTGCGCGCAACTGCCCTGCACGCCGCGCCGATTGACGCAGCGATGCTGACGGCCTACTGTCCAGCATTCCGGGCGCCCACTGCGCTCGACCTGATCTCTTCGAGGTGCCTTGTGCGTACCGCCGTCTCCTCCGTCACCGTCCTGACCGCTACTCGCGCGTCCTGACAGCGGAAGCATCACCAAAGTCAGGACCCCGCCGAGCGGCCAGGGATGAACGTGCGCTTCGATCATCCTGATCGACGCCTCATCACTCGGCGCTTTCGTGCGCCGCGCCCGGGGATTCCTCTCAATGCATCACGAACCATTCAGCGCGGATGACTCCGCGCCGCTTACGCTGCGCGACCTCGGCTGGAGCGAGCGGTTTGCGCAGTCATTCGCCGCACAGGCGGCGTCCAGCGACGTGCCGGCGCGCGTCATCACCGTCCATCGGAATCGCGTCATCGTCGCCGGTGAGTTTGGTGAATGCGCGGCCGTGCTCGCATCCGTCGTTCGCGATGCGGCCAGCGCAGATCGTCCCGCCACCGGAGACTGGGTTGCTCTTCGCCCAGGAGACGCCGGCGGCGACGCGCAGGTGCGCGCCGTTCTCGCGCGGCAGTCGGCATTTACGCGACGCGCCGCGGGCGAGAAGGCGGTGCCGCAGATCGTCGCGTCCAACGTCGATCGCGTCTTCATCGTGACGGCGTTGCCGGACGACGTGAATGTTCGCCGCCTGGAGCGCTACCTCGCAGTGGCATGGGAGAGTGGCGCCCTCCCCGTGGTGATCCTCACGAAGGCGGATCAGGTCGACAATGTGGACGAGTGGCTGGCGACGGTGCGCGCGAGCGCGCCCGGCGTGAACGTCATCGCCGTCTCGACGGTGAGCGGCGCGGGCATCGACGCGCTGGAGGAACACCTGCCGGCCGGCAGCACGATCGCGCTGCTCGGCTCGTCGGGGGTTGGGAAGTCCACGCTCGTGAACCACCTCAGTGGTCACACGCTCATGCGCACGGCGGGCGTGCGCGACGACGGGCGCGGGCGTCACACGACAACGCATCGCGAGCTGGTGCGATTGCCCGGCGGCGTGCTGGTGATCGACACGCCGGGCATGCGCGAGTTGCAGTTGTGGTCGGGCGCGTCGGGCCTGGAGCAGGCGTTCGACGACATTACGGCGCTCAGCGCGGAGTGCCGGTTCGCCGATTGCGTCCACGGCGCCGAGCCGGGCTGCGCCGTGAGACAGGCATTGGACGCGGGGCTGCTCGATGCCGAGCGGCTCGCGAGCTGGCGCAAGCTGGTTCGTGAGGTTGCTCGCGCAGAACTGGTCGCCAATCCCGTTGCCGCCGCGGCCGAGCGCGCCAAGCTGAAGAGCCTGATGCGCTCGGTGCGCGTGCGCCTCCTCGAAAAGAAGGAGTGAGCGACCCGTGTAAGGTCGCGGATGGAATGCCGTCCTGGAGCACTCGGCCAAACACTGTGGCAGTCTGCCGCGCGGAGGCTGTCGTCTTACGTCTGAGCGACAGGCACTACGGTTGCAGTGCGATGCCGTACGCTTCACGGCAATTGGCGCGTCATGCACGCCGAGGGGCAATGGACCGTGGGCCCGTTCGATCCGTCACGGCGGCGATGATGGGTCGCGGCAGGCAGTGGGGACGCACGCGCGACGCTGCGCGCGTCCCCGACACACGGAGACGAAACTGCGCCAGCTCGGGACGAAACCCAGCTGCTCGAAGCCTGTGCCGCCGCCTGACGAACAGCAGGTGCAGATCCTTCGACTGCGCTCAGGATGATAGAACGCGATCGCCCAGGAGATCCCGAACGTCCCATGAACGCGGACGACGGCTCTCGCGCGCCCGCCGTGCATCCGCAGCCCGACTTGGAGGATCTTGCGCGGAGGCAAAGCCCGGAAGAGGATCGCTTGCTCATGGTCCTCCGCAGTTGCCCGGTGGCACTGTCCGTTTATCGGGGATCGGACCACACGTTCGTCGACGTGAATCCTGCGTTCGTCCGCCTGTTCGGCTGGACGAAGGAAGAGCTCCTCGGGCGAACGACGATTGACCTGCGAATGGTCGACAAAGACGCGGCGGCGCACGTGCGGCAGCTGCTCGAGTCCGGCGCGGTGCACGAGGCGGAGGTCGTGATGCGCACGCGGGATGGCGAGCCTCGTCACGTGCTCGTGGGTGTGGCCGCGGTCGAGCTGCGCGGGGAGCCGCACGCGATCACCACCTTCACGGACGTCACCGCTCGCAAGATCGCCGAGGAGCGCACACGGGCAAGCGAGGAGCGCTACCGGTCGCTGTTCGACTATGCACCCGATGGCATCCTCGTCGCGGACGACAACGGGATCTACCTGGATGCGAATGCGAGTCTCTGCCGCATGCTCGGCTACGCCCGGGAAGAGATGATTGGCATGAGCGGCAAGGACATTGTCGTCCCGGTCGAGCACGTGTTCATCGACTCGGCGCTCATCGAGATCAAGTCGTCGCCGGACTACAAGCACGACTGGACGTTTCGGCGAAAGGATGGCTCGACCGTGCGCGCCGAGGTCATCGCGAGCCAGATGCCCGACGGCAACCTGCTCGCGTTGGTCCGGGACGTTACCGAGCGGTCGCGCGCCGACGCGCGCTTTCGGCGGCTCGTCGAGTCGAATGCGCAGGGCGTGATGTTCTGGAATGCGTCCGGGGCGATCACCGGCGCGAACGACGCGTTGCTCCGCACGCTCGGCTTCAGCCGTGAGGATCTCGCGGCCGGACGCATTGACCTGAGGCGCATCTCACCGCCGGAGTACCGGCACCTCGACCGCCGCGCACGCGAGGAGTTGGTCATGCGCGGCGTCTGCACGCCGCTCGAAAAGGAGTACATCCGCAAGGACGGCTCGCGCGTGCCGGTGCTCGTCGGCGCGGCGGCGTTCGAGGACAACGCGAAGGAGGGCATCTGCTTCGTGCTCGACCTGACCGATCGCAAGCGGTTGGAGCAACAGCTCCTGCGCACGCAGCGGCTGGAAAGCATCGGCACGCTGGCGGGCGGCATCGCGCATGACCTCAACAACGTCCTCGCGCCGATCCTGCTGTCGGTCGAGTTGCTGATGGACATGACCGATGACGCCGACGCACGGTCGATTCTCCAGACACTGGACAACAGCGCGCGTCACGGCGCGAGTCTCGTGCAGCAGGTGCTGACATTCGCGCGCGGCGTGCAGGGACGCCGCATCGTGATGAATCCGCTCGCGCCGCTGCGCGACCTGTTCAAGGTGCTGCGCGATACGTTTCCCAAGAACATCGATCTGCAGTTCGCGCCGGATCCCAACCTGTGGTCCGTCACGGGCGATCCTACACAGATCCATCAGGTCTTCCTGAACCTCTGCGTCAACGCGCGTGATGCGATGCCGGCGGGAGGCACGTTGTCGGTGAAGATGGCGAGCATCATGCTCGACGACACATTCGCGTCCACTTTTCTCGAGGCGCGCGCGGGTGCGTACGTCGTCGTCACCGTGAGCGACACGGGCGTTGGAATGTCGAAGGACGTCCAGGATCGCATCTTCGAGCCGTTCTACACGACGAAGGCAACCGGAAGCGGAACCGGACTTGGCCTCTCGACGTCACTCGCGATCGTGAGGAGCCACGGCGGGTTCATGCACGTGTCCAGCGAGCCGGAACGTGGCACCACGTTCACCGTCTACCTTCCGGCCAACCCCAAGGACAAACCCGACGACGAGATGCACCGGGAGCGGACGCGGCTGCCACGCGGCAATGGCGAGATGATTCTCGTGGTCGATGACGAAGAGGCGCTGCGCGTCGTCGTGAAGGGAACACTGGAACGGTTTGGCTATCACGTGCTGCTCGCGTCGAACGGCGTGGAAGCCGTGGCGCTGTACGCGGCGCATCGGTCCGGCATCGCCGTTGTCCTCACCGACATGGCGATGCCGATCATGGGCGGCGTCGCGACGATCGCCGCGCTGTCCGCTATCGACCCGACTGTGAAGATCATCGGCTCGAGCGGCCTCGCCGACGGCGACGGCATCCGCCGGGCCATGAGCGCCGGCGCGTTGCAGTTCGTGCAGAAGCCGTACACCGCGGAGGCCTTACTCGAGGCCATCCGCCTGGCGCTGGAGACGGAGCGCCCACCGCGAGTGGGTGCGTGACGATCCGCGCTACTGCCGTCCCATGGCGATCACGTCCTGGTAGCTCATCACCTTGCCCTCCGCGAATGCCTTGAGCAGCTCCGCCACCGAGCTCACGAGCTGAACGGACCGTCCGTTGGGACTCTGCACGGGCATCTGCATGAAGCCACGCCCCGACACGGACCGGACGAACAGCGCGTTTGCGCCTAGCGGCAGCGTCGCGACGTTCGTGTAGTAGCGCCGCCATGCGTCCGGATCCATGAACAGGTACTGCTCGACGTTCGAGACGTACATCGCGTCGATCGTGGCGCCGCGCGCGCGGACCCAGTCGCCCACGCCACGCAGCGCCTTCGGGCCGGCGAAGTCGCCGATCACCGGCACGAGCAGGTTTCTCGACTGGAAGTCGCGCAGCCAGCGATAGCCAGCCTCGTTGGCGAGATACGAGCGGTTCGCGCCAGTGCCATCGGTCTCCAGGAGCAATGCGCCGTATGACGGCATGCCGAACCGGCCGCGTCCACCGAAGCCGCCCGTCGCGTTCCCCTGGCCAAAGTTGTACGTCAGCTCCGGACCGGCCCCGAAGAACGCATTGTAGACGTACTCCATGCCCTCGATGTCCTTTGGACCGAGCACGAAGCGGTGCGTCTCGACGAGGTGTCGCGTGATGTCGGCGAAGTTGCGCCGGTACGTCGCGGAGTCCGCAACCACCGGGGCGTAGGCGGCGAGCATCGCGTCGATCGTCGAGCTGCTATCCAATCCCGCTGGACGCGGCCGCGAGAAGAGGAGCGAGAGAAACGCCGCACGATCAGACGACAACTCGAAGAGCGCCTTGTAGAGCAGGTGTTGCAGCATCGCCCCCCGGCGGATGTCCACGATGAACACCACGCTCGGCTTCAGCGCGATCATGTACGTGAAGTTCTGGTCGGGTGCGACGCCGAGGTACACGCCGCCGGTGCCAAGCTCCTTCTGGAGCGTGGGGATGACCCACTGGAGCGACGACTCGTTGCTCGCGAGGTTGTCCGAGCGGAAGAACCCGTCGGGCTCGGACATCTCGGTGATCATGCGCCAGTACGTGCTGTCGGCCAGGCGGGTTGGAATCGTCTGGGCACTGGACGTCGTCGCCAGCACTGCGAGTGCGAGCGCGACGAGTGCGGCGCGAAACCGCCGAGTGGTCTGCCACATCATGTCCATTCTCCGCCGTGGGTGACGTGCCTGAATATGAAAGTCTTACGCATCGTGCGAACCAGGCGCTGGTGTGCGGCCCTTGACGATGCTCAATGTGGACGTGAGCTGCCCGACATGTCGCTGCGTATGCTCGGCGGCGTGCACGAGCAGCCCGATGACGGTCGAGGGCAGGCGTCCGCGTCCCACGGCGCGTGATTCCAGCAGCGTGTTCGCGTCCGTCGCGGCGAGTTGTGCCAGGGCGCGCTCGACCGTCGCGGCGAACGCGGCGGTAAGTACCTCGGGGAGCACGTCGCTCGTGTCGAGGGCACGCTCTCGGGCCAGGTTGTCGAGCTGGGCACGGGACAGCATCTCGCCGCGCGCGTAGGTGATCAGGCGATCCAGGCTGCCAGCCGCGTGCAGCAGGTGGAAGCCGGCGGCGGGCGCGTCGCCGGGTTCGGTCCACAACTGCGCGTGCGTCGTGGTGGCGACGAGGGCACGCACCTCCTCGAGCGATTGCAGGAGCGAGTGCGCCACCGGTTGGAGCAGCGCCGGAATGTCGGGAAGCGGTCCGCGAAGCCAGACCTCGGGCAGGGCAGTCATGCCCACGAAGTAACGTGCCCGCGTGCCAGCTCGCGAGATGGACCCGCAACGTCGCGGATCCATCTCGCGATCAGAGCAGCAACGGCTTCACCACCCGGTGAGCCACCGTTCGCGAATCGCCACCTGCCGTGCCGTCGCACGCGCGGAGGGCGTGAGCGTCACGCGCGACCGGTCGTAGCCCGTCACGCGCACCGTCGTGCTGAACGGCCCCGCGGGCCGAGCGACGACGACGCGAACCGTGTCGCCGATGTGCAGGGCGCGAAGGAACGTGCGCAGCTCCGGCCAATTCGCGACGGCCTGGCCATTGATCGACACCAGCCGGTCGTTGGTGTGCAGGCCTGCCTTGCCCCACGCGCTGGAAGGGTTCGTAACGCGAAGCCGGAATTCAGCGGCGCCTTCGGGATTCCATCCCAGCAGGCGCAGGTCCGGCTCGGGTTTGCCCTCCCGCGTCGCGGGCTCGCGCTTCACGGCGAGCTCCAGTCCGGCCAGCCGAGCGTACCGCGCGATGTCGATTGCCGAGGCAGACCGGACGTGCGCATCCAAGAATGGCGTCACGTTGCAGTGGCAGACGTCTTCCACGACGCGCTCGATATCGCGGCCGGTGAACCCGCGCTCACCGGAAAACCGGTCGAGCATCGCGCGCATCACGTCGTCCATTGTGCGCGTGCCGCCCGTGGCGTCGCGGATGATGAAGTCGAGCATTGTGCCGATCAACTCGCCCTGCATGTGCGCGCTCACCGAGTAGTCACCAGTCGCGCCAGGTGCAGCGTTGTACGCCACGCGGCTCACCAGCTCGGCCGACAGCTTGGCCGCGCCGGGATTATCCACGTAGCGCGTAATGAGTTGCGAGAGATGATCGAGTCGCGTGGTGTCGAACGTCGGCAACTTCGCGCGCCGAAGCAGCGCGTCGGCGTAGTAGATCGTCAGCCCCTCGCTAAACCACAGGCCCGCCGATGGCGCGGGCGCGCGATAGTCTACGCCGGCATACTCCGTGGGACGGATGCGCATGAGGTTCCACGTGTGGATGAACTCGTGCGCGGCTTCAGGCAGTTGCGACATCGGATCCTTCGCCAGCTCGTCACTTGGCGCGCCGAGCGTGACGGACGAGGGATGCTCGAGACCGCCGTACGCGCCATCCTGGAACATCCAGGTATAGTCGCGATATGGCGCGCGACCGAAGAGCGCCACCGTCTCGCGCGTCAAGCGCTGAAGCCCGTCCACGAATCGCGTGGTGTCGAACGCCGAGCCGTTGGGCAGCGACCAGTACACGACGCGATGCGGCACGCCGTCCACGCGATACCTCCAGTCGCGAAAGCGTCCGACCAGCATCGGCGACTCGACCAGGGCGTCCACACTCGCGGCGAAGAACACCGTGGGGTCCGCTGTTGGCGTCAGCGCCGTCGCGAGGTGCCACGACGTCGGCAGGTCGACCTGCACGTGCGATGGCGCGAGCTCGGCGCCGACGACATACATGAACGCCTGCGGCCCACCGGTGAGTCCGCCCGTCGGGGTGAGGAACGGCCGCCACGCCGCGCGCTGCGGCAGTTCGGGCGCGGGATTCCGGAAGCGATAGCGGATCACCGACTCGCCACCCTGCGCGCGCACGATCCATGGCCCGCTGTCGACGCCAGCGATGGTCGCGGGGCGATCCGGCGCGGAAATCGTGAGCCCTTCCATATAGCGAAACCAGCGGTCGTGATACTCCGGGTGCCGCGCCAGGGCGACGCGAAAGCTGTCGGGGGCGTTCCGGATGTGCATCTCCACTGACCATCCGGAGAGGTCGGTGCTGTCGACGCGCAGGACATAGTTGATGATCGGGTGCGCGCGCGAGAACCGAACGTCGCGCGCATCCATCATGTGGCGCAACGGATGCTGGGCGCTGGCAGCAGGCGCGAGCATGGAAATGAGGAGGGCAGCGGCGAGAGCGCGCATGAGTGCGGGGCGAAGGAGGCGAACGTGATGGTGTTGTAGTGGCTGCGATGCCGTCCGCTCTGATTCTGCTTAGCGCGCACTGCCTGCGGCCGCCCGCGGTGGATAACTTTCCGTCATGACACTGGACGCGCTCGGCAGGGAACAGGCGCTGGTCACGTGGCTGCGCGAGCGCACTCGCGTCGCCATTGGCTACAGCGGCGGCGTGGACTCGGCGTATCTCGCCGTCGTCGCGCGGCGCGCGCTGGGCGCGGACAACACGCTCGCCATCATCGGTCGCAGCGCGTCCTACCCGGCCGAGCAGTGGCAGGTGGCGCGGAGCGTCGCACTGTCGTTCGACGTGGCGGTGCTCGAGCTGGACACCGATGAGCTGAACGACCCACGGTACGCGGCCAACCCCACGAATCGTTGCTACTTCTGCAAGACGGAATTGTGGTCGCGCCTGGTGCCAGCCGCTCGTGCGCGCGAGTTCACGACCGTCGTGGACGGCACGAACGCCGATGACCTCGCGGACTATCGGCCCGGTGCGCAGGCGGCGCGCGAGCACGACATCCAGAGTCCTCTCGGCGAGCTGGGTTTCACCAAGGACGCCATTCGCGAGCGGTCGCGCGCGCTCGGCCTGCCGACGTGGGCGCAGCCGTCGTCGCCATGCCTGTCGTCGCGGCTGCCGTACGGAACAGGCGTGACGCCGCAGCGACTCGCGCAGGTGGAGCGCGCAGAGGCGGCGCTGCGCGCGCTCGGCATCGCGGACGACGTGCGCGTGCGCTATCACGACGATCTCGCGCGCGTCGAGCTGTCGCAGGCGATACTCGCGCACTGGCTGGCGCCGTCGCGATTTTCGGTGCTGCGGGACGCGGTGCTCGCGGCTGGCTTTCTCCGCGTGGCGCTCGACCTGCGCGGCTTTCGCTCGGGCTCGTTGAACGTGCTGCACGGCGTCACCGCCGCATGAGCATCCGCCGAGAGACACCGGGACAGCCGGCACTCGAAGGCGCGCTCGCGGAGCGCGGGCTCGTAGTTCGCGTGGAGTCTCGTGCCGGGCTCGCCGTGCTTATCGCTGATGCAGCCACCGTCGCGCGGCTCGGCGACGCCGCGCTTCGGCGTGAGGCGCTCGCGCTTGCGCGCGAGCATGGCTTCTCGCACGTCGCCATCGAGATGCGCGGCGACCCCGGCGACGTGCCACGCCCGGATGCGCCTCTTTCTCGCGATTGAGCTGCCGTCTCACGTCCTCGACGACCTCGAGTCGGCGCTTGCGCCACTCCGCGCGGCGGCTCCGGGCCTCGCCTGGGTTCCATGCGAGAAGCGCCACCTCACGCTGAAGTTCCTCGGTGACGTGGCGGAAGACCGCGTTCCGGCGCTCGTCGCGATGATGGACCGCGTGGCGCGGCCGTTTGGGGTCAGAGTTTGGGTCAGAGTAGGGGTCAGAGTTGGGGTCAGAGTACCCACGGTTTTCCCCGCGCGCCGGCTCGAAATCACGCACGACTCTGACCCCGACACTGACCCTGCGCGCCGGATCACAATCACGCGCGACTCTGACCCCTACTCTGGGTTCGACATGCAATTGCAGGGCATCGGCGCCTTCCCCAACTTTCGCCGGGCACGCGTCGTATGGATCGGGGTAGAGCAGGAGGCGCGGCTCGAGCTGTTGCATCACGATCTCGAGGTGGCCTGCGAGCAGGAGGGTTTCGAGATCGACGGGCGCGCGTTTCGCCCCCACGTCACGCTGGCGCGCATACGCGAACCACTGGACCTGGATGGAGCGAAGCGCCTTGCCCGAGCGGCGCGCAGGATAGACTTCGCGGCAGTCGCCGCCGTGTCGGAGATATCGTTGCTCGAGAGCACGCTCGCGCCCGATGGCGCGCGCTACCGCCGGCTACACACAGCACCACTCGGCTGATTCGGAGGACGTTGATTCATGGGATGCATTGCTCGAGTTGGCTGTCTGTTCGTCCTGGCTTGCCTCGCGGCGGGCGCATGGTTCACCCGCGATAAATGGCTGAAGACGTCGTCCAGTCCGCCACCGGCCGTGTCCACGGCGCCGCTGTGGGAGCCGCTCTCGCCCGAGGCCGGCGCGCGCGGCAAGAAGGCGATCGACGCGATGTCGTCGACCACCGGTCCCGTGTTCGCGAACCTCCGCGCCAGCGAGATTGCGTCGTACGTCTTCCAGACGGTGGGCCGCACCCTGCCCACGTCAGCCGATAGTGTGGAGGCCGCGGTCATCGGCGACGCGCTGTTCGTGCGCGCCGTCGTACCGATCAAGGACCTCGCCGGCGCGGGCGTGCTCGGTCCCGTCGGCGGCCTGTTGAACGATCGAGAGCGCATTTCGCTGGGCGGTGGATTCCGCGTCGTGCGGCCCGGCCTCAGCGAGTTCACGATTCGCGAGATCAAGTTGCGCGACTTCAAGGTGCCGAGTGGCGCCATCCCGCGCATCGTGGAGCAGATGTCCAAGGGCAACCGGCCGCCGGGGCTCGCACCCAATGCGCTTGCGGTGCCGACACCGAAGACACTCGCGGACGTGCGCATCGCCAACGGCCGAGTGACGCTGTACAAGACCACGCCGGGCACGAATCCATGAATCGAAAGATCCTGATCGTCGACGACGAGCAGGGCATCCGTGCCGCCCTCGGACAGTTGCTGGAGTTCGAGGGCTACGACGTGAAGACGGCCGCGAATGCCGTGGATGGCCTGTCCGAGTACGCGCGCTTCCGTCCGCATCTCGTTTTCATGGATGTGAAGATGGCGGGCATCGACGGGTTGGAGGCGCTGCGCAAGCTGAGGGAGCAGGATCCGCACGCCGTGGTGGTGATGATCAGCGGCCACGCCACCATCCAGACCGCGGTCGAGGCGACGCAGCACGGCGCCTACGACATCCTGGAGAAGCCGCTCGACACGGACCGCATCCTCGTCACGCTGCGGAACGCGCTGTCGCACCTTGATCTTCAGGCGGAGAACGAGCGGCTGCGCGAGACAGTGCATTCACGCTTCGAGATTGTGGGTGCGTCGTACGCCGTACGGGCTGTGACGGACAAGATCGCACTCGTGGGCAAGACGCCTGCGAGAGTCCTGATCACCGGCGAGAATGGAACGGGCAAGGAGCTCGTCGCGCGCGCGATCCACACACAGTCCACGCGCGTCAAGGGCCCGTTCATCGAAGTGAACTGCGCCGCCATTCCCGGTGAGCTCATCGAGAGCGAGTTGTTCGGGCACATCAAGGGCTCGTTCACCGGCGCGATCGCGGATCGCGCGGGGAAGTTCGAGCAGGCGGACGGCGGCACGCTCTTCCTCGACGAGATCGGGGACATGAGCCTCGCCGCGCAGGCAAAGGTGCTGCGTGTGTTGCAGGATGGCGTCGTCACGCGGATCGGCGGCGCGAAGCCCGTGCAGGTCGACGTGCGCGTGTTGGCGGCGACCAACAAAGTGGTGGAAGAGGAGATCGCGGCAGGCCGCTTTCGCGAGGATCTCTACTACCGGCTCAACGTCGTGCCCATTCACGTGCCGCCGCTGCGCGAACGACGGGAGGACATCCCGTCGCTCATCGGACACTTCCTGTCGCAGCTCACCGTGCAGGGCGGCCTCGCGCCGCGCGCCATGGGTGACGACGCCGTGAGCCGGCTCCAGCAGCGCGACTGGCCCGGCAACGTGCGCGAGTTGCGCAACACCGTCGAGCGGCTGCTCATCCTGTCGAGCGGCCCACGCATCACGGCGGACGACGTCGAGCGTCTCGTGGGCCGTCGCGCGGACTCCGCAGAAGGCGGGCTCGGCTCACTGCTCGACGTGGCGCACTTCGACGACTTCAAGCACGCGGCCGAGCGCGCGTACCTTGTCGCGAAGCTGCGGGTGTTCGACTGGAATGTGAGCGAGACGGCCCGCGCACTCGACATGCCGCGCTCCAACCTGTACAAGAAGATCGAGCGGTATGGGTTGAGCCGGGAGGGCGGGGTAGCGCATCCGGTGCCGCTGCCCGCCGGGGATGACGAGGACGACGCGTGATGCTGCGGCCGTCGCGATGAGTGCCGCGATCTCGGCACCCACCGGAGTGCGTCAGGCTTTCGTGCGCGAGATCGAATTGCGTCGCGATCGTGTGCCTGATTTCGGGCGATATCCGTTCAACCTTGCCGCCGTTCGTGACCTCGATCGTCTACCGCTGCATCCCGCCGTGACCTTCCTGGTCGGCGAGAATGGCTCAGGCAAGTCCACATTGCTGGAGGCAATGGCGGTCGCGCTTGGATTCAACGCGGAGGGTGGCTCGCGGAGCTTTAGTTTCGGCACGCGCGCGTCGCACTCAGCGCTGCACAAGTACCTCCGGCCCGTGCGTGGTACGCGAAAGCCTCGCGATGGCTACTTTCTCCGCGCGGAGAGTCTGTTCACTGTTGCGACCGAGATCGAGCGGCTCGATACAAACGAGCCGGGAGACGCGATC
The DNA here is from genome assembly GCA_031407575.1 of Gemmatimonadaceae bacterium. Classification (GTDB taxonomy): domain Bacteria; phylum Gemmatimonadota; class Gemmatimonadetes; order Gemmatimonadales; family Gemmatimonadaceae; genus AG11. Next base: position 3,976 of record JANOIJ010000094.1, on the reverse strand, counting down.
GGTCCGCTCGTCTCCGCCGGCTTCGGCGAGCGTGCGCTGCACGAGCAATCGCATGGCGAGTCCTTTCTCGCGCTCATCGACAACCGGCTCCGCGGCAACGGGTTGTATCTTCTCGACGAACCGGAAGCGGCGCTCTCGCCGATTCGGCAGATGACGCTGCTTACGCTCCTTCACCGGCTCGTTCGCATGAAGTCGCAGTTCATCATCGCGACACACTCCCCCATCCTGCTTGCATATCCCGATGCTGCTATTCTTCAGCTCGACGCCGGCGGTATATCGCAGGTGAAGTACGAGGAGACCGAGCACTTTGCGGTGACGCGCGATTTCCTCAATCGGTACCCGGCGATGCTTCGCGTGCTGCTCGCTGAGGATGACGGCACGGCTTCTCTCGAGGACGACGCATGAGCGACTGGGACGCCGAACTGAAGAAGATCGACAAGCAGTTGGAATCGATCTCGGACTCCGCGCTTATTCCCGCTCCCGCCAAGGGCGCGCCGCCCGCCGCCAAGGCGAAGGTCGTGGCCGATCGCGAAGCCACACGCAGCTGGCCAGCGTTGGCGCGACTTGGCCTGGCGACCGCACTGGCGGTGGGCATTCTCTTCTGGCCCTATCCGTCGCGATGTGGCCTGGGCCTGGCCGGGTATGGCGCAGCAGTCGCAGCGGTGACACTCGGCGGGCTATGGAGCAGCATGTGGACGTGGCGGCACCGTACGGCGCGCGCGCACGTGTTGTCGCTGCTGCTCGTGATATGGGGGCTCACGCTCGCCACCATCGAGGTGCTGCCGCGCATCGGGTACGCAAAGGCGGATGCGAGCCGCCCCATCGGGCTGTCGTGTCCGGCCGACGGCGGCGGCGCGACGAACGCGCCTGTCGCCACACCCAGCACCACGCCGAAGGCACCGTGACTCGCGCGGTGGCGAGCGACAGCGAGTCTCTCGCCGAGGAATCGCCACGCATCTCGGTGCCGGTGGCGTTCCTTGCCTTCACCGCGCTGGGCCTGATTTCCTTCGCGTCGTTCTACCTGGACGACCTGACGCGCGACGAGCAGGGCACTGCCCTCCGCCGCGCGCTCGAGGAAAGCACCGGTGCGTACGGCGCGTTCGTGCTCTTCTGGCTGCTTGTCGCGGTGGAGCGCCGCTTTCCACTCACGGCCGGCGGTTGGCGGCGCAATTGGCCTGCGCACGTCGCGGGGTACGTCACGTACACCGTGCTGCATACGACCATGCTCGCGGCAAGCCGACGCGTGATCGCGCCGGTGATCGGGCTCGGTGCGTATGACTACGGCCGCATGCCGATGCGCTATCTCATGGAATCGGCGACAGACCTGCTCGCGTGCATCCTGTTGATGACCGTGCTGACCGGCATGCGCCTGCAGCGCGCGTTGCGCCAGCGAGAACTGCGCGCCGCGGCACTGGAACGCGACGCCGCCACGGCACGCCTGGAAGCACTCAGCCTGCGTCTTCAGCCGCACTTTCTCTTCAACGCGCTGAATACGATCTCGTCCACGGTGTACGACGATCCCGTCGCGGCGGACGAGATGATCGGCCGGCTGGGCGACCTGCTTCGCCACGCGCTCCGGACCACGGAGCGTCAGGAAGTGAGCGTCGACGAGGAGCTTGGATTGCTCCGCGCCTACCTCACGTTCGTGGAGGCGCGCTTCGGCGACCGCGTGCAGGTCAGCATCGACGTCGACCCCGGCGCGCGTTCCGTTGCCGTGCCCACGCTGTTGCTCCAGCCGCTCGTGGAGAATGCGGTACGACACGGCGCGTCGCGAGAGTTTGGCGTTGCGCGCGTGACGGTCTCGCTCGCGCAATCGGGCGATGTTCTATCCCTCATTGTCGAGAACGACGTGGATGCCCCCGAGTTTCCGACAGAACCGGCACGACACAAGCAGGTCCCTCGCTTCGCTCGGGACGACAGGGGGCCGGAACGCGTTGGCACCGGGCTCGCGACCACGCGCGATCGCCTCCGCCTTTTGCACGGCACCGCCGCATCGCTCGAGACGTCGTTGGCCAACGGCCGCTTTCGCGTGACGATCCGCATTCCTGCGCGCGCTGCTGCCATCGCACCGCCGGCCACGATGGACGACGTTGCGCGCGCTCATCGTTGACGACGAGGCGCCGGCGCGCGCCAAAGTGCGCCGCCTGCTCCAGGCGTGTGCCGACGTGGAGATCGTGGGCGAGGCGTCAACCGGGCGCGAGGCCGTCGCCGCGATCAAACGCTCGCAACCAGACATCGTGTTTCTCGACGTGCAGATGCCGGGGGTCGATGGCTTCGGCGTTGTCCAGGCGATCGAAGCCGGTGAGGCGCCGTACGTCGTGTTCGTCACCGCTGACGAGCGTCACGCCATCCGCGCCTTCGAGGTTGGTGCGGTGGATTACCTGCTCAAGCCGTTCACGCCGCTGCGCTTCGACCAGGTGCTCACGCGCGCTCGCGAACGGCTCGCGGAGCGCGCACCCGCGGCGATCTTCGTGCCTGCCCCCGCTCGCCAGTACCTCCGTCGCATTCTCGTGCTCGACGACGGCCGCGCGCTGTTCCTGCCGGTCGAGCGGATCGACACCGTGGAGGCCGAGCGCAACTATGTGTACCTGACTGGCGGTGCGAGTCGCTATCGGCTGCGCGCCACGGTCGGGTCGCTCCAGGAGCGCCTGGATCCCGCGCATTTCCTGCGGATCAATCGCTCCACGCTCGTGCGACTCGACGCCATCCGCTCGATGCACGACTGGTCGCACGGCGACTATCGCGTTGTGATGCAGGATGGCCGCGAGCTCACGTGGAGCCGTCGGTACCGCGCCGCGGCGGAGCGGGAGTTCGGCGTCGGAAGGTAGGGATGTCGTCCCGACAGGAGCGTAGCGACCGAGGGACCTGTTTTCTGCCGTTGACCGGCCCTCGACGCCGCGTGCATCCCGCTCGTCCCGTAGCGAACCCGGTCGTCCCTATCGGCTCCTCGGTGCGCGACTGCTGTCGTAGCTTGACGCATTCATCGTCCAGCTCACGCCCACCTACTGGCCAATGCGCAACAACTCGAAGCTGCTCCTCCGCAACGCATGCAGGAAATGCGCGATGGCTCTCGTGCTTTCCGCGCTGCTCGCCGCCGATCTCACGCACGCCCAGGCCGGGAGCGCCACTGGCGAGTGGTCCGCCTACGGCCACGATGCGCTGGGCAGCCGCTATTCGCCGCTGACGCAGATCACGCGCGACAACGTCTCGCAGCTCACCGTCGCGTGGACGTATCGCACCGGCGAGATGGACGTGAAGACGCTCCAGCCCGTGAAATTCGAGGCGACGCCGCTCATGGTGGACGGGACGCTCTTCCTCTCCACGCCGTTCGGACGCGTCATGGCGCTCGACCCCGCAACGGGGACGGTACGCTGGACGTACGATGCGCGCGCCAATCGCGCCGGTGACTGGGGCGACTTCGCCAACCGTGGCGTGTCCACCTGGCTCGACGCGCGCGCACCGCGCACCGCCACCTGCCGGCGTCGCATCTACCTCGGCACCATCGACGCGCGGATCATCGCACTCGACGCGAAGTCCGGTGCGCTGTGCACGGGCTTCGGCGAACGCGGCACCGTGAACCTGCGCAAGGGACTGCGCAATGCGCCGTACTACGAGGAGGAGTACGAGCTGACGTCTCCGCCGGCGGTGATCAATGGAATGATCGTCACCGGCTCCGCAATCGCCGACAACGGCCGCACGAACGCGGCCAGCGGCGAAGTGCGGGCGTACGATGCGCGCACCGGTGCGCTGCGCTGGAGCTGGGATCCCGTACCGCGAGACCCCACGGATCCGGCGTGGGACAGTTGGCGTGGCGCGATGGCGCACACCACAGGCGCGGCCAACGCGTGGTCCGTCATCGCCGCGGATTCCGCGCGCGACATGGTGTTCGTCCCCACCGGAAGCCCGAGCCCCGACTACTACGGCGGCGAGCGCATTGGCGACAATCGCTACGCGAATTCGATCGTCGCCATCCGTG